>JAWOJA010000087.1:0-11579 GCA_046484345.1 Kiritimatiellia bacterium
TTGAAACGCGTCCGAACGGCCATTCTCAGCGTCGACGATGTCTCGCTCATGCTCAGCGCCCTCAAGCAGACCGACGGCGCCTCGGTGGTCTCCAACCCCAAGATCGTCGTCGCCAACGAGGAATCCGCCATCATCCACATCGGCGAAACGGAAAGACCCTTCATCTCCACCGTGACACCCGGCAGCGATAACGCGGCCCCGATCGTGACCTATAACCCCGGCGATCCCGTGGATCTGGGCGTCAAAGTGATGGTTACCCCCACCATCAACACAGAAAAATCTATCACGATTCGCATCGAACCCGAGCTGACCCGCCGCCTGGAGGATGCCGTCGCCCCCAACGGGCAGACCTACCCCATCATTTCCACCAAGAAGATTCAGACCATCTTCAGCCTCGAAAGCGGTAAAACAGCCGCCATCGGCGGCCTCACGGAAACGACCGACATCGAATCGGAAAAGAAAGTCCCCCTGCTCGGCGACATCCCCCTGATCGGCAAGTACCTCTTCACCTATTCGCACAAGGAAAAAGATCAGCGTGAGACCATCATCTTCGTGACCGTGGGACTGTGCAACCCGGACGTCATCGAAAACAAAACGGGCGTGCCGGATGATTCCCGCCTGATCGACAAGTACCTGCTGAAACATCGGCAGGAAAAAATCGAACATACCGAAGATATCCGACTGTTGGAAGAAGCCCAGCGCCAGTCCCTCGAAAATCCCCAGCCCGAGAAAAAGAAGGGATTGATGAGCCGTTGGTTCGGCCGTTGATCCCTTATCCCGCATGACGCCATCCTCCACATCCCGGGATGCCATTCGAATCGCCATCCTGCTGACGTTGCTCTTCGCCATCGCCGCCATTGCGGTTCGGATGACGCTTTCCGTCATCGAGGAAATCCCCCATGCGCCGCCCGACACCACCGCCCTGATCTCTTTCGGCATCCTGGCCATCACTTTCGCCCTGATGTGCATCGCCGGCGCCGTCGGGGTCTGGGCCATCCGTTTCTCCTTCGTGCGCGAAAGCCGCCGGCGAGTCGGCCGGTTCGTCGACGAACTGGCCGACTTTCACGACGGCATCATGACGGTGGATCGTGAAGGGCGCATGATCGGAAGCAACCCCGCCCTTCGCACCCTGGCCGCCAAGCCGGTCAAGGGGGCGGAAGCCATCCAGGCCATCTTCCCCTGCCTGACGGACGCCGACACGGCCAAACTGCTGAACACGGACGAAGCCTCCGAAGTCGAAAAAAACTGCGTCTTGGCGAACACCCCGCACACCCTCCGGTTCCGATCACAACCCGCCGAGGACATGCATGTGCTTTTCGTCAGCAACATCACCCATCGCCACGCCGAAGAGCAGCGGCGCGAGCAGATCGCCCGGTTTCAACTCGTCGGCCGGATCGCCCGCGGCGTGGCCTATGACTTCAACAACCTTCTGTGCGGCATCGCCACGCACGGATCGCTGCTCCGCCGCCTTCGGCCCGGTTCGGATGAACTGCTCAAATCGGCCGCCGCCATTTCCCGCGAAGCGGAGCGCGGCATCACGCTGTCCCGCCATCTGATGGACCTCAGCCACAGCGGCATGGCCGGCCTGCCAACCGACCGGCTCGATCATTACGCCACCCGCGCCACGGAACTGCTCCGCATCGGCCTCTCCTCCGCCTGGCAGGTCTCGCTCCAAACGGAGGCCGCCTTCGGCCCCCTCTCGCTTTCCGGCATCCAGATCGAGCAAATCATCCTTAACCTGGGCTTGCTTTCTGCCGACTCGCTGAACCACCCGGGCATGATCCGCATCACGGTCAACAAACCCGGCCCCGACCATCTTTTGAACGTCGACCGCAACTACGCCGCCGTGTTGCTGCTCTCTTCTTCCAGCGGCCAGGAGACCCGCCCGCTCCCCCAGGCCGAAACGGATCCCCGCGAAGAACCCGAATCGGGCATCATCCTCTCCGTCGTGCGGACCATGGTGGAGGAGTGCGGCGGAGTATTGGAATGCTTCTCTAAAGGGCCAGATCAGGTGCTCTTCCGGGTGTTGCTTCCCAACGCCATGCTGCCCTCCGCAATCGAACCCGAATCGGAACTGACCGCCTACCTATCCGGCCTCCACATCCTGCTCGCAGGCCGAAAAGAGATCACCGATCGGATCCGGACCGCAATCGGGCATCCCGAAAACAGCGTCATTTACGAAACCCAGGAGGCCATGGAGCTCCTGATGAAAGCGGAAATGGATGCGTCCATGGATATCATGATCCTCGACGAGCGCCTGATCGGACACGAACCCGAAGCCTTCCTCCGCGCCCTTTTGAAACTGCGCCCCCAGGCTGGTATCGTGATTCTTCGCGACGAGGACTCCGCTGAAACAATCGGCGCCCGCGGTGTTCTCACCCTTGCCTCCACCGCGTCGGCCGCCGAAGTGGCCGGGGCTATCATCGAGGCTAAAGGACTGACTCACCGGCCACGTTGATCAGCAAATTGTCGATCAGCCGGGTCGCGCCCACCCGGGCCGCCACGGCAAACAAACTCCCCGGCCCGGCCGTTTTCACCGGTTGCAACGATCCGTAATTCACAATGACGGCATACTCCAGCCGGGCCATAGGACTGGCGGCGACCCGCTCTTCCATCGCGGCTATCAGCCGATCGGCCGCCCGTTCGCCACCCCCATAGAGCGCCGCCGCCGCCCGCAAGGCCCCCACCAGGCACAACGCACCGGTCCGCTCGGCCGGCGCCAGGTACCTGTTTCGGGAACTCATGGCCAAGCCGTCCGCCTCGCGCACAATCGGGCAGACCAAAACCCGCACGGGTATGTTCAGGCACGCGGCCAGGTGCTCGATGATCCGCGCCTGCTGGGCATCCTTTCGCCCAAAGGCCGCCACGTGGGGCTGGACGATCTGGAAAAGCTTCGTCACCACCGTCGTCACCCCCCGGAAATGGCCGGGCCGCGAGGCGCCGCAAAGCCCGTTTGAAAGACGGGTCTCCTCCACAAACACGGAACTGTCGGCCGGATACATGGCCGCCGCCGGAGGCGCAAAAAGAAATTCCGTCCCCTCCTTTTCGCACAGCGCGCAATCGGCCTCGAAGGGACGCGGATAACGCGAAAAATCCTCGTTGGGACCGAACTGGATGGGGTTGACAAAAATGCTGACCACCGGAACACAGCCCCGCCGGCGCACTTCCCGGATCAGCGACAGGTGCCCCTCATGGAGGCAACCCATGGTGGCCACAAACCCGATCCGGCAATCCGCCTGCCGCCTCAAGGCCAGCATGGTTTCCTGCATTTCGGGAATCGTTTCAATAAGGCGCATGGGCGTTTCTCTTGCCTATTTGAGCCGCAGGCCCACTTCCTTGATCAATATCTCCGCCTCGATCGGCTTGGGCAGGTAGGCGTGCTGGCTGTTTTCGTCCACCACTTTTCGCAGGGCTTCCGGCAGTCTAAAGCCGGTGCAGAAGATTACAGACGGCATCTCCCATTCCCGTTTCGCATACTCGTCCTTGAGGGTCTCATAGACATGCACACCGTCCACCACCGGCATCTGGCAGTCCATGATGATGACCTTCGGCCTCACCCCCAGCGCCATCATGAGCGCCTCGCGCCCATTGCAGGCCTGCTCAATGCGCGCCCCGGTAAATTCGGACTGAAGGATGAGCGAAAACAGCTTGCGCATCGGTTCCTCGTCATCCACGATGAGAATCGTTTTTTCAAACGGCTCTTTGCCGCCATGCTTCCGCCGGGCATCCAGCAGTTTGCGCACTTCCACCGAAAGCAATTCCAGCGTGAGCGGCTTGCGGAGGAACGGCACCTCTCCCAGCAGGGAAGCCAATTCCACCCCCGCCGGCATGCCGGAAATGAGGATGATCGGAAGCGCGGGCTTCATGCTCCGCAACCGGTGCATGGCCTCCACGCCATCCATCCCGCCGGGAATCAACATGTCCAAAATGGCCAGATCCGGATGCGCCCTGCCTTGCCGGCATTGCAGGACGGCTTCCTCGCCGCTTCGGAATCCAAGCGTCAGGTAGCCCAGGGACGAGAGCATCTGGCAAATCAACTCCACCTGAAGCGTGTCGTCATCCATGACCAGAATCGTCTCGCGGCCGCCCGGGTAAGAACCCGCCTTCTGTTCCTCGCGGAAGATGGGCAGATAGAGGCTGAACACCGTGCCCTGCCCCACTTGGGTGTTGAAATCAATGTACCCATCATGGTCCTTCACGATGCCCATGACAATGGCTAGGCCCAGACCCGAGCCCCGCTGTTTGTTGGAACGCTTGGTGGTGAAGAACGGATCGAACATCTTCTCTTTGACATCGTCCGGAATCCCGTGCCCGGTGTCCCCGATCGAAACACGCACGTATTCGCCGGGCTTCACTTCGCTGTTCGCCCGCAGCGGGGTTTCCAGATAGGCATTTTCCGTCACCAAGCTGAGCGTGCCCGTTTCACCGATCGCATCGATCGCATTGCGGCAGAGATTGTGGATGACCCGTCCCACCTGGTCGCGCCCGCCCTTGATCAACATCAATTCGGGATCCAGTTCGAGCTCGATCCCGATGCCTTCGGGCGTATCCCCGCGCAAAAGGGCCACCGCCTGGTTGACCACTTCGTTCATCGAAAAGACTTCCTCGTGCCCCACGCGGCCGCGCCGGGAGAGGCAAAGGAGCTGCTCCGTCAAATGAGCCATGTCCTGGGCCGTGTTTTCCATGACCTCCACAAACTCCAGGATCGGGGAATCCTTGGCCAACAGGTGCCGGATCAGACTGGGGTAGCCGAGCAACGGCGTCAGCAGATTGTTAAAATCATGCGCAATCTGGCCGGCCACCATACCGGCCGCTTCCAGCCGCTCCGCCCGCGCCATGCGCGTCTGGGCCATCCGCATCGCCTCTTCGGCCTGCTTGTGATGGGTCACGTTGCGGATGAAAAAACAGAGCAGATTTTCCTCAAGCCCCATCGACACACGGGTCACGGCCGTTTCCGAGGGAAAGGTGGAATCGTCCTTGCGCAGGCAAAACGCTTCCACCAGAACACGCTTCCCGTTCCGGACGTTCTGAACCACCTGGAACATCACCGGGGAGTCGAACCCCAACACCAGTTCCCGGATGTTTTTAAACCGAAGATCATCGCCCTCGTAAAGAAACAACTCGCTGGCCTTGACGTTGACGTCAATAATGACGCCCATTTCGTCTGTCACGAAAACGGCATCATAGACGCAGTCGATGGCAATGCCATACTTGCCCAATTCCACCGTCGGCGGACGGACTTCACCCAGTTGACCCGCCGGCACTTCAGTCGTGCGCGGCATATTCAGCGCCAAATCGCTGATCTTGATCTGAATGGTCTTTGAAAGCTTCTCTTTATTGCCTTCCATGCGACCCTTTATTTATAATCTTTACCTTTACCATGCCCCGCGAACGCTTTCAAGTCCGATCAGGACGCCCCGTGGCCCCTTCCGCCCCCCGCTCGCCACCCCGCTTGGCCCGCCCGATAAGCACCACCGGCGCCCCCTCCAGCCCAAAGCGGGAACGCAACGCCTTCACCAGATACGTTTCATAGGCCGGCACCCAGCGCGTGGGATCGTTCACGAAAAGCGCGATCCGGACCGGATCGATTCCAATCTGCGTGGCGTAATAGATCTTCAGCCTCTTGCCCTTGACCGTCGGCGGCGCCACGCGCTCATAGGCGTCGTTCAGCGTGCGATTCAGCACCCCCGTGGACAAGGTGGCACGGATCTGCGTGGCCACCTGGTCGATCGTGTCCATGACCGCCTTGGTGTTGTACCCCGTCTTGGAGGAAACAAAAATCAGGGGCGCATAGTCGAGGAAGGAGACCTCGCGCCGGAACGCCGCCGCATAGGCTTTTTCCTGCACCTTGCCGCGCGCCAGATCCCACTTGTTGATCACAATCACGCACCCCCGGCGATGCTCGCGGATCAGCGCGGCTATGGCCTTGTCCTGCCGGGTCGGCCCCTGCTCCGCATCCATCAGCAACACCGCCACATGGGCCTGCCGAATGCTCTCCTCCGCGCGGATCAGGCTGAATTTTTCAACCGCCGTGCCGACCTTGCCCGCCTGCCGGATGCCCGCCGTGTCGGTCAGCACATAATGCCGCTCTTCCCCCTTCGCCCCCACCTTAAAGGGGATGTCGATGCTGTCGCGGGTGGTCCCCGCAAAAGCCGAAACAATGACCCGCTCGCGTTTCAACAGCGCGTTTGTCAATGACGATTTGCCCACATTCGGGCGGCCCGCAAACACGATCCGCAAAGGGTGGGCCTGTGTGCCGGATGAGGCGGCGGGCAACGTTTTGCAGACCGCTTCCATCAGGTCCGCAATGCCCCGGTTGTGAAGCGCCGAAACCGGGAAAACCGGATAGCCAAACTGCTCGCACACACCGGCGGCCTCGTCCCGCGCTTCCGTGTCGCACTTGTTGCACGCCACAAAAACAGGCTTCCCCGCCCGGCGCAACAGCCGCGCAACCTCTTTGTCAAGAGGAACAGGCCCGCTTTCCACGTCCGTCACAAAAATAATCGCCGAGGCCTCCGCCAGGGCCGCATCCGTCTGCCGGCGCACCGAGGCATGCAAGGCGTCCGACTGCATCTTGCCGTCCTGCGTCAGCACGCCGCCCGTGTCCACCAGCTCATAGTGCCGGCCTTCCCATACGGCCTGGGCAACCACGCGGTCGCGGGTGACCCCCTCCTCCTCATGCACAATGGCCAAGCGCCGCCCGGCCAGGCGGTTGAAGAGGGCGGATTTGCCGACATTGGTGCGGCCGGCAATAACCACAATCGGCATCCGCCAGCTTTCCACGCCAGGCTCGGTTTCTTGTTCACCGTTTTGCATCAGGCTGTTGCCGCCGATCCGCCGTGCAATGCCAGGGCTTTCGTCAGCCGGGCCAACACCCGGTCGCGCCCCAGCACTTCCAACATTTCAAAAAGTCCCGGGCCGATCCCAATGCCGCTCACGGACACACGGACCGGATGAATGATCTCGCCGATTTCCACACCCCTCTCTGTTGCCAAGGCATGCAGCTCCTTTTCAAGAGCGGCGGCCTCGAAAGAGGGCAAGGCGGCATAACGGTCCCGCAGGGCCGCCACCAGGTCCGGAGCGCCCGGCTTGTGGAGCCTTTTGCGCACCACCTTGTCGTCCCACGAAAAGTCGTCGGTGAAAAAGAAGGCCACGGCCGGCGGTATCTCCGGAAACGAACGCGTGCGCGAGCGCATCAACGCGGCCACAGCCGAGAAGTACCGCTCATCCGTGCCAGCAGGCAGAACGCCCGCTGCTTCCAAGGCGGCCCGGAACCGGCGCTGAAATTCGTCCGGCGGCAGCAGGCGGATATACTCGCCGTTCATCCATTCAAATTTCCGCATGTCCATCTGGGCGGGAGACGATTTGACCTGCTTGAAGTCGAACAGCTCCACCATCTCGGCGCGGGACATGACTTCCTTGTCCCCGCCAGGGGACCAGCCCAAGAGGGCCAGGAAGTTGAACAGGGCCTCGGGCAGAAAGCCGCGGGTCCGGAAATCGCCCACAAAGGCGGCCCCGTCGCGCTTGGAATAGGGCTTGCCCTGGGCGTTGACGATCATCGGAAGGTGGGCATAAGCAGGCACCGGGGCTCCGAGCGCCCGGAACAGGGCAATATGCCGGAAGGTGTTCTCCACGTGGTCGTCGCCGCGGATAACGTGGGTGATCTTCATGGTGATGTCGTCCACCACGTTGGCCAGGTGGAACACGGGCGACCCGTTCGAGCGCACGATCACAAAATCTTTCAGGTCCTCGGCCTTCTTGGTCATCGTGCCCTTGACGATATCGTCGAACGTGACGTCGGTTCCGGGCATCTTGAAGAAGACCACTTCGCCGCCCTCGTCGCCCTTGGCGCCCTTGTAGGCGTGCCCGTTTTTGATGAGCAGGTCGACGGCTTCCTGGTGCTGGGCGTATTGGGCGGTCTGGGAAACGGGCGGCGCGTCATAATTCAAGCCCAGCCATTCCAGCGCATCCAACACGCCCTGCATGGCCTCCGGCGTGGAGCGCTCGAGGTCGGTGTCCTCGATGCGGAGCAGAAACTCGCCCTTGTGGTGACGGGCGAAAAGCCAGTTGAAAATGGCGGCCCGGATGTTGCCGATATGCACCTGCCCGGTCGGACTGGGCGCAAAACGTACGCGAACGCTCATGAAAAGGACTCCCCAGAAAACAAAATGGCGCACCTGGCAGGGCTCGAACCTGCAACCCTCAGATTCGAAGTCTGATGCTCTGTCCAATTGCGCTACAGGTGCAATTCAAACTATTTTCCCATGGGGCGCGGGGATTGTCAACTGCCGATGCCTTCTCGGTTCAGGGCAAACGCATCAAAAAACCGTTCAACCGCCCAAAAACGGCATGGTTCTTGATCGGGCGGCCCCCGGCCCCCGGATTCCTTCAAACGCATCTAAATTCTTTGACACTACTAAATTAAAACTTGTGACCCGGCCCCGGGTATGCCATGAATCGGAGCGTGAAACGGCCTCGCTCCAGTTCAAAACGCCCGGCACCCGCTCCCCCGGAAGAGCGCGGGGCGCTCATTGCCTTGGACACGCGTAAAATCCGCGACGAAGCGCTTCTCGCTTTCCGCAAAACAGAGGGCGAGTTGGCCAAGCTCCAAAGCCAGATCCAGCGTTACGAGGAACGCGACCTGCCCGGCTTCTCCGCCTGGTGCCACCGCACCTTCGGCAACCTCTTCGTCCAACTCCGCCGCCTCCAGGCCGCCCTCCAGGAAAAACAAACCATCGCCCGCGCCATCAGCGACCTCGCCTTCCGTCTCGATCTGACCGAGCTGGACGCCTACCGCGAATACCTCTGGCGTCGGGAGAACCCCGAACAAGCCGAGGCCGATGACCGCCGCCGCGATGAAGAGGCCCGGTTGCGTTTGGAAAAAGAGGAAGCCTCACCCGGAAAAGCCCATAAAAAAGCGGAAAAGCCCGACGAAGAATGGGACGAAATGCACGATTTCTTCGCCTCCATGGCCGGCCTGAAGCCCCGCCGCCCCAAGAAGCCCGAGGCGGACCCCAAAACCGCGCGCGAGCTCTACCGGGCCATCGTCCGCATGCTCCATCCCGATCACCACGGGAAAATGAGCGAAGCCGTCAAGCATTTGTGGGACGTGGCCCAGGCCGCCTGGCGCAACCGCGACGTGAAGACCCTGAGAAACGTGCTCGACCAATGCGAGACGCATGAAGTCGGCGTGGGCAACCAAACCGCAGTCTCCGTGATTCTCCAGATGACCAAACGGCTCACGGAAGCCACCCGCCGGCTCCGCTCGCAGATCCGGCACCTGAGCCGCAAACTGGAATGGAACTACGAGGCCCGGAAAAACAATCCCGTCTTCGTCCGCAAGGTGCAGACCGTGATCCTCGACGATATCCGCCTCGTCCGCTTCCAGCACGACCGCCTCGCCCGCGCCCTGGATGCCCTCGAAGTCGCCGACGCCAAGAAAAAAACACCCCGCAAACGTAAAGCCGCCCGGCTGTAACCGGAGTATCGCGATGAAAAAATGGGTTCCCTCTTTGTTTCTTGCATTGATCGTGCTCGGGTCAGGCTGCGCCACCCCGCCGCGGGACACGCTCTACCAGACCTCCACCATCGACGCCTTGCTGGCGGGGGTGTATGACGGCGACCTGACCTGCCGCCGGCTGCTTGACCACGGCGATTTCGGGATCGGCACCTTCGACCGGCTCGAAGGCGAAATGATCGTGCTCGACGGAGCCGTCTGGCAGATCAAGGCGGACGGCCGGGTGTATAGTCCCAATCTGGAAACAACCACGCCCTTCGCCGCGGTCTGCCGGTTCACTCCGGAGCGGCACATGGCTCTCGATACGCCGGCGGACATCAAGGGCGCGCAGGCCCTGCTCGACCGGCTGGCCCCCAACAAGAACCTGTTCTGCGCCATCCGGATCACCGGGCAATTCAAAAGGATGAAAACCCGCAGCGTGCCGGGCCAGACCCGCCCCTACCGGCCGCTCAAGGAGGTCACCGCCCGCCAGCCCGAATTCGACATGGAATCGGTCGCCGGCACGGTCCTCGGCTTCCGGTGTCCCCCCTTCGTCAACGGCGTCAACGTGCCGGGCTACCATCTGCACTTCCTCAGCGCCGACCGGACCCGCGGCGGCCACATCCTCGATTTCGAACTGGAAAAAGGCGTTTGCGAGATCGACACGCTCAGCCGGTTTTGCCTCCGGCTCCCGGAAAACGGCTCGGACTTCGCCAAAACGGACCTCTCGAAAGACCGCCGCGCCGAAATGCAGGATGTCGAGCGCTGAAGCCCCAACATTATATAAATACAGATTACCCCGGCGAAACACGGCAAACGGAAGACACGGCAAAACACAGCCGGAGTCTGGCAACATGCTTAATCCTAGAAATATGGACGAACGTTGTTGCAGAGCACACGGCATTCCTAAATTCAATAAAGGAATAGGCATGGCTGCTGGCGGTTGTGTTCTTGATTGAGCAGAGCATGCATAACGCGCAGGCATTGCGAACGGACAGAGCCGCAGACGGGAACCGGCGATGCGCAGAGGCCGCCCGGACCGAAACAGCCCGGCGACGGTGGAGCCCGAGCGGGGACGCGAGGGCGACAGGCGCTCCCGCCCCGAGGGCAGGGGCGGATAGCGCCGACCGTCAAGTCGGGCTGTTTCGGTCCGGTGTCCGTCGCGGCCTCTCAGCATCCCGGTTCCCGTCTGCGGCGTGAAATTGATTAAAACCAAAAAAATCTTTGACTTCATCCGGCTGTTTCTATATAAAGAAACACTGACAGTGAAGAACAAGGAGACCGCCATGCTGCTCGATACCTTTCCAACGCCCGACGCCTTCCGCGCCCTCGCGCTGAACGCCAATGTCATTCCCGTGGGCGCCCGGGTCCTCGCCGATTTCGACACCCCCGTCTCCGTCCTCGCCCGTTTCATCGACCGCTCGGACGCCTTCTTCCTCCTCGAATCCGTCGAGGGCGGCGAACGCTGGGGCCGCTTCAGCGTCATCGGCCTCTCCGCCATGCTCCGCGTCTCCGTCTTCCGCGACGAGGTCGTCGTGCGCGAAGGCATGCGCGAGGAACGCCTCCCCCACCACGGCGACCCGCTCGCCGTCCTGCGCTCCCTCATGAGCCGCTACAAACTCGCCGATACCCCCGGCCGCCCCCGCTTCTGCGGCGGCCTCGTCGGCACCCTCGCCTACGAAGCCGTCCACTTCTTCGAGCCCCATGTCCCCAACCGCCTGCCCGCCGAAAAACCGCTCGCCGATTTCATGGTCCCCGATACCCTCCTCGTCTTCGACAACACCCGCCATACCCTCACCGCCATGGTCCTCGCTTTCCTCGAACCCGGCCGCGATCCCGACGCCGCCCATGAGGAGGCCCGCGCCCGCGTGCGCGAGCTCGTCGCCATCCTCGAGTCCCCCACGGTTCATGCCCTCCACCAACTCCACAATCTCCCGCCCCGAAACACTGTCCAGATTCCCCGTCGGCTCGTCCGCCAACAACACGGATGGATTCATCACCACCGCTCGGGCAATCGCCACCCGCTGCTGCTCGCCCCCGGATAGCTGATCCGGGCGGTGCCCGGCCCGCGGCGTCAGGCCCA
>JAWOJA010000089.1:0-31594 GCA_046484345.1 Kiritimatiellia bacterium
TCGGTGGCTTCCAACAGAGCGATGCGGCGGTTCAGGGCCTCCCTGTCAAACTTGGCCCCATACGCCATGTAGGCAAGCGGAATACAGATCAAGCACAGAACAAGCAAACCCAGCAGGACAACGGAAGTCCGTCCCTTTTTGCTCATTCGTACCCCTTTTTCTTTCTTACTTATAGTCGGGAATTTTCGGCACGTCAATTTAAATGGGGACCAGGGCAAACGCATCAAAAAACCGTTCAACCGGCTAAAAACTGGCAGGGGTCGTTTGCGCTGGGGCATGATCGGGTCATAGGGGAACACGCGGATGTCCCGCGTTCAGTTCGACATCGCCGGCTGGGCCCGACCACCGGCAAAGTCCTGTTAGACATGGGCACGTTTCCTTATGGATTTCGCCTAACCGACCGCTTCGGGCGGAAAGGCTCGTTCGACAGCTTCGAGAATCAGGTGTAAGATCAGTTGGTGGGCTTCCTGGATCCGCTCGGTTTGCTCGTTGCGCACGAGGATTTCCCAGTCGGCCAGTCCCTTCAGCCGGCCGCCGGATTTGCCGATCAGACAAAGAACTTTCATGCCCTTGGCGCGGGCGGCGGAAAGGGCTTTTTCCAGATTGACGGCATTGCCGCTGGTGCTGAAAAGAACCAGCACATCACCCGGCTTGCCCAAGCCCTCCACTTGACGCGAAAAAACACGGTCAAACCCGAAATCGTTGGCAATGCAGGTCAGGGCCGTGCAATCCGCCACAAGGGCGATGGCGGGCAACGAAATGCGATTGCCCCGGAACCGGCCGGTCAGCTCCTCGGCCATATGCAGGGCCTCGGCCGCGCTACCGCCATTGCCGGCCGTCAGTATCTTGCCGCCCGCCTGCAACGCGGCCACACAACCCGCCGCGCCGGCCACGATGGCATCGGCCTGCGCGCCCAAGGACGAAATCAAAACCGCGCTCTCCGACAGGACTTGCCGAACGGCAGACGCATCCAGGGAATCCAAACGGGTTTCGCTCATGGTTGCTCCCGATCCCCTGTTCGTCAACCGCGCGATGCTGGCGAGAAAACGATCCATTTCCTGACGGTAGCGGTCAAACTGGGCTTCCAGCTCGGGCGAGGAGAGGCCGGTTTCCCGGGCCTGTTTCAATCCCACGTCAAAATCGGCGGCCGCACGCTGGATATCCTGCAAACCGATCAACCCGGATGTGCCTTTGGCGGAATGGATCAGGAATTCGGCGTCGGACCAGAGCCCCTCGGCCATGCACGCGCCCACCCGACCGACCGTCGTTCCGAATTTTTCGGCAAATTCAATCAGAATGGACTCCAGCATGTCCCGATCGTTCATACATCGGTCAAGTCCCTCTTCGAGATTCAATCCATCCACGTGCTCAAGAGTGATCCGCCGGGAGGACGGGGGGGGTTGGTGATCCATACTCATTCCAGCATCAAACCATATCGGGCGGGCGGGCTCAAGCGCTTTCTCGAACCACCAGAGAGGGGGAAAGGACGCGTGAGGAAACAGGTTCGCCGTAAATCTGACGGATCAGGGTGTGCAGGCCTTCGCGGCCGGCTTCCCGGTAGTGCTGGCGGATCGTGGTCAGTGCCGGATCCAGATGAAGTCCAAAAACCCGGTCGTCGTGGCCGATGACGCGAACTTGATCGGGCACCTTGATGCCCGCGGCGGCGAGCTACGCAATCAATTTCAGCGCCAGAAGGTCCGTCACCGCAAACACACCGACCGGCCCAGCCGATTGCCGGATCCAGGACAACAATTCCGCCGATTGGCTCACCTGGAAAACCCGCGCCGTAAGCGAGGGCTGCCCGGACGCTTGCGCAAAACCGGACAAACGATTGCTGTTTGTCCCCACAATGGCCCCGCTAAAGAAACCGAGTGAAAAATCCTCTGATTCCGCGGCGTCGGCAATGCCCATGACCGGGTCCGCCGTTCGCTCATTCGCGCGGGGAGGAAGACACACCTGAATGACCGGCGACTTGCCCCGTTTCAGGAACTCAGCCGCGCGGTTCCGGCGGAACCCCAGCGCGCGGGCCACGTCCTCAATCCGTCTCTTGGTTTCAGGGGCCACGCGCGCAGGCTTGTCAGGCCGGGCGTTGAGAGCGCGCGAAACAACGGACACCGTGACGCCCGCCTGTTCCGCGATGTGTTTAAGGGTGACCATGCCCCGACCCTGCCCTTTCCGTGACGACACTGCGGGACCATTACCACACAACAATATCAGATGCAACAATTACAGCTTGCCGTTCCGTGTGGCCGGCGCCCAGCCATCCGGCCGGAGCCGTTTCCGCCTGCGGGAACGGCGCGTCGGCTCACGCCGTCACCCGCGCAACAGCCGGCCCCCTTCATCCATGGCGCCCGGCTCCCGCCAGGGGCGGACAGGCTGTTAGCAGGCCGCCGGGAGGTGGAAAAACCGGGAATCTGTCCGGCCAAACGGCCTGCGCCTAAGGGGGGGCTTGACACCTTCCGGCGAAGCCTCATAATCGACCGCTGAATCGCAACCAAAAGGAAGCACCCATGGACCAGATTTCACCGACGGTTCTAACAGGCATCGTCATGACCCTGTTAAGCGCGCTACTCTGCCTGGCCTGGGGAATCCGGAAATGGAACCGTGCCGGGGGGGCCGACGAGCCCCTCGCGGAAATCGCGAAATGGGCGACCGAAGAAGAGGAAACCAAGCGGATATAGGAGTCCCCGATCATGGAACAGCTTAACACACTGGTAATGGTTTTTGTCTATCTCGCCATCGTCGGGTTCCTCGGTTGGCGCGGGTTCCGCGGCACGCGCAGCGTCACGGACTACCTGCTGGGGGGGCGCGAGACGCATCCTTACGTGATGGCCATGTCCTACGGGGCCACCTTCATCAGCACCTCCGCGATCGTCGGCTTCGGCGGCGTGGCGGCCATCTATGGCATGGGGCTGATGTGGCTGACCTTCACCAACATCTTCTTCGGCATCTTCATCGCCTTTGTCCTCTTCGGGATGCCCACGCGCCGCCTGGGCTTGAGGCTCGATGCGCACACCTTTCCCGAACTGCTGGGCCGCCGCTACCAGTCGCGGGCCATTCAGGGGACATCGGCCGGCATCATCTTCGTCTTCATGCCCCTGTATGCCTCCGCCGTGCTGATGAGCGCGGCCAAATACTTCTCCCAGCACATCGGGCTGTCCTATGAAGCCGCCCTGCTGGTTTTTGCCTCCATCGTGGCCGTCTACGTGGTCCTGGGCGGCCTGAAGGGTGTCATGTACACCGACGCTTTCCAGGCCACCGTGATGGTCGCCGGCATGATCGTGCTGCTCTGTCTCACCTACGCCAACCTGGGCGGCATCCAGGCGGCCTACGACAAGCTGGCCGGGCTCCAGCACCTGGTGCCCGAAAAACTGGCCCTGCAGGGACACCAGGGCTGGACCCATTTCCCCCGGTTCGGCTCCGTCATGTGGTGGAATCTCGTGGGCACCATCATGACCGGCGTGTCGATCGGCGTGCTCGCCCAGCCCCAGCTGGTGGTTCGCTACATGACGGTCAAAAGCGAAATGGAACTGAACCGCGCGGTCGCCATGGGCGGGCTGTTCATCCTGCTGACCGTGGGCGCCGCCTACATGGTGGGCCCCCTGATCAACGTGCATTTCCAGGAGACCTCCGGCAAAATCGCCATCGCCGCCGCGGCGGGCGACGTCGAACGGATCATCCCCATGTACGTGACGCAGGCCCTGCCCCACTGGTTCAGCGCCCTGTTCCTGGTGACCCTGCTCTCCGCCGCCATGAGCACGCTCAGCGGCCAGTTCCACACGGTCGGCACGGCGCTCGGGCGCGACATCATGGACCAGACGCTCGGCAAGGGCGCGGGCGGCATGCGCATCACCCGCCTGGGCATGGTGCTGGGCATCTTGTTCAGCGTCTGGCTCGGACTGCAACTGGAAAGCCGTTTGGGAAAAACAGGCACCGAAATCGTGGCGCGCGGCACCAGTCTCTTCTTCGGCCTTTGCGCCTCGGCTTTTCTGCCGATGTACGCCGGTGCACTCTGGAGCCGGGCCATCACCAAAGCCGGCGCCTTCGCCGGCATGGCCGCCGGCCTGTTGGTCAGCGCCTTCTGGATGCTCTTCATGCAGGAGAAAATCGCCACCTCGCTCCTGCTCTGCCAGAAACTCTTCCACGTCCGGTCTTTGGGCATCCGGCTTGAAAACGGCGTCGAAGTGTTCCGCCACAGCGGTCCGGTCCTCTGGGCCTATGTCGATCCGGCCTTGGTCGCCCTTCCCATCGCCCTGCTGGTGACGCTGCTCGTTTCCGCCTTCACCCCGAAATTCTCCGCCGGGCATCTCAAACGCTGCTTCGGAAACTGAGCCGACCCCATGATCCGCTTCGATGAGACAGCCCGGACGGTAACCCTGAGTGTTTCCGATCTGCTCAGCTCCCCTTTGGTGCCCGTCACCCGGGAGGGCTTTTCCGGCTCCCTTCGCAACGTGGCCGGCCTCCGGGTGCACGGCGCCAGCCGGACGCAGGAAGCCGGATCCGATCTCGTCCGGACCGAGGTGCCCGTCAGCACCACCTTCAGCCGGCGCAACCTGACGGTCCGCCTCGAGGGCCGGCTCGACCTCCTCCGCCGCGTGCCGGGTAGCGACGCCGTCGAGGTGGAGGAGATCAAGTCACTCCTGCTGCCGGGCGTTGACCCTTTGGCCTGGACCCTCGACCCGGCCCATGCCGAGCAGGTCGTTTTCTACGCCTGCCTACTCCAGGGGGCCGGCACGCCGGTCCGCGCCTGCCGCGTGATCTATGTGGAGGCCACCGACGGGGCCACGCGCGCCTTCGCCGTCCCGTTCGATGCCGACGCCGCCGGCCGGCTCCTGCACGAACGGATCGACATGGTTCTCGACGAGGAGGAGGAATCCTCGCGTGCCCGCGGCCGGCGCCGCAAACTCGCCGAAACGCTTCCCTTCCCGCACGCCGGCATGCGCGAGCCGCAACGTGTGCTGGTGCACGACATTGCCACGGCCAGCGCCGCGGGCCGGACCCTGATGTGCTCGGCGCCCACCGGCATCGGCAAAACCGCCGCCGCCCTCTACCCGGTCGTCAAACAGGCCCTGAAAACGGATGGGATCGCCTTCTTCCTGACCTCCCGCGTCTCACAGCAGGAGCTGGCCCTGCGCACGCTGACCGACATGCTGCCCCCGAACGGAGGCGCCCTGGCGGTTCAAATCACGGCCAAGGAACGCTCCTGCCCCTTTCCCGACTGGCAATGTGTCGAGGGCCGTTGCCCGCTCATCGACAACTTCCAGCCCCGCCTGACCGCCTGCGGGATCGAAAGCCGGCTGGCCGGACTGGCCGTGCTTAGCGGCGAGTCGATCACGCGAGCCGCGCTGGCCGAGGACCTGTGCCCCTTTGAAACCACCCTGGTGCTGGCGCGCAAGGCAACGGCCGTGGTGGCGGACTACAACTACGTGTTTCACCCGGGCGTGGCCCTTAAAATGCTGCTGGAACATCCGGAACGCCCGCTGCACCTGATCGTGGACGAAGCGCACAACCTGCCGTCGCGCGTGGCCGACTTCTATTCCCCCCGCCTCGATGTGGCGGAAATGGACCGCCTGGCCACCATCGCGCTGGCCGCCGAATCCGAATCGCTGCGCGAGACGGGAAAACTGCTCGATGCGGTGTGCCGCCACCAGCGGGCCGGCTGGAAGGCCGTCCTGGAGCAGAACGACGGGGCGGCCATTTTCACCTCCGAAATCGACCGCTCGTTTTTCGTGGAAGCCGGCGAAAACCTCGACGCCCTGCTCTACGCCTGCTTCCTGGCCCTGGCCGGCCGCGGCTCCCCCTTTCCGCGCAATCCCGCCCGCCGGAATGAGGGGCGCCGGGGGCCTGACCCTCTTTTAGAAACGCTTTACACGCTCCGCTCCTTCTGCGCCTGCGCGGCGTGCGATCCGGCCCTGTTCGCCCCGCTCTGGAACAAGGAGTCGCTGCGCCTGCTGTGCCTCAACCCGGCCGTCTTCATCCGCCAGCAATCCGCCCGGTTCGCCTCGTCCCTCTTCATGAGCGCCACGCTGACGCCCTTTTCCTACTACGCCCGCATGCTGGGGGTGGAGGAGAACACCTCCGCGGCCCTGGAACTGCCGTCCCCATTTCCGCGCGAGAACCGGCTGATTGTCTCTGTGCCCACGATTGACACATCCTTCAAGGGCCGCGGCCGCGATGCCGAAGCCATCGCCGCGCTGATCGTGAAAACAACCGCCCTGCGGCCGGGCAATTACCTGGCCTTTTTCCCCAGCTTCGCGTTCCGGGATCTCGTGACGGACCTCATCCCGCGGAATACCGTGCAGGTGATCCTGCAGAAACCGGCCATGCCGACCGAGC
Source organism: Kiritimatiellia bacterium (assembly GCA_046484345.1). GTDB lineage: Bacteria > Verrucomicrobiota > Kiritimatiellia > CAIKKV01 > CAIKKV01 > CAIKKV01. Next base: position 6,337 of record JAWOJA010000089.1, read on the forward strand.
CCGTCCTGAAACGGTTGCGGGAAAACACCTCGGGGACCCTGCTCCTGTGCGCCGTGCAGGGCGGCGTTTTCGCGGAAGGGGTGGATTACCCCGGACACCTCGCCATCGGGGCTTTCATTGTGGGGCCTGGGCTGCCGATGGTCTGCCCGGAGCTGAAAATCCTCGAGAACTACTTTGAAACGCATGACGGCAAGGGAAAGGGCTTCGAATTGGCCTTTGTCACGCCCGGCGTGGTGCGGGCCGTCCAGGCCGGCGGCCGGGTCATCCGCTCGGAAACCGACCGCGGGTTCGTGATGCTCATCGGCAAGCGGTTCCAGTCCAAGCTATACCGCGAAAAATTGCCCCTTTTCTGGCGGGAGGAAATCGTGGACACGCCCGATCCGGCCGCCGCCATCGCCGGGTTCTGGTCCGCCCCGGCGGCCGGCTAGTATGGGTTGGTCTGGGTGTGGCTTTTCGATAGAAATCCGCTACGGCGCTAGGCCGCCTTGCGGGCGAATCGCAGGATCATGCGGCGATGGAACAGGCCCTCGCGAATATGCGCGTTCTCCAGGTGGAAACGCACGTCGTAGGTCAAGCCCCGGGCCGCATCCTGGGCCGTAAAGCCGCCATGGATATCCCGCCGGTTCCAGCCGAACTCCGAAAGACCCGCCCATTCCAGCGGCCACACAAGAAAGAGCGGCAGGAGCTCGGAATCAATCACTTCCTCGGGCAGATCGCAGCTGCACAGGGACTGTTCGCCGGCAAAAACCTTGGCCTTGACGAGCGGGGGCGCCCCCAGCAGGTCGAGCTCCTGGGCCAGCTCCCGAAGGGTGGCGTCCATCTCCTCCTCGTCCTCCAGCGTGTCGAGCTCCTCCGAAAAAAGGGCGGCCGGTTCCAGCATTTCAGGAACCAGGAAATCGTCGCACGAGCCCTCCAGCGAAAACGCGTCGGCCCCGGCGAAATCCTCCGCCACCTCGTCGAGCAGGGCCGACCAGAATTTCACGGCGGCATTATCGTAAAGGGCGCCTGAAACTGTCCAGGAAACAGAACCCACCGGAACCTGGCCGGCCGCGGGCTCGCTCAAGATGCGTGACATGACTCTGCCTTTCGTTGACCGTCATTATACAAACAAAACCGCTCCGTTCACAAGAACAAGACACGCCGGCATGACCGCATATATACTTGCCAAAAAAGCTTAATCCGGACACAATCGGAACAGTTCTAGTCCACAACCCGTCACAGGAGGAAAAAACTATGGCGGATCACGATCTCGACGATATTGAGGTGGTAAAAACACCCGACTCCAAACGCGAGCCCAAGCCGGAAGACCGTCTGATGGTTCCGGCCCGCGCGATGTTCCCAAAAGTTCTGCCAATCCTGCCGCTGCCCAACCGCCCCATATTCCCGGGCATGGTGGTTCCCCTGGCCGTGGACGAACACTACCAGCCCCTGATCCGCGAAATCGTGGAAAGCCGTTCGAAGTTCGTGGGCCTAATCCTCGTGCGGAACAAGGAACCCGGCGAACTCCCCCGCTCCGCCAAGGCTTCGGACATGTTCGAAATCGGCACAATCGCCGAAATCGCCCAGCTGGTCCGCCCCGAGGAGGAAGCCCCCCTCCAAGTCGTCGTGGCCGCCCTCGGCCGCTTCAAGCTTGAAAAAGTGGTCACCGAACAGCCCTTCGTCAGGGCGGAGGTGCGCCACATCACCGAACCGGACATGGACAACAATAACGAGCTGAAGGCGTATGCGCAATCCATCCTCTCGTCGCTCAAGGAGTTGCTGAACCTCAACCCGCTATTCAAGGAGGAGCTTCGCCTCTTCCTCTCCCATTCCAGTCTCAACGACCCCGGACGCCTGGCCGATTTCGCCGCTGCGCTCACCACGGCGGACGGCAAGGAACTCCAGCACATCCTCGAAACCGTCAGCATCCGCGAGCGCATCGAGAAATCCCTCTCCCTGCTGACCCGCGAACTCGACATCTCGAAGCTCAAGGTGCACATCAACAAGCAGATCGAGGAGAAGCTCTCCAAGCAACAGCGGGAGTTTTTTCTGCGCGAGCAACTGAAGATGATCAAAAAGGAGCTCGGCATCGAAAAAGAGGGCAAGGAAACCGAACTGGACCGGTTCCGCAAGCGGCTCGAGACGCTTACACTGAGCGAGGAGGCCCGCAAACGGGTCGACGAGGAGATGGAAAAGCTCGGCGTCATGGAACCCGCCTCCCCCGAATACTCCGTTACCCGAAACTACCTTGACTGGATCACCTCCCTGCCCTGGGGCCAGGAATCCAAGGACTCGCTGGACATCAAGAAAGCCCGCGAAACCCTCGACGCCAACCACTACGGGCTCGACGATATCAAGGACCGCATCCTGGAATTCCTGTCGGTCGGCATTCTGAAAGGACGGATCGCGGGCTCCATCATCTGCCTCGTGGGCCCTCCCGGCGTCGGCAAAACGTCAATCGGCCAGGCCATCGCCCAAAGCGTGGGGCGTAAATTCTACCGGTTCTCCCTCGGCGGCATGCGCGATGAGGCCGAAATCAGCGGCCATCGCCGCACCTACATCGGGGCGATGCCCGGAAAATTCATCCAGGCCCTGAAGGTTTGCGGCACGCGTAATCCCGTGATCATGCTCGACGAGGTGGACAAGATAGGAGCCAGCTTCCAGGGCGACCCCGCCTCGGCGCTCCTCGAAGTGCTGGACCCGGAACAGAACAGGGACTTCCTGGACCACTATCTCGACGTGCGGTTCGACCTCTCGCAGGTTCTCTTCGTCTGCACCGCCAACCAGTCGGACACGATCCCCCTGCCGCTGCTCGACCGCATGGAAATCATCAACCTCTCCGGCTACATCCTGGAGGAAAAACTGCAGATCGCGAAACGCCACATCATTCCGCGGCAACTGAAGGAAAACGGACTCACACCGGCCAAAATGGTCATCACCGACGGGGCGCTTCGCGAAATCATCGACGGCTATGCGCGCGACCCGGGCGTGCGCTCACTTGAAAACGGAATCCGGAAAATTTACCGTAAAGTGGCCAAAAACATCGTCACCGGAGCCACCCGCAAGACCGTCATCGACGAACGACGGGTTGTGGAATTCATGGGCAAGCGCGTTTTCACCGACACCGATCCCTTCAAGCGAAAGCCGGGCATTGTCATGGGCCTGGCCTGGACCAGCCTCGGCGGAACGACCATGTATGTCGAGGCCACGGCGGTTCCCTCCAAATCGCCGGGGTTCAAGCAGACCGGCCAGCTCGGCAAGGTCATGGTGGAATCCTCCGAAATCGCCCTCAGCGTGGTCCGTGGCAAGCTGGGCGCCCTGGAACAATACAAGTCGTTTTTCGAAAACAACATCGTGCACCTCCATGTTCCGGCCGGCGCCACGCCCAAGGACGGCCCCTCCGCCGGGATCACCATGGCGTGCGCCCTCTATTCCATGGTCAGCGGCAAAAAACTGCGCAAACGCCTGGCCATGACCGGGGAGCTCTCCCTGACCGGCCTGGTCATGCCCATCGGCGGGTTGAAGGAAAAAACCATCGCCGCCCGGCGCGCCGGGGTCAAAATGCTGATCTTTCCCTCCGAGAACAAGAAGGATTTCGACGAATTGCCCCAACACATCCGGAGGGGACTGGACCCGCACTTCGTGGGAACATTCGACGAAGTCATCGCCCTCTGCTTCTGAAAGGTTTCCATGTGGGTTCCCCTGGTCCTGGCCTCCGCAACGGCCCTCGGGCTCTATGACGTGGCCAAAAAACAGAGCGTTCGCGGGAACGCCGTGATGCCCGTGCTGTGCCTCGCCACCGCGTTCGGCTCGGCCGTTTTCATGGCCGCGATCCTGGTGAGCGGCCGGGGGCGCGAGGTGATGACCCTTTCGGGCGCGTCGTTCGGCCTGATCGGGTTGAAATCCCTGCTCGTCTCGGGCTCATGGATTCTGGCCTACTACGCCATGCGGGCCATGCCGCTTTCGATCGTCTCTCCCATCCGGGCCAGCGCCCCGCTGTGGACCCTGGTCGGGGCGGTTTTCCTTTTCGACGAACGTCCGACGGCCCCGCAGGCTGTCGGCATGGCCCTCGTCCTCGCGGGATACGGCATGTTTTCCTTTTTGGGAAAAAAGGAAGGCATTCATTTCGCCCGCCACCGCGGGGTTTTCATGGCCTTCGGGGCCACGCTGTTGGGAGCGGCCTCGGCCCTTTACGACAAATACCTGCTTCAAACCTGCCGGCTGCCCCGGGACACCCTGCAATTCTGGTTTTGCGCGGGCCTGGTGGTCGTCCTGGGCGGCGCCTGGTTCGCCCAGCGGGCCGCCAACCTGCACCGGACCCCCTTTCAATGGCGGTGGAGCATCCCGGCGGTCGGCCTCCTTCTGGTCACGGCCGACTGGCTCTACTTTAAGGCGCTCAGCGAGCCGGGGGTGTCAATCGCCGTGGTGTCGCTAATCCGGCGATCCAACGTGATCCTGACCTTCATGCTGGGCGCGTTCCTGTTCCGGGAGGAGAACATCCGTTCCAAGGGGCTTGCGCTGTTGACGATCCTGGCCGGCGTGGCCGTCCTCTGCATGGCCCGGTGAACGTTACAGCGCGCCAATTAGCAGCGAACCGAAGGAAACCACGGGCGCCGTCTCGCGATAGTCCTGGATGAAGGCGTTCAACTCCTTCACGGTGATCTTGAGATCCTGGTAGACCGTATCCTCGTTGATCAGCTTCCCGAGCGATCCGACGCCCTTGTCGATTTTTTCGGAAGTCGACTTCAAAGACGCCACGGTGTCGCGCAAATCCTGGTAAAGGGTATCGTCGGGCGACAGCAACTTCCCGACCGTGCCCTCGCCCTTTTCCAGCCGTTCGGTCATGGTTTTGACGGAGGCCACAGCGGCCTGCAAGTCCCGGTATATCGTGTCGTCCGAACTCAACAGCCGCCCCAGTGTGCCCTCCCCCCGCTCCATCCGTTCGGAAACCGTCTTGAGCGAGGCCACCGTGGCGATAAGGTTGGTGTACAGTGCGTCGTCGGCCCCCAGCAATTTCCCAAGCGTGCCTTCCTGACGTTCGATCCGGCCGGCCACCTCGCGCATTTGCGTGGAAAGCGCCTTGAAATCGTCCGCCACCGTCGCATCGTTAAGAAGGCGGCCGACCAAGCCTTCGCCCGAGTTGATCTTCTGGGTGATTTCCCGCAGCGATTCCGCCGAGGCCTTGACGTTTTCGATGACTTTCCCCTCGTCCAGAGCACGCCGGATCTGGGCCACCACTTCCGAGGCCTCATCCACCAGGTCGACCGGGTCGGCGCCCTTCAGCCGCACATGATCCGCCACCAGGGGGCGACTGTCGGAGCCCTGATCGATCTGCAGCGCTTTTCCACCCAGAACCGAGGTGGAGATGATTCTGATTTTATAGTCATCGTGGATCCGCACGGGCTCGTCGAGCGAGCAGACGACTTTTATGCCGTCCCGCTTCAGGTCGAGTTCCTTGACCTTTCCGATCGGCATGCCCCTAACCACGACGTTGTCGCCATCCCGCAGGGAGCTGATGTTCTGGAAAATCACCTCCACGATGTATTTTTTCCGGAAAATATTCTCGCGTGTCAGCATGATCGTGAACGCGCCCAGCATCAAAAACACGATGAAGACGAACGCGCCGACAATCAACTCCAGACGCACTTCTTTTAAACGCTGCCGTGCCATACGCTCACCTCACGATTCCCAATTCCCCTTGCGGGTGATATATTGCGATTCGAGAAACTCCTTAACATCCGGTTGGCTGGAATGAATGAACGCCTCCGGCTTTGAAATCTCCACGAAAGTTCCCTTGGACAGCATGCCGATGCGGGTCCCGATTCCCAGGGCGCTGTGCAGGTCATGGGTCACCACCACGCTCGTGACGCCGAGCTTCGCGCGCATATCGTCGATCAGGCGGTCAATCGAACGGGAGATGACCGGGTCGAGGCCCGAGGTCGGCTCGTCATACAGAATAATCTCGGGCTTCATCACGATCGCGCGGGCCAACCCGGCGCGCTTGCGCATGCCGCCGGATATTTCGTCCGGAAATTTGGAGGCGGCCGACGTCAACTCTACGAGTTCCAGGCACTCGGCCACCCGCACCTCGATCTCCTCCTCCGTCATGGCCGTCCGTTCCCGCAGCGGCAGAGCCACATTTTCGAACACGGAGAGCCAGGCCAGCAGGGCGGCGCTCTGGAACAGCACGCCGAACCGGTCCCGGATCTTGACGATGTCCCGGTCGCCGGCCTCGCTGATGCAGTCGTCTCCCACAAAAACGCGGCCCTGGTCGGGCGTCAGCAGCCGGATCATGTGTTTGAGCGTCACGCTCTTGCCCATGCCCGAAGAGCCCACGATGACGAACGTTTCGCCCCGTTCAATATGCAGGTCCACGCGGTTCAGCACCTGCTGGGACCCGAACGCTTTTGAAACTTGTTCGAAACGGATCATACGTAAAATAACCGGGTAATGTAGTAACCGACGATCAGGATGACCAGGAAGGAAACAATAACCGTGAGCCGGGTCGCGTTGCCGACGCCCACGGCGCCCTTGGTTGTCGCAAAGCCCTGGTGGCAGGCCACCGTGGCAATGACGATGCCAAAGCAGAGGGCCTTCAACATGCCGACATAAAGGTCCTTGTTGTCCGCAAACCGGGTGGCATTATCCAGGTAGGCGGTCCAGGACACCCCGAGCTGGGTCGCGCCCACGAGTCCCCCTCCCATCACGCCCATGACGGTCGAATAAAAGGAGAGCAGCGGCGTCATGATGGCCAGGGCCACCAGGCGGGGCATGACCAGAAACCGGACCGGATCGATGGACATGATCTCCAGGGCGGCCACCTCCTCGGATACGGTCATGGTCCCGAGCTGGGCGGCCATGGAGGATCCGACGCTGGCGGCCAGGATCAGGGCGGTCATGAAGGGACCCATTTCCCGCAGCATGGAGACCATGACGGCAGTTCCGATATTGACCTCCTGGTTGAAACGGCGCAGCTCCAGCCCCGTCTGAAGGGCCAGGATCATGCCCGTGAAACCGGCCACCACGGTCACCACCGGCAGGCTCTTCACCCCCGCGATGTACAGCTGTTGCACGGCGGCATCGCGCGAGCGGCGCATGGAAAGGTGGCGGATGGCCGCCAAACCGGCCCCCATCAACATCGTGGCGTGACCGATTTCGAACAAGATCGCGAGGAAAGAGCGGCCCAGCCCCTGGAGCATGGTGTCCGGAGCCGGCGTGGTTTCTGGTTCTCGAAGAACGGTGCGCATTAATCAAACCGCATAAAGTAGAGCATTCTGAACTTTCGGTCGTCGCCTTGCCTTTCGTACCCCAAAAAGCCTTTCAGCAAATCCCATCGCGTGGAGTCATTATCCGTTGACCCCCCCCAGGACACAAGCGGAAAAATGGAGGAATGCACAGAGCCCTTTTCCCTGTTCCGCCGGTACAACCCCCAAAGCAGCTCATCGCTGACGCGGGTGCCCACCCGTTCGTGGGAATAGAGAGTCCAAAACGGGGCATACAACCGCTCCACCGCGGGCACGGGAGCCGCAGGCCAAAGCTCCAGCGTGTGAAACCGCAGACTGTTGGCATCCCGCCGATAGGAGGCCAGCGGCCAGACCCGGACGCGGCGCTCCTCGACTATCGGTTTCGCATCGGGCACGCGGCGAAGGGCCCGTTCGTCAAAATAAAAAGGGACCAGCCAGCGGCGGCTCCGGACAAGCTCCCGGCGCGAATCCGTTTCATACCCGCCCAACGGCCAGAGCACGAATCCGTTCTCGAAATCGGGCCGGTGATGGCCCCCCCAGAACGGCCACAGGTAGGTCTTCTCGTCGTCCCCGCCCCGTGTGATCTGCACAAACGGCCAGGGCGCCATCAGTTGCCGTTTTTCGCCGGCCTCGGTGTACCTGAAAAACGGGGGCAGCACCATCCAGCTTTGCTGGTTGTCGAGATTCACACGCCCGTACAGCGGGAAAAGCATATGCGAATAACCAACATGCTGCGGAGCGCTGTACTGCGCCTCGTTCCAGATGGGCCAGAGGATAAAGCGGCGCCGGATCCCAGGTTCGCGCGCCTGCCCGTAAAGCGGAAAAATGCGGAACCGCGCCTCGTCCGGGGCCCGCGTCCAGGAAATGATCGGAAACAAAATGTTCCAGGTGTTCAGGTCGCCCTGCCGGGTATAGGAGTAGAGCGGGAATAGAGCGAAATCCACGCGGTCCATCCCCGCAAACTCTTCCAGCCGTCCCCAAATCGGGAAAAGACCGCCGTACCGGCTCCCCTCCTTGGTGCGGCCGGTCGCAACCAGGGGGAAGGCGAGCAGGCTCCACTGGGAGGTGGGGTTGTGAATGTCCGCATCCCGCCCCCAAAGGATCAGGGCCGAGTTCCAGCTGCGCTCCGCCCCCCGGCGATTGGAGGTGAACAGGGGCCAGAGCACATGCAGGGTGGAGGTGCCCTGGGCCGCATCCCGCACCTCGGCCGCCACCGGCCGGAGCGCGCAGAAGGTGCGGCCGCTGGGCTTGTGGATCCGCTCCACAACCGGACCGGCGGAGCGGAAACGCGTTGCAGGGTCCGGCTCTTCTGTTTCCATTTTAGACATGAAAAGCCCGGCGTCCAGAACGGGGGCCGTCCGGACCGCCCACGCGGCCGGGGCGCCCGCCAGCATCGCCAGGAACAGGCCCCGCCACAAGATGGTTCGCGGGCTCCTCATCCGTGGACATACCCCCGGATGTTGCCGTCCTTGTTGAAGATCCAGGCGATCAGGGCCGCCCGGATCCACATGCCGTTCCGCATCTGCCGCCAATACATGGCGCGCGGATCGCGGTCCACGGCCACTTCGATTTCCAGGCGCCGGGGGAACGGATGCATCAAAACGGCATCGGCCTTCAGCCGGGCCAGGTGCTCCACCCGTAAACTGTAGAGGTCCACGTCCACGCGCGCCTTCTGGCCGGGCTGGTCCCATTCGTCCTGGATGCGGGTCATGTAGACCGCATCAGCCCCCGGTAACGCCCGTTCAAAGTCCTCGCTTACATCATAATCCACGCCCGCCTGCTGAAGCAAGGCCAAGATGTCGGGCGCGATCTGCAGCGAGGCCGGCGCCACAAAACGCAGCCGAATCCCCCGGTAATTCGTCAACAGCCAGGCCAGCGATCGCACCGTGCGGCCCCGTAGCAGGTCCCCGACAAACACGATCGTCTTGCCGTCGATTCCGCCGCGGCTTTCGAAGCTGCGCTGGAGAGTGTAGATGTCGAGCAGCGCCTGCGTGGGATGCTGGTCCTTGCCCGAGCCGGCGTTGATGATCGGCACGGGCCGTTCCGAATGGGCAAACACCCAGGCCATGCGTTCGGCCAGTCCCCCATCCTTCTCCCGCATGATCAGCATATCATAATAGGAACTGAAAGTCCGGACCGAATCTTCCTTGGATTCGCCCTTCACTTCGGAGGAAGTCGCCGTGTCGCGCACTTCCGCGACGGGCATGCCCAGGATCTGGCAGGCCGCCGTGAACGAAAGAAAGGTGCGGCTGCTGGGCTGGGTGAAATAGAGCATCGCCCGTTTGTGGCTGAGCTGGCTGGAGAGGAAGCCCATCCCCTCCTCCGTCTTGGCGATTCGCCGGATGGCCGTGGCCAGCGAACCCAGGGTCTCCAGGCGGCCGCGGTCAAACTGCTGGGCCACCATGACGTCGTACGGCCGGCCATCATGGTCGAAATAGGGCGCTTTCTCGGTGACGTTCAGCTTGTGAAAGGCCTCCCAGGCCGTCGAGGAAAGATCGTGTTCGCTCATGCTCATTCCCCCGCTGTTAACGTGGCTATCATGATGGCCTTGATCGTGTGCATGCGGTTTTCAGCCTGATCGAAAACCCCCGAGAACGGCCCCTCGAACACCTCATCCGAGACCTCCAGCGCCCCGCAGGTGGCCGTGATTTCGGTCTGATCGTCGTGGTAGGCGGGCAGGCAATGCAGGAAAAGAAGGTCGCCGCTTTTGGCGCGGCCGGTTGCCTCCATCAGCTTCGAATCAATCTGGTAGGGCCGGAGCAGGCGGAGCCGCTCCTGGAACTTGTCCTCCTCGCCCATGGAGACCCACACGTCGGTGTACAAAACATGCGCGCCTTCGACGGCCTTCTTCGGCTCGTGGATGACATTCACCGTGCCGCCCGAGGCGGCCTGCGCCCGAGCCCGTTCCACCAGCTCCGCCGGGGGCGCCAGCTCGCGGGGCGTGCAGTTGACAAACTGCATGCCGCACCGGGAACAGCCGAACATCAGGGAATTCACCACGTTGTTGCGGCCGTCGCCCACGTAGGCAAATTTCAGGCCTTCCAGGCGGCCAAAGCGCTCTTTGACAGTCATCAGGTCCGCAAAAACCTGCGTCGGGTGCCAGTCGTCGGTGAGGGCGTTCCAGACGGGAACCCCCGAATAGCGGGCCAGCTTCTCAACCGTCTCCTGCTTGAACCCCCGGAACGCAATGCCGTCGAAGAACCGGCCCAGCACGCGGGCCGTGTCATCCACATTCTCTTTTTTCCCGAAATGAATGTCGTGCACACCCAGGTATTCCGCGGTGGCCCCCTCGTCCGACGCCGCCACCACAAAGGCGCAACGCGTCCGGGTGGAGGACTTTTCGAAAATCAGGGCGATGTTCTTGCCGTCCAGCAGGCGCCCCCGGACGCCCGAACGCTTTTTCCGTTTGAGCTGGGCGGCCAGCTCCAGAATGTGAAAGAACTCCGGATCGGACAAATCCGAGAGGGTCAGCAGGCTTCGTCCCTTCAGGCTCGCTTTGGCGCTCATGACGGTCTCCGTTCAGTTACTCCGGAAGCAGGAAGGCGCGTTCCATTTTCATCCCGGACATCGTTGATATCAAACCTCATGGGTGGTCTCTTTCATTTTGATCCCATCCAAAACACGCCGCACGACCTCGTCCAAAGTCAATTGCTCCGTATCCACCACCTGCGCCCCCGGGGGTACCGCCAGCGGCGCCTCACGGCGGGTCTTATCCATCGCATCACGCTTTTGAAGGGCATCGCGTACCGCGCCCAGTCCCGCCCCCGCCCCGTCGCCGGCCCGCTCCGCATGCCGGCGCTGCGCGCGGACCTCCGCCGAGGCATCGAGATAATACTTATGCCCGGCTTCGGGAAACACCACGGACCCGATGTCGCGCCCGTCCATCACAATTCCCCCCAGCCCCGGCGTCTGGCGCAAAACCCGGTTGACCCATTCGCGGACCGCGGGATTGGCGGCCACCACGCTTACGGCCGAGGCGACGGCGGCGGTCCGGATCTCCGGTCCCGCGAGCTTTCCCGATAATCGGAACAACACGCTGTCTTCAGTGGGAGCCAATTCAACAGCCAGGCCGGCCAGCAGCCGGCACACCCCGGCCGAATCGCCGGGTTCCAGCCCCGCCTCCAGCACGTGCCAGGTCACCGCCCGGTAGAGCGATCCCGAATCCACATGCCGGTAGCCGAGGGCGGCGGCCACGCGGCGCGCCACGGTGGATTTGCCGGAGGCCGAGGGCCCGTCCACGGTAATGACAGGTCCGCTCACGCCCGCCCCTTCCGGCCACGCAAGCCCAGCACCTTGAGCAACGCCTTCATGCACTGGCCATTTTCGGCGGCCGTTCCCACCGTCACGCGGATGTGCTCGGGCAGGCCGTACCCGTCCATGGGCCGCACAATCACCCGCTCAACCTGCAGGGCCTTGAACACCTCGCGACCCCGCCCCGTTTTGATCAACAGGAAATTGGCCGCGCTCGGCACCGTTTCGAGCCCCGCCTTGCGGCACTCCTTTTCGAAATAGGCCAGCCCGTTGCGCACCATGCGGCGCGTGCGCGAAACAAAGGCGTCGTCGTCCAGCGCCGCAATCGCCGCGGCCTGCGCCATGGCGTTGACGTTGAACGGCTGGCGCACGCGATGAAGCAGGTCGGCGCAGGCGGGTTCCGCCACGCCGTACCCGATGCGCAGCCCCGCCAGGCCATAGGCTTTTGAAAATGTCCGCAACACCACCGCCTTGCGCCCCTCGCGCACGTAGCGCAGGGTGTCGGGCTGCCGCTCGGGCGGCATCAATTCAATGTAGGCTTCGTCAAAAACCGTGACCACGTGGTCGGGCACCCGGTCCATGAAGGCGTCAATCTCCCGCGCTTCCACACAGGTGCCGGTGGGGTTGTTGGGGTTCGCGATGAACACCAGGCGCGTGTCCGGGGTGATGGCCTTGAGCATGGCCTTCAGGTCGTGGGTGAAGCCCCCCTTCATGGGCACCGCGATGGTGGCGGCCTCTTCGGCGGCGGCAATCAGGCGGTACACCACGAAGGCGCGGTCGGCCATGACGATGTTCAGCCCCTTGCGCAGGAAAACATGGCCGATCAGCTCGATCAGCTCGTTGCTGCCTGTTCCCAAAATAAGCGTGTTCATCTCCACGCCCAGCTTGCGCGCGAGCGCCTGGCGCAGGTAATAACCGCCGCCGTCGGGATACCGGTGCATCTGCGCGGCGCAGGCGATCATCGCCTCGATGGCCTTCGGCGAGGGGCCCAGGGCGTTTTCGTTGGAGGCCAGCTTGGCGATCGACTCGACATCGTCGAACCCGAGCTCGCGGGCCACTTCCTCGATCGGTTTGCCCGGCTCGTAGACGGACAGGCTCCTGATCCAGGGGTTGGCGGAATAATCCTTGTTCATGGCGACTCCGGGGCTTCCGCGGGCGGCTGGGGTTCGGATAGGGGCGCCGGCGGCTCCTCGACGGGTGCCGGCTCTTCCAGGGGACTCGGGACTTCTTCCGCCGGAGCCGGGGGCTCTTCCGTCGGAACGGGCGCCGCCGCTTCGGCCGCGCGGGCGCGCCGCACCGTTTCGAGGCGCGACAACTCGTCGAGCTTGGGCAGCTCGGTGACATCTTTGAGCCCGAAGTGCTCCAGGAAAAGATGCGTGGTGCCGTAGAGCAGCGGCCGCCCGGGCAGGTCGCTCCGGCCCATGATGCGCACCAACTGGGCTTCCATCAGGGTCTTCAAAATATGATCCACGCTCACGCCGCGGACGATCTCAATATCCGCCCGGATGATGGGTTGCTTGTAGGCGATGATGGCGAGAGTCTCGAGGGCGGGACGGGACAAACGCTGCCCGCGCCCCATATCCAGCAGATGCCGCAGCCAGGGGCCGCACGCCGCCTCGCTCTGGAACAGGAAGCCGTCGGGCCCCTCCACCAGGGTGAACCCAATCGAGGAACGAGCCGTGTCGGCCGCCAGCGCCTCGAGCGCCTCCCGCACATCCTTGTCCTTCAACGAGGCATACGGCGCAAACAGCCCGCCGAGGTTCTCGGCCACTTCCTCAATGTTTTTTCTCAGCTCGCGCGCCGTCAAAGGTTTCTTGGCGCCAAATATCAGGGCGCCCAGAATCTGCTTCAATCCCGGAATGGCCGCTTCGGAACCGTCCATGTCATCCCTCACCCGTAAGGCCGTGTCCCTCGGAAACGGCTTCAATTTCCAGATTCCTTGTCTTCATCCTCATCATCGTCCTCATCCTCGTCGTCATCCTCGTCGTCGTCTTCTTCGGCGTCTTCGTCTTCGTCGATGTTGTCGTTCCCGTCCGATTGGTCCACTTCATCGGACGGATCAGACGGGTCGGACGGGTCAGACAGATCAGACGGATCATCCACCGTGACGGCCTCTTCTGTCAGGCTGCCGGCCACCGACTTGACCGCTTTGCGCCGGCGGACCGGCCGGACAGCCGGAATAATTTCGGGCTCGGGAATCGTCGGCGGCATGTCCGCCGGATCAAAAGCCGAAACCTCGATGTCGCCAAATTCGGCCGACTGCCGGATCCGCACCTGGTGAAGGCGGATCAGCTCCAACAGCGCCAGGAAGGTGCAGGTGATTTCATTGCGCGTGACGGCCTGGCCAAAAAGATCCGACAGCATGAACCGATGCCCCGCCCGCGTCCGCGTCATCAGGTCTTCGATCTTGTCGGCGACCGTGAAGGGGTCGTCGATAATGCGGCCGAACTCGGTGGCGCTGATCCGCTTCAAGGCGTCGTTGAGCGCGGAGATGAGGTCGAATAGGCTGACCTCCTCGAGGCCCAGGCCCGGTTCCGGTTCGAAGGTCGGCATCTCGCCGCCCCGGTTGAACATGTTCTCGCGGGCCTGCGAAAGAAAATCCAAATGGCGGGCGGCATCCTTGTATTTCTTGTACTCCAGGAGCTGGCGCACCAGGTCCCAGCGCGGATCCGCTTCCTCCTCCTCCATCTCGGGACGCTCTTCGACAGGCAGCAGCATGCGGCTCTTGACCATCATAAGCGTGGCCGCCATGACGATGAATTCGCCGGCAATATTCAGGTCCAGCATCTGCATGAGTCCCAGATACTCAATGTATTGAGTCGTGATCCGGTTGATCTCAATGTCGCAGATCTCCAGCTCGTCCTTCTTGATCAAATACAGCAGCAGATCCAGGGGGCCTTCGAAGACCTCCAGGTCCACCTTGTAATCCGTCGATGCCGTTGGGGATCGGTTCGTCACGCGTACTCCTTAATCCACGCCCATCTGCCGGCGCACCCGGTCCAACGTCTTGCGCGCCTCGGCGCGGGCGCGTTCGGCGCCCTTTTTCAAAACCTCCTCGACATAACCCGGCTGGGACGCCAGTTCGGCCCTCCTTTTCCGGAACGGTTCGAACCGCGACCAGAAGATCTCAAACAGGGCCTTTTTGGCCTCCCCGTACCCCATGCCGCCGGCCTGGTACCGCGCCGCCAGAGCCTCGCGCTCCGCCTCCGTGGCAAACAGCTTGTAAAGCGCGAAGACATTGCAGGTTTCGGGATTCTTCGGAGCCTCCAGCGGCGTGCTGTCCGTCACGATCGACATGACACGCTTGCGGGTCTTCTTCTCCTCGCCGAAAATCTCGATCGTGTTGTCGTAGGACTTGGACATCTTCTGCCCGTCAATGCCCGGCACCACGGCCACCGCCTCCTGGATGAAAGGCTCGGGAATGGTGAAGACCTCGCCGAACTGATTGTTAAAGCGGATCGCGATGTCCCGGGTCACCTCCAGGTGCTGTTTCTGGTCCTTGCCCACCGGCACGAGGTTGGATTGATAGGCCAGGATGTCGGCGGCCATCAGGACGGGATAGGCGAACAGGGCATGCGACGGCATGATCCCCTTGTCCACCTTGTCCTTGAACGAATGGCACCGCTCAAGGAGGCCCATGGTGGTGACGCAGGAAAGATACCAGGTCAGCTCGCATACTTCGGGCACGTCGCTCTGCCGGAAAAAAACCGTCTTTTCCGTGTCCAGGCCGCAGGCCAGAAAGTCCAGCGCCACATCGCGGGTATTCTCCCGCATCACGGCGGGATCCGTGACCGTCGTCAAGGCATGGAAATTGGCGATGAACAGATAGGCGTCGCCTTTCAGCTGAAGCTCCAGCGCCGGCTTCATCATGCCGAAATAGTTGCCCAGATGCAGCTTGCCAGAGGGCTGGATGCCCGATAAAATTCTCATCTCGCTCCTTACATCGGGGACGCCCCCGCAACTCGTTGCCTGAAACCGCACAATCATACGCCACACCCCCCCTTTGAAAAAGAAAAAAGTGTCGTAATTGACACCATTTGTGGCCTCTGGCATACTTTTAGCCGTGATTCACCAAAACAAAACAATCCTGTTCCTGGGCGACGGCATGGCGGATGAACCGGTGGCCGAATTGGACGGCCGCACACCCCTGCAGGCGGCCCGCAAACCCGCCATGGATTCCATTGCCCGCAATGGCCGCAGCGGCACCCTCCTGACCCTTCCGGAGGGCTTCCCGACCTCGAGCGACGTGGCGAACATGTCCGTGCTGGGGTGCGACCTGCAAACCGAAATGTGCGGCCGGGGTCCCCTCGAGGCCGCCAGCCAGGGCATTCTTCTGGGCCCCCAGGATGTCTGCTTCCGCATGAATCTCGTGACCGTCAATCCCGCCGGCATTCTCACCGATTTCTCCGGCGGCCATATCGCGCAGACCGATGCCCAAAGCGCTATCGCCCTCCTGAACCGGTCCCTGGCCACCGACAAGATCAAATTCTACCCCGGCGTCAGCTACCGCAATCTCCTGGTCCTCTCGGGCCCGGAATTCAGCGCCGCCGTGAAATGCGAAAAACCGGACGACAACCACGGCAACCCGGTGGCAGGTTGCCTGCCGAAGGCCGCTTCGCCGGAAGGCGAGCATACCGCCCAAGTCCTGCGCGAGCTGATCGCCGCCGCCGCCCAACTGCTCAAGGGCCGCGCCGCCAACGGCGTCTGGCTCTGGAGCGGCGGCAAATCCGGCTCCCTGCGCAAAGTAACCGAACGTTTCGGCATCTCCGCGGCCGTCATTTCCGCCGTCGATGTCATCAGCGGACTCGGCCGCTGTTTGGGCATGGATGTCGTCAAGGTCCCCGGCGCCACCGGCTACATCGACACGAATTATGAGGCCAAGGCCGATGCCGCCCTGGAGGCCATCCAAACCCACGACTTCGTTTTCGTGCATGTGGAAGCGATCGACGAGGTCAGCCACGCGCAGGATCTTAAACTGAAAATACAGGCCATCGAGGATTTCGACCGCCGGTTGATTGCCCGGGTCATGCAAAAGGCACCGGCCGGCACCGCCTATGCCGTCCTGCCGGATCATCCCGTGCCGCTCCACAGCGGCAAACACACCCGCACGCCTGTTCCCGTTTCAATTCGGAAACCGGACTGGACGGCGGACGGCACCCCCGCTTTCGATGAAATGGCCTGCGCCCGGGGCGCCCTGGGTCAGATGAAGGGCGACGGCCTGATGCGGTTGCTGTTCGGCGATCCGCGGTTCTAAGCGCCCCCGCCTAAGGCTCGATCCGTCCGTCTTTCATCCGGATGACCCGCGTGCAGGCCGCGGCCACTTCCGTGTTGTGCGTCACCACGATCAGGGTGCGCGACTTGGTATCGGCCAGGGTGAACAATTGCTCCAGCACCTGGGCGCCCGTCTTGCTGTCCAGGCTCCCGGTGGGCTCATCCGCCAGCAATATTTCAGGGTCGTTCATCAGGGCGCGCGCCAGCGCCACCCGCTGCTGCTCGCCGCCGGAAAGCTCCAGCGGCGTGTGATGCCACCGGTCAGCCAGGCCCACCGCCTTCAACAGCTCCAGCGCCCGCTCCCGCACGCCGGCCGCCGGAGCCCCCAGAGCCATCGTCGGCAGGATCACGTTTTCCAGCACATCGAGTTCCGGCAGCAGGTGGTAGGCCTGAAAAACAAAACCAAACCGGCGCGCCCGCAGCGCCGTGCGGGCGGAGGGCGAAAAGGAGCGGTACAGATCCTGCCCCTGCAACAGCACGCGGCCGGAGGTGGGATTCTGCAGGCCGCCCAATATATGCAGCAGCGTGCTTTTGCCCGCCCCGCTCGGCCCCATAATCGCCACATGCTCTCCGGCGGCAATGGCCACGGTGACCTCCTCCAGCACGGGCAGCAACTTGCCGGGCAGGCGGTAGGCCATGCCCGCGCAATCCGTTTGAATAAGGGGTTCCAGGGCGGCGCTCATTCGTTCCTCAACGCTTCGACGGGGTCCAGACGGGCGGCCCGCCAGGCCGGAATCATGCCCGCCAGGGTGCAGATCACAATAACCGAAATCGCCACAACCCCGACGTCGGCGAATGTCGTGCGGGAAGGAATCTGGCTTAAATGATAAAGTTCGCGCGGCAGCAGCTCCATGCCGAAGGTGTTCGAAATCCAGCCCAGCAGGTCGTTCCGGTATCGCAACGCGAGCATGCCGAATCCGACACCCGCCGCCGTGCCCCCCACTCCCTGCACAAAACCGAGCACGAAAAAGAGACTCATCACCCGGCCGGTGGGGAATCCAATGGCCTTCAGTAACCCGATCTCCCGGGTCTTTTGAACGGCCAGCGTGATCAGCGTGTTGGTGATCCCAAAAGCCGCCACGACGGCAATAAAGATCAGAAGAAAGAACATGATGTTTTTTTCCACCCGCAGGGCGCCAAACAGCTGCTCGTTCTGCTCCATCCAGGTCGTGACCCTGTAATACGGGCCCAGCGCGGCGCGAATGTCCCGGGCCGCCTGGGGGGCTTTTTCCGGGTCGCCCGTCATCACGTTGATCGCATGCACCCCATCCTCCAGCCCGTGCACATCGCGCGCCGTCTCCAGGGTACACACAATAAAGTGCATGTCGTAATCGTACATCCCGACATTGAATATGCCGCAAACGGTCAGCTCCTCGGGCAGCCGGATCTCGTCGCCGCTTAGAAAACTGGCGGGTGAATTGACCAGGATTGGATCGCCCACACGGATGCCCATGGCTTCGGCCAGGTCCCGCCCCACCGTCGCCTCGCCCCGCTTGGTGGCGAAGACGCCCTCGTCCATGCTGGTGGGAATTCGGCTGACCCGCGCCTCCTGCGCGGGATCCACGCCCCGTAGCAGCGGAGTGTAGACAACGCCCTTGTGCCGGATCATAACGGGCCCCTGGATATATGGCGCCGCCGCCTTGACGCCCGGGACCGCTTCAATCGGCTGGATCAGCAATTCGGGATCCCGCACCATCCCCCCCGCCCCGCTCACCGTGACGTGGGCGTTGAAGCCCAGGATTTTCTCCTTCCACATGTCGTCGAACCCCGTCATCACGGACAGCACGATGATCAGCAGCGCCACGCCCAGCAGAACACCCAGCATGGAAAGCAGGGTGACAACCGAAAAGTAGGACCGTTTCGGTTTCAGGTACTTCAGCGCCAGGAAAAGGGAAAACGGCAGCGGACTCATGCATCCTTCCGGGGACGAAGCTGGGGAAACAGCACGACGTCGCGGATCGCCTCGACGCCGTTCAGGATCATGACCAGGCGGTCAATGCCCACGCCCATGCCGCCCGCCGGGGGCATGCCGTGCTCCAGCGCGGTCAGGAAATCCTCGTCGATCTTCTGAACGTCCGCGCCGGCTTGGCGGGAAAAGGCCTCGCGCTGGCGGAGCGGATCGTTCATCTCCGTGTAGGCGGGCGCCACTTCCTGGCCGCGAATGACGAGCTCGAAGACGTCCACGAGCGACGGATCATCCTCGCACAGCTTGGCCAGCGGCACCAGAGGGGCCGGCAGGCGGGTGACAAAGGTCGGCTGCTGAAGCGATTTTTCCACCAGCTTTTCGTAAACCTCGTGCGTGACCATCAGGGCGTCCCAGTCTCCGGGCACATCCAGCCCCGCCGCGCGCGCCTTGGCCCGGGCCTCCTCGAGCGGCAGCTCGAACCAGTCGGCGCCCATGCGCTCGCGCACCAGGTCGTGGTAAGTCGCCTCGCGCCACGGCAGGGTGAAGTCGATCGCCTGTTCGCCGTCGCCCACTTTCAGGCTGCCGAAGACCTTCAGGGCCACGCGGGTGATCAGGCCCTCGATGATGGCCTTCATGCGGCGGACGTCCCCGTAGGCCTCGTAAAGCTCGAGCATGGTGAATTCGGGATTGTGGGTGCGATCGAGCCCCTCGTTGCGGAAATTGCGGTTGAGCTCATAGACCTTGTCGAACCCGCCAACCAGTAGGCGTTTCAGGTACAGCTCGGGGGCGATGCGCATGGCCATGTCCGTCGCCAAAGCGTTGTACCGGGTCACAAACGGGCGCGCCGCGGCCCCGCCCGCCTGGGGCTGGAGCATGGGGGTCTCGACTTCGAGGTAACCCAGCTCGTTCATGTAATCGCGGATCTCGCGGATGATGGCGATCCGGCGATTAAACAGCTCGCGCGTCTCGGGATTGGCGACCAGGTCCAGGTAACGCTGGCGGTAGCATTGTTCGGTGTCGCGCAGGCCGTGGAATTTTTCGGGAAGCGGCAACAGGGCCTTGCCGAGCAGTTCCCACTCTTTGACCTTCGCGGTCTTCTCGCCGGTGCGGGTGGTGAAGAGCGCGCCCTCGGCGCCGATGTGGTCGCCCACGTCGAGGTATTGGAACGCCTCATAGGCCTTTTCGCCCACTTCGTTCTTCTGGATATAAATCTGGAAGCGCGCGGTGCCGTCGGTCAGGTTGCAGAACGCGCTCTTGCCCATGTTGCGAATCTGGAGAAGGCGGCCGGCGAGGCGGACGACCTTGCCCTCCTCGTAACCGGCGGCCACTTCGGCCAGGCGGGTCCGTTCGAAGGCCTTCCCGAAAGGCTTGTAGCCCAGCTCTTCAAGCTTCTTCATATTCGCGAGGCGCTGCTCGCGGAATTCGTTCTGTTCCGGTTCAGACATGGCGTTCTCCCAATAATCCAATCATTCTCCCCATTCCAGCCCTCGGGTTCAACAAGAATCGGCGGGCAAGAACCCGGGTGGACGCATGCGAATCCTGTGCGCCCCACGCCGTCATCCCGAGATAGGATGAGCTCGATTTCCGGGGCATCCGTGCGCCGTTTTGACACACCCGGCACTTTCGTCAACAGCGCCGTGCGATACGCGGTCTTCAAGTCCCGCAAAACGGCCGCCGGTTGGATTTTCGGGCGTGGAATCAAAAAAAGCTGCCGCCCTCTACCACGTGCCCCTGGAGCGGCGCAACTTCAAGGGCACGGTCGATACTCTACGCCAATGGACCGATTCGATCAATGCCGCTCATGACCGCCCTCGCGTTCAAGCTCGCCTCGTGGATGAACCGCTCCATATCCTCTCCGAAGACCGCGTTCCCCTTCGCCCCAATCGGGCTGAGCCACGCGTGCGTAAACGACGCCCCAAGGCCTATCCGTTGATGACCGTCCGCGTCACGAATTACGCCTTCAGGGCAAACGCATGAAAAACCGAGTGCCAGCCGGGATCGCTTTTGAGGAGCGCCTGAGCCGGGGAACCGTCCAGGGACACGGAAAGCCCCGTCAGGCGCAACAGATAGGCAGGATCCCAGCCTGCGTTCTTCTGTTTGCCTTTGGTGCCGCGTTTTTTGGTGGTTTCCCGTTTCAACAGGTTGAGCGCCAGGCGGCGCAAGGCCGCAAGGTTTTCTGCAGAGCCTGGACCGAGAGAAGGGCGGGTCGACCGGGACGCGTAGGAGGCCCCCGGTCGGCGCCGAGCCGGCGACCGGATCAGGGCCTACTCCGCAGCCACCGGGTGACCCGCCCGATCAAGAACCATGCCGGTTTTTGGCCGGTTGAACGGTTTTTTGATGCGTTTGCCCTGATTACGCCTTGACGCCGCATCCCAAATGGGGCTTAAGTAAGTGACATTCACCCCTAGTGTAGATTTTTTCACTTTTACAATGTGGTCGTAATGGCGAATAGTCCTTCCGATGAGGCTGGGCTAGCGCATGGACTCACATATTCAACAGATCCAGGTGGGCATTCCGCCCCGTAGCCGCCAGGGAAATATTGCGCAGGCAGCATTCCGCCACGCGGCGGCAGGCTTCCCGCGTGCTGCTGCCAACATGCGGAGTCATCAACACCGATGGCAGCGTTCGCAAATCCCGGGCCGGATCGGCCGGCGCATACGGCTCGCGCTCAAAGACATCCAACGCCGCGCCAGCCAACCGGCCGGAAGCCAACGCGTCGAAAAGGGCGTTTTCATCCACCACCGCGCCGCGGGCCGTGTTGATCAGCCACGCGCGCGCCGGAATCTGCCCCAGCCGTCCGACATTGACATAATGCCGCGTGGCCGGCGTGGCGGGAATATGCAAACTGACAAAGTCCGCCTCCCCGACCGCCTCCGTCCACTCACCACTGATGCGCTCAAAACCAAATTCGGAACAGAGTTCGGACCCTTTTTCGGGATTTGCCCTGCATCCGACCACGCGCATGCCGAAGCCGCGGGAGGCCAGCCGCGCGACGCGGCAGCCAATCCCGCCGCACCCGATCAGGGCCAGCGTTTTTCCACGGAGTTCAAAACCGATGCCCGGCGTCCAATCTCCCCGTGCGCAGGCCGCCCCCGTCGCCGCCACCTGCCTCGCCGCCGCCAGCATCAGGGCCACGGCATATTCCGCCACGGAATCGTCCAGCACGCCCGGCGTGTTCGTGCACAACAGGCCCTTTCCCGAGGCCAGCGCCTTGTCGATGCCGTCATGCCCCACCCCGAACCGGGCAATGACGCCACCCCGGGGCAGCGACTCATAAAGAGGTCCGGTATAGGCGTCCACACCCACGATGGCGGCAACCGCGCCATGCCGGCGGATGGCGTCGGCCAACGCCCGCTCCTCGGCGGGAGCCGACACACAGGTCCAGCCTTGTTCGGCGGCCTGCCGGAAAACCGACTCGCCCTTGGCAAATTCCAATTCGGTCACCACGATGGTCCCGCGAGTTCCGTCCGCCATCTTAATGGGCCTCCAGCCAGTTTTCACCGCTGCCCATTTCAATGGCAATCGGCACGCCCAGGTCCATCGCATGAACCATCGACTCGCGCACAATTTCTCGCACCGCCGCCTCTTCCGTCCGCGGCACATCGAGCAGCAATTCGTCATGCACCTGCAGCACCAGTTGCGCGCCCATTTTCCGGGCCCTCAGCTCCCGGTGCAGCCGGACCATGGCCAGCTTGATCAAGTCCGCCGCCGTCCCCTGCACCGGCGTGTTGATGGCATTGCGCTCGGCCGCCTGGCGCGAGGTCGCATTGCGCGAGGCAATGTCCCGCAGGAACCGCCGCCGGCCCAGGGCCGTCACCACATATCCACGGGTGTGCGCCTCCACAATGGTCCGGTCCATATAGGCTTTCACGCCCGGATATTGCACGAAGTAGGCCTCGATCAGATCCGCCGCCTGCTTGCGTGGAACGCCCAACCGCCCGGCCAGGCCGAAGGGCGAAATGCCGTAAATGATGCCGAAGTTGACCATCTTGCACTTGGAGCGCATCTCGGGGGTCACCAGGCCGGGCATGACATCAAAGACCCGCGCAGCCGTTTCCGTGTGAATATCCGCGCCGCGCTCAAAGGCGTCGCGCAGCCCGGTGTCGCCGCTTAGAGCGGCCATCACGCGCAGTTCGATCTGCGAATAGTCGGCCGACACCAGGATGTGGTCCGCATCGCGCGGCACAAAGGCGGCCCGGATGCGGCGGCCCCGCTCCGTGCGGATGGGAATATTCTGTAAATTGGGATCGTAGGAGGAGAGCCGCCCCGTTTCCGTCAACACCTGGCTAAACGTGGTGTGAATCCGGCCCGTGCGCGAGTCGATGCATTCGGGCAGCTTGTCGACGTAGGTCGATTTGAGCTTGCTGCAGGTACGGTGGTCGAGAATGAGCTCCACCACGGCATGTTTGCCAATCAGTTTCTGCAACACTTCCTCGTTGGTGGCATACTGGCCTGTGGCCGTGCGCGTGGCGTTCGGGTCCAGCTTGAGGCGGTCGAACAGAACGTCCCCCAATTGTTTCGGGGATGAGATGTTGAAATCGCCGCCGGACTCTTTCACAATCTTTGCTTCCAGATCGGCCAGCTCGCGCCCGAGCGCGCGCCCGTAATCCAGCAGCACCTCGGGATCGATCCGCACGCCGGCGTTCTCCATGTCGATCAGCACCTCGACCAACGGCTCCTCGCACTCCTCGAGCGCCCGCATGGCTCCCTCGGCAAGCACAATCGGATAGACCCGGCGGTGCAACTGGAGGCTCACGTCGGCATATTCGGCCGCATCGTCCCGCATCTTGGGCGGCTCCACCTCGAAGAGGTTGCCTGGCTTTTCCTCTGACAGTCGACTCGGGGGAATGGGCTCGTAATTCAGGTGCTGGCGCGCCTCCTGGGCCAGCGTATGCTTGTCCGCCGCATCCAGCACAGCGTGCTCCAGCATGCTGTCGTGCAACGCCCCGGCCACCCGGATGCCGTGCGCCAACAGCACGGACATGGAAAACTTCACATCATGGCCGATCTTCGTTTTGGCGGCATCTTCAAAGAGGGGGCGAAACCGCTCCAGCAGAATCCGCGAAGCGGCGCGATCCGGAGGCATGGAAACATACCAGGCCTTGCCGGGCTCGACACAGAAAGAGAGCCCTGTCAAACGGGTCCGTCGGACGTCCGACGACGCGGCCTGTACCGCAAAGGCCCATTCGGAATGCTGCTTCAGCGCATTCAGCAAGACGTCCAACTCGGCGCCTTCGGCCAGGCGGTAGTCATGGGGCACATCGGCCAGGGTTTTGAACGATTCAGCTGTGGCCACGGTGAAGTCGCTGCCCAGTAGCCGCTTCCCGATTTGTAGCAGCTCGAACTTCGTCAGGGCCGCCTTCAGGGCCTCGCGATCGGGCTCCTGGCGCTTGAGTTCGTCAAAGGACATCTCGATCGGAACATCCACGCGAATCGTGGCCAGTTGCCGGCTGATCAGGGCGATCTCGCGGCTGGCGGCGACCTTCTCGCCCAGCTTGCCCTTGATTTCCGACGCATGCTCCAGGATGGAATCGAGCGACCCGTACTGGTTCAGCAGTGTCAGGGCGGTCTTCTCCCCCACCCCCGCGATGCCGGGGATATTGTCGGAACTGTCACCCGCCATGCCCAGGTAATCGGTCATCTGGAGGGGCGACTTCAATCCCCAATGGGTACAGACCTCGCCGACGCCCAGAATTTCGGCGGGCGTCCCGGTCTTGCCGGGCCGGAAGAGGAAGGTGCGCTCGTCCACGAGTTGAGCCACATCCTTATCGGGCGTGGCGAGATAGGTGATGAAGCCGGCGGCGCCGGCCTTGCGAGCCAGGGTGCCCATGAGGTCATCGGCTTCGAAACCATCGACGCGGAGCATGGGGATGCGGAGCGCCCGGGCCAGCTCAACAACCATCGGGATCGCGGCGACGAGGTCCTCCGGGGCCTTCTGGCGCTGGGCCTTGTAAGCGGGGAACTCCTGATGGCGGAAGGTGGGCGTGGCGGAATCGAACGCCAGCGCCAGGTGCGTGGGTTTCTGTTCGTCGATGATCTGGAGGATGGCGGAGGCGAAGCCGTAGAGTGCGGAGGTATTGAGGCCTGTGGTGGTGAGGCGCGGATTTCGGAGAAACACGAAATGGCCGCGGTACAGCAGTGGCATCACATCCACAATGAAGAGACGGTTGGAGGAATTGCTCATCCCGGCACACTGCCCGATTTCGTGTCCCTTTTCAATGCTGGAGTTTTTTCAATTAACCGGAATGCAGCGGTAGGTCACGACGCTGTCCGACATGAATTGGTCGGAAAACCTCACTTCATAGGGGTCAAGTCCCGACCAAGTAGGCTGGTGCTCGCGACGCCCTGGGCGAGGGTGAGGCACAGGCCGCGGGGGAGGGAAGGAATGGAGGGAAATCACGGCCCAGCCAACCCATGTCACCGACCGGCGGGGAGGAGTGACACCCATGGTGCTGTGGGGCGACGCTGGCTCGTCGGTGCACGTTACTCGAAGCGGTCGAGGACGGCTCCCGTGCTCGCGGTCGAGGTATACCGGGCGAAGCGCCCGAGCACGCCGCGCGTGTAGCGGGGGGGAGGCTGCGTCCATTCGCTGCGACGTCGCTCGATC
>JAWOJA010000005.1:0-6513 GCA_046484345.1 Kiritimatiellia bacterium
CATGCCCGCCCATGCGGTCGAGCTGGTCCAGCGGCGGGGCACCTTCACGATCATGACCGACACCGTCGTGCCGCCCGAACGCTTTGCGGACTTCCTCAAGTGCTACGGCCCGGCCGCGGCCGCAGAAATCCGGCGCTGCAAGGCCGCCTTCGATCCCTCGTTCCTGCTCGACCGCGGCAACGTGGTGGAACCGGACGACGGTCCTACCCGAACCGGCCGGTGATGTAATCCTCGGTCCGCTTTTCCCGGGGCTTCGTGAAGACTTCCCGGGTCGCCCCGAACTCGACCAGCACCCCTTCGTACATGAACGCCGTGAAATCCGACACGCGGGACGCCTGCTGCATGTTGTGGGTGACGATGATGATCGTGTAGCGGCCGCGCAACTCGTCGATCAGCTCTTCGATGCGGAGCGTGGCGCGGGGGTCCAGCGCCGATGTGGGTTCATCCATCAGCAGCGCTTCCGGAGCCACCGCCAGCGCCCGGGCGAGGCACAGCCGCTGCTGTTGCCCGCCGGAAAGGCCCAGCGCGTTTTCATACAACCGGTCCTTCACTTCATCCCACAGCGCCGCGTCCCGGAGACTGCGTTCCACCGTTTCCGCCAGCTCCGCGCGGTTCAACCCGCCATGCAGCCGCGGTCCGTAGGCCACGTTGTCGAAGACAGACTTCGGGAACGGGTTCGGTTTTTGAAAGACCATCCCCACGCGCCGGCGAAGCGTGACCACATCCACGTCAGGACTGTACAAATCCTGCCCATCGAGGAGCAGCCGCCCCTCGGTGCGGCAGCCGGGAACGAGGTCGTTCATGCGGTTGATGGCCCGCAGCAGCGTGCTCTTGCCGCAGCCGCTGGGGCCGATGATGGCGGTCACGCGGCCGGTCGGCACCCGCAGGCTGACGCTCTTGACGGCCTGGTTGGACCGGTAGAAGACCGAGAAGTCCCTCGCCTCGACGTGGCCGGACGACAAACCCGATGTATCCGTCTCCTCCGGCACGGCTTTGTCCCCTGAATTTCGCATCGCATGACCCTCCCTCTATGCCCGCATCCGTTTGGCAACCCGCGCCCGCAGGAAGATGGCGACCAGGTTCAATAAAAGGACCAGGCTCACGAGAACCAATACCAGCCCGTATTGGACATGACGCACTTCGTCAACGGCCTCATGCTCGGTCGCCAGATTGTAGATGTTCCACGAAAGCGCCGGCGTGGGCTGCGTCAGCGTCTGCCAGATGGCCAGGGGCTTGCCCACGCTGACGGCGGCGGTGAAAATGATCGGGGCCGTCTCCCCCGCCGCCCGGCCCATGCTGATCACAATGCCGGTCAGAATTCCCGGTAGCGCCGCCGGCAGGATAATCGTCCAAACCGTGTGCCAGCGCCCGGCCCCAAGGCTCAGAGCCGCCTCCTTGTAGGTCCTCGGCACCGCCCGAATGGCCTCTTCCGAGGCGCGGATCACGGTCGGCAGGATCATGAGCGCCAGCGTCATGGAGCCCGCCAGGACACTTTTCGAGGGCGACACCTTCAGCGTGTTGATGAAGAAAGCCAGGCCGAACAGGCCGAAGACAATGCTGGGAACTCCCGCCAGCGTACTGATGCAGGTGCGAAGAAGAGAGACAAACCGGCTTTCGACCGCATACTCGGTCAGGTAAATGGCGGCAATGAGTCCCATGGGTATGGCCAGCAGCATGGCCCCCAGGGTCAGGTACAAGGTGCCCAGGATTTCCGGCCAGATGCCCCCGAAAAAATGCGAATCGAACGATTCGTCGATGAGAAACTGCCAGTAGAGGGTCCTCCGGGGAAGCAGCATCTTCTCGATATTTTGTTCCAGAAAAGGAAACAGCGCCTCAAGCGGGGTTCCGGCAAAATCGGCGGCCCGCGGTTTCAGAACAAGAATGCCGGCTTTTGCGGGATCCGAATAATCCCATTCCTCCCGGTTGAGGACCCGGCCCAGCTTGACCTGCGCGCGGTCCCAGCGCGCTTGGCCGTATTGATCCCGCATGAGGATGGGCCGGATGCCCCCGGGCGCGGGGCCCAGCAGAACGCGCAGCGCTTTCTTGAGCTCCTTTAACGGCTTGGCATGCCGGGCCCGGCCGGCCGCGTCCCCGGCGGCGAGCTGCCGCTCGAAGTCGGCGATTATCCGGTAAACCGGCTCGCGCGCGGCCCGGGCGGCCCGGATTTCCGCCTCGACCTTTTCGCGGCCGCCCCGCTCGAACTTCTCCAGCATGAGCCGCCGATGCTCCACCGTGGCCGTGAAAAAAAGCGCGCCGGATCCGCGGCTGAACATCGGCCCCAGCAGAATCAGCAAGGCGGCGGCCATGAGCGCAATCGCCAGCACCCCCGAGCCGGTGAAGGCCCGATCCAGGATTTTCCGCGTCTGTGTCCGCATGGCTCAGCCTCCGCCCTTCCGGCGGGTGCGCCGGATGATCCATTCACTGCCCAGGTTGCAGAGGAAGGAAACCACGAGCAGGCAGAGCGCCATCGCAAAAAGAACGTGGTAGCGGGCCGAGCCGGTCACATGGTCGGCCTCCCCCATGTCACCGGCAATCGTTGCCGTGAGCGTTCGCACCGGCTGGAGGTAGTTGTACCAGGGAGCCGGAATCTGGGAGGCGTTGCCCGACGCCATCCACACCACCATCGTCTCACCGATCGCGCGCATGACCCCCAGGATGACGGCGGCCAGGATGCCGCCGCCGGCCGCTGGAAGCACGGCCTTCAGGAGCGTTTCCGCCCGCGTCGCCCCAAGGGCGTAACTGCCTTCGCGCAGGTCGCGCCCCACGGCCTGCAGGGCATCCTCCGAGACGCTCACCACCGTCGGCAGCGCCATGATCCCCAGTATCAACGAAACATTCAAGGCGTTGGTCCCGCTGGAAATGCGCAAGCCGCTCAACGCATGACCGGCCCATATTAGGCCCGTCAAGGCGGCGGCTCCCAATAAAATAACGATCCCGCCTCGCGCGATCCGCCGCCGGTGATCCGCAAGCCGGTCGGTCGCCAGGTCGGCCACCACCACAATGGCAAGCGCCGCCAGCGGCGCGCCAATAATCCACACCGCCACCCCAAGGATGGGTCCGCCGCTCTGCTGAAGCAGCGGAGCCAAAACCACCAAAGCGAAAAAACCGTAGGCAACGGAGGGAATGGCCGCCAGGATCTCGATGACCGGCTTGACCCACTGCCGCACGGCAAAAGGCAGCACATCGCTCAGGCAAACCGCCGCCGCAACCCCGAGTGGAACCGCCACCAGGATCGCGCCCAGGGTGACCAGCCCGCTGCCGACAAAGATCGCCAGCGCGCCGAACTCGGAATCCCCCGCCGAGGGATACCAGCGCGCGCTCGTGAAAAATTCCCGGAATCCCTCGAGCCGAAAGAAGGGCAAGGCATCCCGCGCGATGAAATAGAAAATGAAAAGAACCGCCAATGTGGAAAGCGCCGTCACCGCCAGCAGAAACCCGCTTCCGAGGGTCGCCGCAAAACGTTGACGCCGCCGCGCCGCATGACTCAGGAGCAGCGAAGGCATCTCCCGCCGGTTCGCGCTCCCTGATCTGGCCTTCTCCGTCATTCACACTCCGTTACTTCACCGGCACAAACCCCGTGTCTTCAATGATCTTCCTTCCATCGGGCGTTCCGGAAAGGGTGATGAAGTCATGCAGGGCGGTGCCGGGCTTGGGCCGGCCGTTCGTGTACATGTACAGGGGGCGGGAGACCGGGTACTTCTTGCTCGTCACGGTTTCGGCGGTCACTTCGACCCCGTTCACCGTCAACGCCTTGACGCCTTCGGTAAAGGCCAGCCCCACATAGCCGATCGCCGCCGGGGTGCTCATCACCCGCTGGCGGATCGCGCCGTTGCTCCCCACATACTCAACCTTCTCGCCCATCTTGGCCTTGTTCATGACCAGGGTCTCGAAGCTCTCGTAGGTGCCGCTGTTCGTGTCCCGGCTAATCACCACAAGCGGCTGATCCGGGCCGCCCAGTTCTTTCCAATTCCTGATCTTGCCGGTGTAGATGTCGCGGATCTGGTCAACCGTCAGGTTCGCCAATGGATTGCTCGGATGCACCACAAGCGCAATGCCGTCCATGGCCACAATGTGCTCAATGATGAGAGTTCCGGAATCCTGCGCCGCTTTCATCTCCGAATTCTTCATGGGGCGCGACATGGTGGCCAGGTCACAGGCGGCGTTCACCAGGCTCTTCGCCCCGTTGCCGCTTCCGGACTCGCTGACGGTAATGTTGACGTCCGCATGCATCCCCATGTAGTACTCGGCGAACGCTTTCGCGATCGGGCCGACGGTCGTTGAGCCGTCCACCACAATCTTTTTCGCATCCGCCGCCGTGGCCATCCCGGCCGCCATCCCCATCGCCACCAATCCCGCCATCGCCTTCTTGACTTTATTCATCGTTTCTTTCCTTTTTTTCTTTTTAATTGTTATTGAAACATCAGTCCGCCAGCCACGCTACGGACATGCCCGACAACCGGACGTGGTCCCGCCATTTTTGCACGGCGCAGGTTGGCGCAGGCCGATTCACCCGGAAGAAGTCCTGGTCCTCCCGGTTGCAGTCAATGGGCCGCAACCGCTCGACTTCCCCGCGTTCGATCAGTGCTTCCAGAGCCGCCTGGATGGCCGTTTTATCCATGCCCAGGCGCATCCGCAATTCGTCGAGATGCACCGCCGGCCGGCTTCCCAGCAGCCTGCGCACCCGCCGCTCCAGTCGCTCAACCTCTTCCGTCGCGCCAAGAAACGTAACCATCTTCGGCCTCCCTTGTCTTTACGTCCGTTCTAGAAGCTCGCCACCAAATCCAACTGCAGCCGATCGTAATCCTTCGTGCTCGCGGAATCGGATATCTTCTTCTCGTCCACGTAATAGGCGACGCCCGCCTGCAGGTTCTTCATGATCTGGTATTTCCCGAACACCTTGTGGCCCTTGCCGTCCGTGCCGCCGCCCCAACGGTCCGAGTCCGTGAACATGCCCACGGTGGAATCCTTTTCCAATTCGGAATAGGTGTAGCCGACTTCCCAGCTCTTCAGGTTTTTGGCCTTGCCGAGCGTGACGCCATACAGATGGCCCTTGTCGAAGTCATCCGCATCGCCGTTTTGGAGTTCCTGCGCAAACACGGTCAGCGGCTTGCCGGCAACCCAGAGTTCGAGCTGGGCAAAAACGACCACCGGCGTGTACTCCATCGCGTAGGCCTTGTTCGTGGTGCTTCCGCTCACCGTGCCGCTAACGGTGCTGTTGCCGTAGGAGTTGTTCTTCGACTCCCAGTCAATCACATCGTTGCCTTCCATTTCCTGAAAGCCGTAATAGCTGGCCCCGAGGGTCAGCCCGACTTCCGGCTTGAACTGCAGCTTCACCGCCGTTTGCCCGGCATACAGCATCAGGTCGTCCCGGTCGGACCGCTCCTGCACCCACATGTAGCCGCCGTTGGCAAACAAGGTGGCGAAACCGCCACCGATCTGACTCTTGACGCCCAACCCTTCCGGGGTCAAATCGCCGTCCCAGACCAGATCGTCCGGAAGCGTGATGAAGGGGTTCTTCATCTTACCCGCGATCAGATGCACTTCATTCGGGTTGTCGCCCAACAGGTTGTAGTCGAAGTAGGCGAGGTTCAGCCGGAACTCTTTCTTGCCAAATCCGTCGCCCAGCGACTGGTTGCCGGAAACCGGGTCCGACTGCCCCGTGGAAAACTCGATGCCCGCTTTCAGGTTGTCGTTGCACTTGGCCTCGGCGCCCAACCGCGCCCGGATCCGGTCGCGCTGCCGGGTGTAGACGTCCTTGTCGGCGTCGAGCTTCGATTCGTCGTTGATGCTCTCGTACCGGTAACGCAGATCGCCTTTGAACGTGACCGTGTCCACCCACGTCTTCGGCGCCGGCGCCGGAACCGGACTCTGCGCCATACCCGTTTCGCCGAGGCTCGCCGCCATCAGCACTCCCGCCATCGCCATCTTCACCTGTTTCATCTTCCCTGCTCCTTTGTAGTTGGTTCTTTTAAACGTCACCATTACAAAGGATGGCCATTAGGGCCGTATGTGGGCATTGTTAGAAGTTGGTGAGGGGAAATGGAAAACTACAACGGCATTCGTCTTGCAGTTTACTGCAAATGCCCAAGCAACGCGTTCAGTTCCGAGCACTGACGGCGACGTGCCAACAACCGCTCTTTGGGAAAAGACCTCGCATACGCCTGCGGCTCCGTGCGGTGGGCCTTGTCCACATAGCCATCGTATAGCGTCTTTTTGCAGGCGTCTACCGATGAGGCCATGGTAATTCCTGAATGCGACAGCACTCGCAGCAACAGCCCTTCCAACACCGGCCCGGCTTCCAGACAAGCCATCGTCGTCTTCCGTGTCCTTTCGGCAACGGTGCGTGGCGGCACTTTCCGATGCAAGACGCAGGGAAGAGGAACGCGGCGCTGTCGAGGAGCAACCTTCAGATGGCAGGCGGTCCGGCTGCGGTTGCCTGATAATTCCAGGGCATCCAAGCTGATGGATTTTCTCGGAGTTGCTGGGAAAACAGCCTCAGGGTCGTAAGGCAAT
>JAWOJA010000074.1:0-17228 GCA_046484345.1 Kiritimatiellia bacterium
CTGTGCTTGCCGGGTGACGCCAAACGTCTGGGCCGCTTTCACTTGCGTCATCCCCGCAAGCACAGCTTTGACCGCTTGGCATCGCGTTTTCTCCTGGGCTTTGCCCGCCCACGACCTGGCGTCTTGTTTCATGCCAAAAGAGTGTCATATTTACTCGTAAATAGCAAACTATTTAATGACCGGATTAGTAAGCACACGGAATGTCTTTTAACTGCTTGGCTTTTATGGGCTTTTAGCGTCACCGCCGTCCTATTGTCATTCTTTACCAGTTCTCTGGCTTTGAGAAAAGCAATACGCCAAACAGACGAAAGGCTGATTTATATTGAAGCCGTAGGCGGATGGCATAACCGGCTCACCTCAATATTAAACCCCGTGGCTGGGCTTTTATTCCTTTTAGGAGTTATCGCTATAATCATTTTCATTGGAGGAAACGTTAAATGAGTGATAAAAGCCCAAACCCAAACATAAACAGAGGCTACATTGTCCCGCCGCCACCGCTTATTTCAATCGCGAATGGGAGGATTGTTCCTCCGCCCCCACCGCCGCCGGCTTCTTCACCACAACCAACAAGTGGGGCGATAGTTCCGGTTCCACCGCCGCCGCCACCAAGGCCAACAAAATAGGTTTCTAAAAGACGGATTCGACTTTATCTGCCTTGCATAATTTCCGGCACCCGGCTCTTCAATTCGATGACCGGCAGCGGGCAGTCCTTCCAGTTGTGCTCCCAGCAGACGACATAATGACACTGCCGTTTCGTCTTCAGGTGCGCCTTGTAGCCACTTGACCTGAACTCGAACTCCACATAGCGGCGGACATACTGCCCCTTGGCGTTCTCCTCGAAGACGACGGCATCCGGGAACCTCGTCCGGATGATCTCGATCAGCGGAAAACCCAGTTCCTTGCGAAATTCGACGAACAGGGCGACCACGCCCATCTCGTTGATGGGAGTCCACCGCATGACCCTCAGTTCGCACGGTTCTCGTCGAATGAAGACAAGATTAAACGGGAACGGGATGGGCGAGGGGAATGCTATTATCATGCACAGGCCGGTTACTGGTCTGCCATGATCTTAATGAGTTGTAATGGTGGCGAGGGTCGGAATCGAACCGACGACACACGGATTTTCAGTCCGTTGCTCTACCAACTGAGCTACCCCGCCGCATCGTGCAATGAAGACAGATTCGTCAAATAAGATTGGCTAATATACAAAACGGGACCCGTTGGCGCAATAGTTTTTTGGAGGGGTTCGGTCAGTCGGTCAGGGGCGCATTGTAGAGACGCCACGCATCGCGTGGACTGTTATCACGTTAAGGGTCACCTCTGGGCTCTTGCCCATGAGCTCTATGGCCCCGGAAGCCGGATCCGCCCAAAAGCGGCCACGCATTGACGCCGAAACGCAACACACACATATACTACCGCCGGACAACCGCCACGTTCAACTCATACACCCGCTAAAAACCACCTACAGTTCTGCAATGCGCCCGTATCCACCAGGGCAAACGCATGAAAAACCGAGTGCCAGCCGGCGGGGCGTAGCCGCGTCGAAAACGCCCGTCTTGATGGCGCTTGTGCGGGCGTATACGGAGCCGCTTATTCAAGAGACTCGCCAGAGCCTGGACCGAGAGCAGGGCGGGTCGGCCGGGACGCGTAGGAGGCCCCCGGGTGACCCGCCCGATCAAGAACCATGCCAGTTTTTGGCCGGTTCAACGGTTTTTTGATGCGTTTGCCCTGCCGCATCCACGGATAACGCTTGTCCGAATTCATGGGGATCGGCTATTATCAGGCAGATTTTGCTTAGTGGGGTATAAAAGGGACAGGATCATGGATCAAGTGACAACCGGACATCTTGAAGACGGGCGGGTGATCGCCCAGGAGCAATTGGGGAACGACTACCAGCGGCTGGTGGTGGAGGTGCCTGGCGTGGCGGCCGCCGCGCAACCGGGCCAGTTCGTTCATCTTCGCGTGCCGGGCCTGGACTCCCGCGTGCTGCGCCGCCCGTTCAGCGTGTACCGCGTCAAGGGGTCGGAGTTGGTTCTTCTTTATAAGACCGTGGGCGCCGGCACCCGCGCCATGAACGCGCTGCGGGCGGGCGACACGCTGAGCGTGATGGGGCCGCTCGGCCGGGGGTTTCCGCTGGCCGCCAAGGGGTTCCCCGTTTTGATTGGAGGCGGCTACGGCGCCGCGCCTCTGAGCTTCCTTGCCGAAAAGCTTCCGCGCAAGGGCGTTGTTTTTCTGGGCGGCCGCACGGCCGCGGATGTTCTGTGCCGGGAGGATTTCAAAAAGCTGGGCTGGGAGATCCAGGTCGCCACCGAGGACGGGTCGCTGGGGCTGAAGGGGTTTGTCACCGCCGCCCTAGACGCCTGGCTGGAGGCGGAGGGGGGGCTGGCGCCCGCGCCCGAGCTGTATGCCTGCGGACCGGACGGCATGCTGAAGGCGCTGGCCGAACGGGCGGCGGCGCGCGGCCTCACCGCCTGGCTTTCGATGGACCGGCACATGGGCTGCGGCGCCGGCGTCTGCCTGGCCTGCGTGATCCGGGTGAAGCGCGTGAACGGAAGCGGCGAGGAGACCTGGGCCCGGGTCTGCAAGGAGGGGCCGGTTTTCGAATCCCGAGAAATCGTCTGGCACGGGGGGACCGCGAAATGACAACGCCCAACATGGAGATCACGATCGGCAAAATCCGGATGCGCAATCCGGTTATGGTCGCCTCGGGCACGTTTGGCTACGGTCCGGAATATGCCGACTACCTGGATATGAACAAGCTGGGCGCCTTGGTGGTCAAAGGCGTCAGCGTGGAGGCCTGGGAAGGCAATCGCACCCCGCGCCTGATTGAAGTGCCCGGCGGACTCGTCAATGCCATCGGCCTGCAGAATCCCGGGTTCGCCGGCTTCGTCTCCAGCTACATGCCTTTTTTGAGCGGACTGGCAACGCCCGTGATTGCCAACATCTGGGGCCGGAAGTTGGAGGAATACGAGGATATCGCCGCCCGGTTCGAAGGGGTAGACGGCGTGGCCGGCCTGGAGTTGAACGTCTCGTGCCCGAATATCAAGGAGGGTGGCATTGCCTTCGGCACGGATCGCGCCGTGCTGGCGCAGGTGGTGGCCGCCGTGCGCAAGCGCACGACGCGCACGCTGATCGTCAAGCTCTCCCCCAACGTCACGCGCATTGCCGATTTCGCCAAAACGGCCGAGGATAACGGGGCCGACGCCCTGTCGCTCATGAACACCTACCCGGCCATGGTGATTGACATTGAAACGCGCCGGCCGGTTCTGGCCAACGTCACGGGCGGCCTTTCGGGGCCCGCCATTCATCCGATCGCGGTCAAGCTGGTGTACGAGGCCGCCAAGGCGGTGAAGATTCCCATCATTGGCATGGGCGGCATCCGCGAGGCGGCCGACGCCGTGGAGTTCCTGATTGCCGGCGCCTCGGCTGTCGCCGTGGGCACTGCGAATTTCACCGATCCAACCAGCGCCCTTCGCGTGGCCGACGGCATCCGCGACTACCTGGTTCGCCACCGGCTGTCCTCCGTATTGGAGCTGGTGGGAACGGTCAGGATTGGTTCATGACCCGTTACGGCCTGAAACGGATTTTTTTCTGGGTTCTTCTCGCGGCGGGAACGGCCGCCTCGGCCTGGTGGACGCTGCATATTCCCTACCGGCCGGGGGCGGTGCTTGAGGCTGTTCCCGTAAATGCCACATGGGTGTCGCTGCACCGGGCTCCGGCGGCGCGCTGGCCGCAGTGGGGATCGAACGGCGTCATCCGGGCGCTGACCGCTCGGGCGGGGCTGGAGCTGGACGCGCTGGCGGCGGAGGTGGAGACGCCCCGGGGGAGCGCCTGGTTCCGGCGACTGGGCGGGCGCGAGGCGGCCATTGCCTATGTGCCGGCGATGCCCGGGCGCGGCCGGCCCGCCTGGGTCATTTCCTGCTGGGCGGGCGGCTACAGCCAGCGGTTGCGCTGGCTGCTGGCAATCTCGGGCGACAAGCCGGTCCCCGGGCCCTGGAGCGACCTGTCCCATCCGGTCTGGCGGCTCAAGGCGGCGGGGCTGCCGCCGGATCTGCGCCTCTCACTGGGCATTCGCGACGGCGTGGTGGTGATGGCGATTTCATCCGATCCCCTGGCGGTGCTGGACTGTTTGGAGGCCGCCGAGGGGCTGCCGCAGACGCCCTCGATCCGGGCGCTCGGGATGGAGGAACGGCTGACCGTTCCGGGCCGGCCGGCGCAGGCCGCGGACCGCGGCTGGCTTGTTTTACCTGAATCGGGAACGGAATGGGTGCTGGAGGCCGATACGCTGGAGGCGGACCGCTTTCAGGCGGTGGCGCGCACCCGGTCGGCGGTTCCGGCGGGCCTGATGGCGGCCGCGGGCGGGGATACGGCGCCGCTGGCGGGGTTGACGGCGCTGGCCGAAGGGACGGCGAGCGTTCCCTGGCCCGTGGTGAGGGGGCTGTTGCTGAACCGGGCGGGCGATTGGCTCGGCCCGGTGGATGCGCTGGTGCGCGAGGCGGCTGGGACCGACCAGGCGCGGATCGTGGCGGCGGTGTATGGGGGCGAGCATGCCGCCCGGATTCGCAGCCTCTTCGGCGGGGGGGTCGAGTCGTTTGTCCAGGGCTTGAAGGTGCCGACGTTTGTCTGTGCCATACCCGTGACGGACGAGGCGGCGGCGCAGGCGGCCGTGGTGCGGTTTCTGGACCGGATGAACCGGCTGAAGCCCATCGGCCTGGTGACCCGGCCCGCGGGCATCTGTTACGGCTGGAATGTGACGGCGATCGAGGCCACGCGCGGGGAGCTGTATAAAAATTTTGCACAATCGGAACAGGTGGCCTTCACGGTGGCGCGCGGCTGGCTGGTGGTGGGTAGCCACCTGGGCTCGCTGGAAAATCTGTTGCCGGCCATTTCGCACGAGGCGAACCCGAGCGGCCCCGGCCGGGCGGGCGCGGATCTACGGGTGGACGGGCCCGACTTCAACCGGACAATGGGCAAGTTTGCCGCCGCCCTCTCCCTGGTTTTCATGGGGTCGGAGAGTCCGTCGGCGGAGCAGGGGCGGGCGCGGATGGGGTTGTTGAGGGAGTGGCTCAAGACGCTGGAACCGGCGGGCCGGGTGGAGATGCGGGCGCTACCCGATGGCACAGGGCTGCAGATCGAACTCCGGACCGAAGCCGGGGCGGCCAGGCGGACTTTGCCGTCAAAGCCCGCCCCGGGGGCTTAAGTGGCGGCATCTTTAACGCTGTCGCCGACCTCTTCAACATCCTTGCCCATGCCGCGTACCGTATTACATCCAACGGCCGCCAGCATGCCGAGCAAGAGTATGACCAGAAGTGATATCTTTTTCATGGGGCTTCCTTTCTGTTACGACTTCCTTTGTTTCTTCAACAGTTTGAGTTGTTTAGGCGAAATGGTCCATGGGGTAATCCACTACCCTGCCGGTAGGTGCGGCGTCAGGGCAAACGCCCAGCTCCCCCCCGCCGTCAACCGGTTGCGCCTAAAAATCGGCTCGCGCATTTCCGCTGATCGAAACGCAGCACCCGGCAACCATCGCGCGCCCGGGCTGTCGAGAACCTCGCGCGCCGCACCCAGCCCAACCAACAAGCTTCCGCGGTCTCTCCGCTCCGAGCGGGTCCACCGGCCCCCGGGATTCCTTCAAAAGGGCGCTATACAAGGAAAAGAACTTAGATGCGTTTGCTCTGCCGCCAATGATCAGCGCTTGCCGCAGCAGTCTTTGAATTTTTTGCCGCTGCCGCTGGGGCAGGCGGTGTTGCGTCCGACGGCGGCGGCGGGGCCGGGCATTGTCCGGATAGAGGGCGGCCTTTTCGAGATAGAAGCAGTAGGCGTTTCGGAGGTTGCAATCGGCTCCAGCCGGCTTGATCAGCAGAGAAAAGGGCTTCGTCTGCGTCTGGGGTGCTAACATGTCCCCTTATTATACCATGCCGAAAGGCTGGACGCAAAGCCGCTTTCATGTCAGAATGCATACCAATTGGAGGGACAAACCGCGTGCATGGTCGGACGGATATACCGAAGCGTCATTATATGATGTTTGTCGTGGCGGAATATTTATGCCGCCTGTTGCCCCGCCGCTTCTGCTATTACATTGCCCTTCGGATGGCGGACACCTTTTACCGGTCGGACGTCCGGGCCCGCCGGGCGGTGCGCGCCAACATGAGGCGGGTGACGGGGCACATGGGGCAGAAGCTGAGCCGGTTCGACGTGGAGTTGCTGGTCCGGCGTGTTTTCCAGGGCTTTGCCAAGTATCTCGTGGATTTCTTCAGTTTTTCCCACATGACACGCGAGGAGACGGAAAGGCTTGTGGAATTTGAAAACCGCGGGCAGTTGGAAAAAGTGCGCGCGTTGAACCGGGGCGCGCTTCTGGTCACGGCGCATCACGGCAATTGGGAGCTGGCCGGCGCCGTGCTGGTGTCGCTCGGCTATTCCATCACAGCCGTGGCGCAGCCTCAGGAACAGAAAAAGCTCAACAACCTGTTCATGAGCTATCGGCGCAAGCGGGGCATTCACGTGGTACCCCTCGGCCTGACGGTGGTCCGCCAATTGATGGAGGCCCTGGGCCGGGGGGAATTTGTGGGCCTTTTGGCGGATCGCGACTATACCCCGCGGAATCATCCCATCGATTTTTTTGGCGCGCCGGCCAGTTTGCCGATTGGCCCCGCCTGGATCAGCAGCCATTACAAGGTTCCGATTCTGCCCGGGTTTCTGCTGCGCAAAGAAGACGATTCGTTCGTGATGAAGTTCTATCCGATTTTGAATGCGGCGGGCGACCAGGACGAGGCGACCATTCAAGCCGAGCTGCGCGATGTGCTTCAGGACGGCATCAGCCGCGATCCCAGCCAGTGGTTTATGTTCGAGGATCTTTGGAATGGCAACCCCTACGGGGGCGGGTACCAGTAAGAGAGGAGAGGACGATGGGGCTGACTCAAGATAGCGGACCCAGCAAGCGGTCGATGCGCGCCTCCCAGCGGGGCTGCGCCCTGATTCCGGCTTTCAAGGAAGCGGGCCGGATTGGTTCCGTGGTCGCCCGCGTGCTGTCCTTCCTTCCCGACGTGGTGGTGGTGGACGACGGCTCCGACGACGCCACGGCGGAGGAGGCGAAGGCGGCCGGGGCCGTCGTCTGCCGGCACGAGGTGAACCGGGGCAAAGGGGCCGCCCTGGCCACGGGAATGGCCTACGCCAAGTCCAAGGGGTTCGCCTGGGTGATCACCCTGGATGCGGACGGGCAACACGATCCGGCGGATATTCCCAAGTTCGTGGAAGCCTATGTGCGCACGGGGATCCCGGTGCTGGTGGGCAACCGCATGGGGAACACGACCGCCATGCCGCGCGTGCGGCTGCTGACGAACCGGTTCATGAGCGGCCTGCTCAGCCGCGAGATGGGCCAGTTCGTGCCCGACACCCAGTGCGGCTACCGGTTCTACCGCATCGACGTGCTGCCGTTCCTGGCCACGCAATCCGACCGTTTTGCCGCCGAATCCGAATCCCTGCTGCACGTGGCCGCCCGCGGCCTGACCATTGGGGCCGTCCCCATTTCAGTAATTTATCTGGAGGGGCGCGAAAGCAACATCCGGCCTGTTCGCGATACCGTGCGGTTTTTTTCCATGCTCATGAATTACCGCCGCGCGCATCGCCGGCCCTCGCAGGAGTAGTCCTTAGCCGGCTGCAACGGGCGGGACCGACACACGCATGACAACGGATTCGGCGCCGACGGGCGCCAGTTCGTAGGCTTTCAAAATGGCGGGCAGCAGTGTGGTTCCGCCCGCCGGAGCGATCCGCTCAAAACCCGCCCCCCGGATCCGGACGTCTCCGCGGATGACGAACAGCGCGTGAAACGAGGCGCCGTCATGGCGCACCGGGAGCGGTTCGCGCAACGTCAGCTCCTCCAGGCGAAAATAGGTACAGGCCAGGCGATCCCGCAGCCGGTTGTTTCCGGTGCCGGCATTCCCGCCCGGCGCCGTGAGGGCGGCTCCCGGCTCGCGCCAGCGGATGACCCGCAGGGCCTCTTCCACGTGCAGTTCGCGGGGTTTGCCGTCCGTGCCCGTGCGGTTCCAGTCGAAAACCCGGTAGGTGGTGTTGGAGTTTTGCTGGACTTCCAGGATCAGGCAGCCGGCCCCGACGGCGTGAACAAGGCCGCCTGGAATGAAAAGCAGGTCGCCGCGCGCGACGGGCACTTTTTGAAGCAGCTCGGCCACGGTTCCCGTTTCGAGCGCGCGGCGGAAGGATTCGGGAGTGACGCCCGGTTGGAGGCCCGCCCAGACGGAGGCGCCGGGCGCGGCGTCCAAAATGTACCAGCATTCGGTCTTGGCCTGCCCGCCGTGCCGGCGGGCGGACTCGTCGTCGGGATGCACCTGCACGCTGAGCTTGTCGGCGGCGTCCAGGATCTTGATGAGCAAGGGGAATTCGGCCGCCGGGGTGCCGGTCAGGGCGGGGCCGAACCGGGTCATCAGGCCGCGCAGCGTTTCGCCGGCGCAGGGGCCGTCCGCCGCCACGCTCATGCCGTCGGGGTGGTCCGCCAGTTCCCAGGATTCGGCATAGCGCTCGAGCTGCGGAAAATTCGTCCGGCCGAGGCGCTGGGGAAGCGTGGCGCCTCCCCAGACGTAGGACTTGTAAACCGGCACGAAGGTGAGGGGAAGAGGCTGGAGGAGTTCGGCCATGGCGGAAGAATCAGCCTCCTTCCCCGGGGCGGTACTCGGCGTCCTTTTTGCACAGCTCGACATAATTGCACAGCCGGCAGCAGCGGTAGTCGAGCGTCAGGTCCCAGTCCTCCTGGGGGAGGGGCAGGTTGCGGGCCAGGTCGTTGTCCACCAGGTAGTCGGTCATTTCGGAAACGGAGTCCGTGATGCGGGTCTTCACGGCCTCGAGGTCCTCTTCGGTCAGGGCGAGCTGGCGGAGCGTGCCCTCGGCGAGGTATTCGATGAAGATATCCACCTTGTCGGGCGGGACGCCGTGCTTGACCTGGGCCCAGAGGCCGTAGAGCTTGAGCTGTTCGGCGTGGGACTCCTTGGCCTTGCCGGCTTTCCAGTCGTGGATGTGGAGGCGGTCCCCGTCGCGGTAGACGTAGTCGGGGATGGCGTAGATTTTCATGCCGTTGAGGGTGAAGGACTCGGGATCGCCGCCGGAGCCGATGATGGCCACGCGGATTTCCTGG
This sequence comes from Kiritimatiellia bacterium, assembly GCA_046484345.1. Classification (GTDB taxonomy): domain Bacteria; phylum Verrucomicrobiota; class Kiritimatiellia; order CAIKKV01; family CAIKKV01; genus CAIKKV01. The sequence continues at coordinate 9,143 of JAWOJA010000074.1, forward strand.
GCCGGATTGACATGGGCGAGGCGGGGCAGGACGCTTTGCATGAAATGGTCGATGCAGGCGCGGGCCTGGGCCTTGATGGCCTCCATGACCTCGGTTTCGCGGGCCGCGGGCCATTCCTGGTAGTAGTGTTCGCGCAGGCAGATATGTTTTTTGGGATTCTGCAGGTAGAGTTTTTTGCGCGATTCGGTCCAGGCCCGGATCAGGTGCGGGCGGGCTCCGTTTTCGTAGGCCTCTTCGGCGGTCACGGCCACGCCGGCCTGGTGGCGGCGCAGGGCCCACATGACGGCATCCTCCACGGCGCGGCCGAGGGTGGACCAGGCGTTTTCCATTTTGCCAAGGCGGTAGGCGTCCTTTTGAAGGGCCGTGGCCTCGGCGCTCCAGCCGCCCCACATGGCATATTTGGCCCAGAAGCGTTTGCGCCGGCAGAGATCGAAATCTTCCGCCGCGCTGAAGGACCAGGAGAAGGTGTTCTTTAATTCGGCCATGGCGTCCTAAAAGCTCAATTATATCGTGTTGCAAAGGCTTCCCGCAAGGCTCAAAATCGACACGCCCGTTTCCGCTGATCGAAACGGCGCAACCGACTAACCATCGCGCGCCCCGCGATCTGTCGATCGGCTGGGACGGCGCGCGAGGCGGTTCCCGAAGAGTTGTCCGGCTTAGTCGTCGTCATCCTGAGCGGAGCCCGCAGGGCGTAGTCGAAGGATCTCAACTCGGGGCTCGACAGAGACCTTTATCAATGCAATCATGATGGGTACAAATCGGTACGCATCAGGCTTTGAATCCTTATGACGTTCACGCAATACCACTCCAAGTATTTTGCATACGAGCTGACCAAACGCTGCTCTTCGGACAGCATGGAAAAGCTCGCCGGCGCGGTGGCCGGGGCGCAGGTGGATTTGAACCCGCATCAGGTGGATGCGGCCCTTTTCGCCTTCAATTCCCCGCTTTCCAAGGGCGCCCTGCTGGCGGATGAGGTGGGACTCGGCAAGACAATCGAAGCGGGCCTCGTGCTCTCGCAGAAATGGGCCGAGCGGAAGCGGTGCATCCTGGTCATCGTTCCATCCAACCTCCGCAAGCAATGGTATCAGGAGCTTAGTGAAAAGTTTTTTCTGCCCTGTTGGATTCTCGAAACCAAGTCCTACAACGCCGCGGTGAAGGTGGGCAACTTCAGCCCGTTTGAAAACCGGGATGCCATCGTCATCTGTTCCTACCAGTTCGCCCGCAACACGGCCTCCGACGTGGCGAAAACCCCGTGGGATCTTGTGGTTATGGACGAGGCTCACCGCCTGCGCAATGTCTACAAACCGGCCAATGTCATCGCCAACACGCTCAAACTGGCGCTCGCCAACAAGAATAAGCTGCTACTCACCGCCACACCGCTGCAAAATTCGCTGCTCGAACTCTTCGGTCTTGTCAGTTTCATTGATGAGCACACGTTTGGCGATCTGAAGAGTTTCCGTGAACAATTCGCCAATCTCTCCCAGGAGGAGGTGTTTCAGACGCTTAAGATGCGGCTCAGACCGATCTGCCATCGCACGCTTCGCCGGCAGGTCACCTCTTACATCCCATTCACCAAACGCCTGCCCATCGTCGAGGAATTCACACCGGAGGAGGGGGAAGACCTCCTCTACAATCTCGTATCCGAGTATCTTCGGCGCGACAACCTTCAGGCCTTGCCAGCCAGCCAGCGCTCGCTCATGACTCTTGTGCTGCGCAAGCTGCTTGCCTCTTCCACGTTCGCCATCGCCGGGGCGCTCGAAACCATTTCCAACCGCCTCAAGGCAAAGCTTCAGAAAAGGCAGCCCGAGGAGTCGCTTGAAGACGAATTGGACAAGGATTACGAGGCGCTGGACGAAACCGCCGAGGAATGGCCGGACGAGCAGCCCGGAGAACCGTTGTCTGATGCCGATCGTGCCGCCATTGAAGCGGAGGTTGCCGACCTCGACAGTTTCGCCAAACTGGCCGTTTCAATCAGGTACAATGCAAAGGGCAAGGCCTTGATCAAGGCGCTTACCGTGGCCTTCGCGAAGGCCCGCGAGCTTGGAGCCGCTGAGAAGGCGATCATTTTCACCGAATCGCGCAAAACGCAGAACTATTTGCTGCGAGTGCTGGCGGATAGCCCGTTCGCCGAAGGTGTCGTCCTTTTCAACGGCTCGAATACCGACGAGCGGTCGCGGGCCATTTATGCGGCCTGGCAGGATAGGCACGCCGGCACGGACCGCATTACGGGTTCAAAATCCGCCGACATGCGGTCCGCGCTCGTGGATTTTTTCCGCGAGGAAGGCCGCATCATGATTGCCACCGAGGCGGGCGCGGAGGGCATCAATCTGCAGTTCTGCTCCCTCGTGGTGAACTACGATTTGCCGTGGAATCCCCAGCGCATCGAGCAGCGCATCGGCCGCTGTCATCGCTACGGGCAGAAGCACGATGTGGTGGTGGTCAATTTTCTCAACCGCAAGAATGCGGCCGACCAACGTGTTTACGATCTCCTTTCGGTAAAGTTCCAGCTATTCGAGGGCGTCTTCGGCGCGAGCGACGAGGTGCTGGGCGCCATCGGCAGCGGGGTGGATTTCGAGAAACGCATCAACGATATTTACCAGCGCTGCCGCAAGCCCGATGAAATCAAGGTCGCTTTCGACCAGCTCCAGCTCGAGTTGAGCCTGGAGATCAACGAGTCCATGACGCAGACGCGCCGCAAGCTGCTGGAAAACTTCGACGACGAAGTACGCGAAAAGCTCAAGGTCAGCGATGAAACGTCCAAGGCCTTCCTGAATCGATATGAGCGGTTGCTCATGCAGTTGACCCGGCAGGAACTGGGCAGCTATGCCGATTTCATCGACGATTCGTCCTTCACTTTGTTGGAGTGCCCGTTTCAGAATGCCGCCGGCGATATTCCGTTGGGACACTACGAGCTCCCGCGCCGTTCCGGCGAGGCTTACCTTTACAGGCTTCACCATCCGCTGGCCGAAGCCGTGATTCGGCAGGCCAAATCGCGCGAACTGCCCGTCGTCGAAGTCCATTTCTGTTACGGGGAGCACGATGGCATCGTCAGCATTTTGGAGCCGTTGGTGGGGAAGTCCGGCTGGCTGACGCTTTCCGCATTCTCCGTCGAATCGCTCGACCAGGCGGAGGATCATCTGATTTTCGGCGCGGTCACCGACGACGGAACACCGCTCGACGACGAATGCGCCGCGCGATTGTTCACTCTGCCGGCAAAAGTGGACGGCCCGTGCTTGAGCATTGCCCCGAACACGGTAGAGGCGGCCATCAAAAACCGTCAGGCTGGCATTCAGCGCGCTATTTCCGAGCGCAATGCCCGGTATTTTGAGGCCGAAGCCGAGAAGCTCGACGGCTGGGCCGACGACATCAAGCTGGGGCTCGAACGCGAGATCAAAGATCTTGATCGCCAGATCAAGGAAGCTCGCCGCGCGGCCGTCACCGCCCTAACGTTGGAAGAAAAGCTGGTCGGCCAGAAACAGATCAAAGCACTCGAATCCCAGCGCAACGAGAAGCGGCGATCGCTTTTTGAGGCTCAGGACAAGGTGGATCAGCAACGGGAAGAATTGATTGCCAATATCGAAGGCAAACTCCAACAGCGGACTTCCCTTGATGAGTTGTTTACGTTACGGTGGTGCGTGAGATGAGTCCACAATCCATATTCAGCCTTCGGGAGGTGACCGACCGGGTGCAACCAGCGACCGCACAAGTCACCGCACAAGTCGAGCTGTCTTGTCGGCCTTCCAGCGAGGCGAAGGGAATGAAGTCGAAATGAGCGCCATCGAGCCGAGGGTTGTTTGTCCGAAATGTAAAACCGAGATCAAGATTACGGAACTTTTGTGAAGCAACGCTTGCCAATGACATTCTCGAAGCTCCATGCAAAAGCCTTTAGAGAGAAGCGGCTTTCGCTGAGCGTTCCGCTGCGTCTCCGAAACAGACTGTGGCAGCTCCTGAGCGATTTCAATGACAGTGTTGGCGTTCAACGTGATCCGAACGACAACTGGATAGACAACTCCGATCTCGCCACCGAGCTGCTTCCTAAACTGTTTCGCTTGTATGGTGTGGAGCGTTTGGAGATCAGTGGGGCTAAGAATCAGAGAGTCATAGCGGATATGAAAGAGTTCGTGGCCAGCTGCGAGCCGGAGCAAGTTTTTGACGTTATCCAGCTGTGGTATGATGACCTTTCGAATGAACGGCAACGCGCAATGCAACAGGAACTCAACCTGGTTTTGGAAGAAGAGGCATGCCCCTGGTGTTTCTGTGAGCGCGAGTTCTTCCAGGTGGATTCCAAGTTCTTGGAAGAGAGGATACTGGCACAAGTTCACGAACTGCTTGATGTTCAGGGGCATCATGGCGCTATGCAGGAGTTCGTGGAGGCTCGGAACGACTTTGCATCCGGCGACTTCAAGGGAACAATTCTCAACGCATGTAAGGCTTACGAGAGCGTCATGAAGACCATACTTGCCAAGGATTCTGGCGTGGCGGATGATCTAATCAAGGGATTGGCCAAGGCAGGTATTCTCGATGATCTGCCTAGAGAGTTGAGACGTCCTTTTGAAGTCAAAGTGCTACAGGCAGTGCCTTTTATGAGAAATACATTTGCTGGGCATGGCCAAGGGCAGCAGATTCTATCAGTATCTAGGGAACTGGCTGAGTTGTGTCTGCACCTGTCCGGCTCGTTCATGCTCTTCTGCATCCGCAGGCAGCTTGTCATTGCCCCCCCACAAACACAATCGGTCCGCACTACCGACCAAACGCCCGAGGACAACTTGCCCTTTTGAAAAAACGCGATCTGATGTCAAAGAATACCACATATAAACTTACGCATTTCGATCAAATTCGCCTTGCGACGGGACGCCGGATACAATATTATATTTTCAACACACGCGCCGTGCCTCTCGTTCGAAAGGATGATGCACATCAAGGGCGCGTTTTTTGTTTTACAGAAACAAAGGCAACTGAAATATGAAACTGGAATCTGTTCGGCTTAAGAATTTTAAGGCGTTCAAGGACACCGAACTTCGGAACATTCCCAGAATGTGTGTCCTGGTCGGCGCTAACGGCACCGGCAAATCCACGCTTTTCAGTGTGTTTGGTTTTCTGAAAGACGCGCTGACGGAAGATATTCATGTTGCGCTCACGAAGCTTGGCGGGAGTCGCGGCTTGCAGGAAGCTCGTAGTCGGGACACCAAAGGGCCGATCGAAATTGAACTGAAATTCAGGGAGAAGGAAAGTTCCCCTTTGATCACTTATTTTTTGGCGATCGACGAGGAGAATGGTGCTCCAATTATTGAGCGTGAGTTGTTGAAGTATCGCCGGGGAAGTAAGGGCCAACCGTGGCATTTCCTCGATTTCAGCAAGGGTGAGGGGCATGCCGTCACTAACGAACCCGATGAGGTAAATAGCGAACAGGAACTGCAACGAGAGCACCAGGTGCTCAAGTCAGCCGATACATTGGCGGTGAAGGGGCTGGCGCAATTCAAGAAGTTTCCCGCCGCCATGGCGTTGGGCGAGCTGATTTCGAACTGGCATGTTTCCGACTTCCATATTCAGCGCGCCCGACCGGAACAGGAAGCCGGGCATGCCGAGCACTTGTCCAAGGAGGGCGAAAACCTGGCATTGGTAACCGAGTTCCTGTACAAACGCCATAAGGATGTTTTCGATCGGATTATAAAACAACTCAAGCGGCGCGTGCCGGGCATCAGTAATGTTGAAGCCAAGACCACAGAAGAAGGACGTGTCTTGCTCCGGTTTCAGGACGGTTCTTTCGAGGACCCCTTTCTTGCCCGGCATGTTTCCGACGGCACCATTAAAATGTTCGCCTATCTGGTGCTCTTGTACGATCCTCGCCCGCACCCGCTTCTTTGTGTTGAGGAACCGGAGAACCAGCTCTACCCCAAGCTTCTTATGGAGCTGGCCGAGGAGTTCCGTGATTACGCCCGTCGTGGCGGGCAGGTTTTCATTTCGACACATTCGCCCGATTTCCTCAACGCATGCAGTTTGGATGAGGTCTTTTGGCTGGTTAAGGATAAAGGCTATACAACCGTACGCCGCGCCTCTGACGACAAACAGGTCAGCGTTTACATGAAGGACGGCGACAAGATGGGATATCTCTGGAAGCAAGGGTTCTTCGGCGGGGTGGACCCGCAATGAGCGAATTTGTTTTTCTGCTCGAAGAAGCTTCCGCGGAAGCCATGCTGTCGGGACTGCTTCCCCGATTGTTAACCGAGGGGACGGTTTTTCGCTTCATCGTATTCGAAGGCAAGCGGGATTTGGATAACCAGCTCGAGCGTCGTTTAAGAGGGTATCGCGTTCCCGGAGCGCGCTTTGTCGTGTTGCGTGACCAGGATGCCTCCGATTGCCGTGAGGTAAAGGCCTCATTGCTCGAAAAGTGCAGGGCGGCAGGCAAAGCAAATACCTTGGTTCGAATTGCCTGTCATGAACTTGAAAGCTGGTATTTGGCGGACTTGTCCGCTGTCGAACGCGGGCTGGAGATAAGCGGGCTTGCCTCGCAGCAGGCCAAGAAAAAGTACCGCGAGAGTGACGGTGTCGCCAATGCGGCGGAAGAATTGGAAAAAGTAACCAGCCACCGTTACCAAAAAGTCGGCGGTTCCCGCGCGATTGGCCCGCACCTTGATTTGAACAATACCCGCTCCCGCAGCTTCGCTGTTTTCGTTGAGGGGATACGGCGCCTGCTGGCGGAAGGTTGAGGACGGAACGCTATGGCCAAACCCAAACTCGAATTGACCTGGATCGGCAAGGAAAACAGGCCCCGGCTGGAGCCTCGAATCCTGCTGGAAGACCCGGAGAAGTCGCATCACGCCAAGCATCGCGTGGCGGAAAACGACATCTTCGATAACCGCCTTATCTTCGGCGACAACCTCCTCGCCCTCAAAGCGCTCGAACAGGAATTTGCCGGCAAGATCAAGTGCATCTACATCGACCCGCCTTACAACACCGGCAGTGCGTTTGAACATTATGATGACGGCGTAGAGCACTCAGTATGGCTGTCGCTTATGAGGGACCGGTTGGAATTATTCAGCCGATTGTTGTCTTTAGACGGTTCCTTATGGATAACAATTGACGATAATGAGTGTCATTATCTTAAAGTTATGGCGGATGAAGTTTTGGGGAGATCAAATTTTGTGGCCAATCTGGCATGGCACAAGCGAGTCTCGCCTGCCAACGACGCTAAATTCTTCAGTAGTGACTTCGATCATATTCTGGTCTATGCCAAGAATAAGGAAATTTGGCGCCCGAACAGACTTGATAAAAACGAATTGCAACTCGCTAACTATAGGAATCCGGATAATGATCCGAGAGGCGATTGGAATTCTACTGCCTACACATGCGCCAAAACCGCTGACGAGCGTCCGAATCTCTACTATCCGATCACAAATCCATTCACGAAGCAGAAAATTTTTCCTAGCAGAACTCGTGTGTGGGCGTATGACTGTCACACGCACGAGAGAAATGTTCAACAAAACCTCTTGTATTGGGGGAAAGACGGAACAGGGAAGATGCCGCGTATCAAGAAATTTCTCAGCCAGACGAAACCCGTCGTTCCAAGGGCGATTTGGAGTTACGAAGAAGCGGGGCATAATCAAGAATCACGACTTGAAATCGACAAACTCTTTCCAGGCGATCCTTTCACTACTCCAAAACCTGAGCGCTTGCTTAAGCGTGTTTTGGAAGTGGCCTCCGTAGCTGGCGACTCAGTGCTCGACTCCTTCGGCGGTTCTGGCACAACAGGTGCGGTGGCGCACAAGATGGGGCGGCGCTGGATCATGGTGGAATTGGGCGAGCATTGTCACACCCATATCATTCCCCGGCTCAAAAAGGTCATTGATGGAGAGGACCCAGGCGGCATCACGGAGGCCATGGGTTGGAAGGGCGGGGGTGGGTTCCGTTATTACAAGGTTGCTCCCTCACTGTTGGAAAAGGACAAGTGGGGCAATTGGGTCATCAGCAAGGAATTCAATGCCGCCATGCTGGCCGAAGCCGCCTGCAAGTTGGAGGGCTTCACCTACGCGCCGAGTGATACGGTCTATTGGCAGCACGGTCACTCCACCGAACGCGATTTCATCTA
>JAWOJA010000091.1:0-2714 GCA_046484345.1 Kiritimatiellia bacterium
AAAGATGGAAACCCGGTGGCATCATTTTCGAGCCGGCATCGAGGGATCGATTTCAGTCTTAAAAAGGGCATTTCGAATCGCCACATGCTTTTATCGAGGATTTAAGAGTTTTTCGGCCGCCGTTGGAATGGCGATCTTCTGCCACAACCTGGTGAATCTGGCGCCAAGACGGGCGCCGGCGTAGCCGGCGAAAGGTCGGGAAGGCTTGGAAATGAGGATGCGAGGCACGCGTCCAGGGACGGGTCTGCAAAAAATCAGACAAAAAAGGTAAGAAAATAGTGACAAGTGATTTTTTAGGCTTTACGGCGGACAGAAAGTGCGTTTCTATACCGGTGACGATTTCAAGAGGTGACAAAAAAAAGGCTTTCCGCAACAGAAACTAAATAGCGCCTTCAAATTGAACCCTCAGGTTCCTTGCCATGCCTCGTATACTGCCCAAGTTTCCCGCAGACGGCAAGCCAAATATCAATTGTCAAGGGCTGACCCCAATCCCCTTTGGAAGGACGGCCAGGACGCTGGCTGACCGGGATGATCGAGGATGACGAGGAGCGGCGTAGCCGTGGAGGATTCATTCCCTGCGGAGATTTGTTGTTGATTGGATGAAACCGAATCGCATATATTCTTCTCAACACAGCAAGGAACTTCATAATGACAACTCCCGCTGCCCTGCCCATTCGCGGCGTACACATTGACTGCCGCGCCCAGATGCTACGCTTTCCGCGCCTGGTCGAGATTCTCGGCGACCTCTCCCGATGGGGATATAACGCCGTGCTTCTGGAATACGAGGACCATTTCCCCTACCGGGGCCGACTGAAAGCTATTGCCGCCGAGGATGCATTGACCCCCAGCCAGGTCAGGGAGATTGATCGGATCGCACACGGGCTGGGAATCCAGATCATCCCGCTGGTCCAGTGCCTGGGCCATCTGACCTACGTGCTGAGGCTGCCTGCCTTTCGGCGACTCTCGGAAGGCTATCCCAAAGTCTATCCCTACACGATCTGCCCCGCTGATCCGAAGTCCCGTATCCTGTATCAGGATATGGTCGAGCAGGTCTTGGAACTTCATCCCGACAGCCGCTATTTCCACATCGGCGGCGACGAAGCGCACTTGGACCCCTCCTGTTCGCGATGCCGGCGTCAGAACGCCAAGGCGGGGATTTCGGAGCGCCTGATCGGGCATTATCTCGACCGTGCGGACTGGCTGCGGAGCCAGGGACCGGATCCCATCCTTTGGTGCGATCTGGCTCTTGCCCACCCGGAGCATCTCGATCGGCTCCGCGGCCACGCGATCATCATGGACTGGGACTACTGGAGCGGGGTCAAGCCGGCGGTGGAGCCGCACGTGTGGGGTATTGGCCGACGGCCCAACGAGGGCAGGAAGGATCCTTCCACCTGGGCTCCCTTGCATCGCCGGCGGTTTCAAAAGTATATCTTCACCGACAACGGGAAGGCCGCCCGTCCCTTCCCCTACTCCAAATTCCTGCACGACGAGGGGTTCGCTTTCATGGTTGCCCCGGCCGCCCGTTCTGCGGGCGACTCGTTCTGTGTGCCCCGGGCACCCCAGCATCCGGATAACGCGGTGGGTGCGGCTCGTGCGGCGGTCGCCGACCGCAGCCTCGGGTATATTCTCACCAGCTGGGCGCTGCGGCGCGCGCCGTGGCCCCTGACGGAATACACGCTCCTGGCCGGAAGCCTGGCCCTGAAAAACCCGGATGTCAGCCGCAAGGAGATTGACCGTGCATTCGTGCTCGATCAGTTTGGCGTGAACGACCTTTCTTTGGCCCGGATCCCTTTCCTGCTGGGCGTGGCGGTTCCCTCCATCCTCCAGGCGCAGCCCTGCGCAGACCTCAGGACGAATCTCTGGCTGGCAAAGGCCTTCGAGGATCGACTGGAAGACGATCGGAAAGACCTGAAGGGTTCGCTGAAGCAGCTCAAGATCCTGAAAGATAACTGCGCCGAGGCCGGGAAACTGCTCGATCGGGCCAGGCCCCGCTCCGCCCGGCAGCGCGAACGAGTGGCCCTCTGGCGGTGGGCCATCCAGGTAATGGCCTTCTACGCCGGGTATGCTCCCGCCTGGCTCAATGGCGAAAAACCCGTCGCCGCCCGGAAGGAAATGCAGTCCCTCTCCACGCTCTCAACCAAACTCCTGGGCCGACTCTACACGGCGCACACCCTGAAGGAAGAGCAGCAAAACCGGTTCGGAATCCTGGACGAGTTCCTGGCTTAGGGGGCGAGGATGCCGCCGCGGAGTGATAAACTTGCAGTGAAGGTGCAAGAGACGCTTGGCTGGCAACAAGCCTGAAGAAGTAGTTGCTAGTGTAGTGTCCCATAAATAGCTATACATTCGCCGTTTTCTTTGTTTTTCGCTGTCTCGGTTGCGTGCAACCCGGTTTGATCTCCTCCACACGCAATTGCACGCAAGTAACAGTTTAGCCCCTACCTTGCGGGCAATTGGGGTCAACCCTTGACAATTGATATTTATGACTTCCCGTGCTGCTGTTTGCTCTTTTCAATAGCCTCTTCGGCCTCTTCAATTTGAGCATTTAGCCTTGAATCCTGTTCGCGCCTGTCTCTGAGCCGTTTCACCTGGCGGCAAACGGCGGAGCCCGTTCCCATGCCTAGAAAACCGGCGATATCCCGTTGATTCATTCCGGCATGCTTGCCCAGCAATTGCGCGGCCACCGCCCGTGCCACGCAATCGTAACCCCGTTTTTG
>JAWOJA010000026.1:0-30625 GCA_046484345.1 Kiritimatiellia bacterium
CGCGGCCCGGGGCCGCGACCTGCGCGAGCAGGTCCGCGAGATCGTGGGCGAGGCGCGGTTCCTGGAGATCTTTCTCGACGCGCCCCTCGCGGTGTGCGAGGCGCGCACCCCCGACGGCCTTTACCGCAAGGCGCATGACGGGCGCATTGCCACGCTGCCGGGCGTCAACGTCCCCTATGAGAAGCCGGAAGCCCCCGCCCTGACGCTTCCCACGGCAGAGCTCCCGGTGGAGGAGTCCGTGGCGCGCATCCTGGCGCTCCTGGGCGGGCGGGGAATATTTTGTTTGAGCGAAAGGGGATAGGGCATGGCCTCTTCGGTCACGACGGTTTATGCACCGGATGCCGTCCGCCTGGCGGGTTGGCGCATCTGGGGCGATATGCTCGGGGATTTGTGGCGTTCACGTGAACTGATCTGGCGCCTGTTCCTGCGCCAGTGGACCGGCCAGTTCCGCCAGACCTGGCTGGGCTATTTCTGGGCCGTGTTTCCCACGATCGTGGCCGTGGCCGCCTTTGTCCTGCTCCGCCGCAACGTGCTGCCCAAGTTCCAGACGGCTATCCCCTATGTCGCCTACGCCATGTGGGGCATGTCGGCCTGGCAGCTGTTTTCCACCACGTTCCAGGCCGCCATGAATGCCTTCCAGGAGGGGGGGAACATGGTGACGCGAATAAATTTCCCCAAGGAATGCCTGATGTTTGCCTCCATCGGCCGATGCGTTTTTGCCTTCCTGCTCCGGCTGGCGGTCTTTGCCGCCGTGATCGCCTATTTTTACATCCGGCGGGACGCCGAACGCTGGGACATTCCCTGGACGGTGCTGATCGCGCCGGCTTCGCTGCTGCCGCTGTTGTTCCTGGCGGTCGGGCTGGGCATGATTTTTGCCGTGCTGATGACCGTGGCGGGGGATGTGGGGCCCGTGGTGCCCATGGTGCTGCAGTTCGGCGTTTTTGTCACCCCGGGCGTCATGTTTCCGGCCAGCGAGAAGTGGCCGTTTGTGCTCCTCAACGTGCTGAATCCCGTCAGCGCCGTGATCGAGGGTAGCCAGGGGCTCCTGGCCACCGGCCGCATGGCGCATCCCGATTTTTATGGGGTCATGTCCGTCCTGTCGTTCCTGGTGTTTCTGATCGGATGGCGGTTTCTGCGGCTGGCCATGCCGCGGATCATGGAAAGGTTTTGACCATGCCGGGCGATGTGCTCATTCGGGCGGAAGGTGTCGGGAAACGGTTTTGCCGCTCGCTGAAGCGCTCGATGTTTTACGTCGGCGCGGATATTGCCCGGACCGTTTGCGGGCGGCCGACACAGTCGGATCGGCTCCGGACGGACGAATTCTGGGCTTTGGACGATGTCTCCTTCGAGCTACGCCGGGGGGAATGCCTCGGGCTTATCGGGCCGAACGGCTCGGGCAAGTCGACCATGCTCCGCGTCCTGAACGGAATTCTTCCTCCCGACAAGGGCCGGGTCACGCTGAACGGCACCGTGGGCGGGCTGATCCAGGTGGGCGCGGGTTTCCATCCCAAGCTGAGCGGCCGGGAGAATATTTATATTTCCGGCGCCATCCGGGGCATGAGCCGGGGTGAGATCGACGCGAAGATGGACGAGATTGTGGCGTTTTCGGGGGTCGAGGATTTTCTCGACATGCCCGTTCAGTTTTACAGTTCGGGCATGTCGGTCCGCCTCGGCTACTCCGTGGCCGCACACCTGAACCCCGACATCCTGCTGCTCGACGAGGTGCTGGCGGTGGGCGATGTGGCTTTCCGCTTCAAGTGCCTGGACCACATCCGCAAAAAAATAGAAGGCGGGGTGACGCCGGTGTTTGTCACCCACTCCATGGATCAGCTGGTCTTCATCTGTTCGCGCGCGATTGTTTTTTCACACGGCCTGGTGATTTTCAACGGCAGCGTGGACGAAGCTATCGCCATGTATCAGGATGTGATGAGCGCGGACGCCAACAAGGGAACGTCCAACATGGGCCGCATGGTCCTCGATCCGCGCGCGTCAATCGATTTCGCGCGGTTGGTCTCCCATCCGGACGGGTGGATCCGCACCGGCGACGACATGGTCCTCCGCTTCGGCATCACGGTCCGCGAGCCGGTGGAGGAGCTGCGCCTCTCGGCCCGGGTGGACAGCCCGGTGGGGGGCAACATTGCGTCCCTCGATTCCGCCGAGTCGGATCTCGTCCTGTCCGGCAAACTGGGCCGCCGGGTGGTGGAAGCGCGCCTGCCGGCGGTTCCCCTCCTGCCGGGCGCCTACAGCATCAAGCTCTTTCTCCAGGAGCGTCAGTCGCTTCATCCGTTCGTCCGCTGGATTGGGGCCATTCCTTTCCGCATCGGGGCCCGGGGTGACAAGCGGGCCCGCTTCCTGGTGACGCTGCGCGACACCTGGCGCGAGCTGGAGCCGGCGGAGGCGGCCGCGGAGAAATGGGCGCCATGAAGAACTGCCTCATACTCGGATCCGGCCGCAGCGGCACCAGCATGGTGGCCGGCAGCCTGCGCAACGCCGGCTACAACATGGGCGCCGGGCTGAAGGAGGGCACGCCCAGCAATCCGCTCGGCTATTTCGAGTCCGCGGAAATCAACGATCTCAACGAGGCGCTGCTGGCCCCCGTGGCGGCCGGCCTGGCGGGCCGGCCGGTGACGGCCTGGAAGCTGCCGCATCCCCCATTGGGAACGGACCAGCATTGGCTGGCCTGCCTGCCGCCGGAAGCCGGGGTCCCGTCCGTACCTAATTTAGAATCGAGCTTGGCCGCCGCCGCGGCGCGCACGCCGTTCTGCTACAAAGACCCGCGTTTCAGCTACACGCTGCCGGTGTGGCGGCCCCACTTGGCCGGCCCGGAGGCGGTGTACGTGTGCGTTTTCCGCCAGCCGGGCCGGACGGTCAACAGCATCCTCAAGGACTGCGGCGAGCGGGACTACCTGCGCGGGCTGCCCCTGCCGCCGGCCTATCTCTGGCAGGTCTGGATCCAGATGTATGACCGCGTGGTGCGGGTCCACCGCCGGCGCGGCAAGTGGCTGTTCCTGCATTACGACCAGGTGGCGGCGGGCGGGGGGCTGCGGCGGCTGGCCCGGTTCCTGGAGGCGCCGGTGGACGCCGGCTTTCCAACGCCGGCGCTGAATCGCTCCCGGGATCGGGGCAACGTGCCCCGCCAGGCGCGGGTGCTTTACTGGAAAATGAAGATGCTGTCGTGGTTGCCCACATGACCGAACTGTCCATCGTCATCCGCACGCACAACTGCCGGGACACCCTCCGGGAGTGCCTGGCGTGCCTGTCCGCCCAGACCTATCGCGGCGCCGAGCTGATCGTGGTGGACAGCGGGTCGACGGACCGCACGGCGGAGGCCGCCTTGGCGGGCGGCGCGCGGGTGCTTTCCGTTTCCGGCTCCGCCTTCACCTACGGCGGCACGCTCAACAGGGGCTTTGCGGCGGCCTCCGGACGATTCCTCTGCTCCCTGTCGGCCCATAGCCTGTTCCTGGAACCCACGTTCCTGGAGCGGCTGGTGGCGTCCCTGCGCGAGGCGGGCCCCCGGGTGGCCGCCGTGTACGGCTGCCCGGTGTTCGAGGACGGGCCGGCGCGGCGGGCCCCGGCGCCGGAGCCCGACGACCGCATCACGTGGCAGGCTTTTTCGAAATGCTGCAACCTCGGGCTGTCCAATTCCTGCTCCATCGTGCGGCGCGAATTGTGGGAACAGCAGCCCTTTGCGCCCGAGCGGTGCGAGGACCAGAAGTGGGCGGCGTACCATTTGGAGCGGGGGTTTGAAACCCTCTGCGTGCGCTCGGCCCGCTACCGCTACCGGCTCAACCGCCCCTGGCGCTATTACGTGCGCAAGCACCGGGACGACTTTCTGATGCTCCACCGCACCTGGCCCCGGGCCGACTGGCCGCGCGAGGAGCTGCTGGACGGCCCGCGCGTGCGCTACCGGTTCTGGAGCATGCTGCAGCGGCTGCGGCAGGTGGGCTGGAAATGGGAACGACTGACCGACACGCAGAAGTGGTTCGCCACCACCGAGCTGGGCCTGTTCTGGGCCGGCTCGCTCCTGCGCGGCGGCCGCCTCTGGGCCCTGACCGGCTCGGCCGACCTGCTACGCGCCCTGCTGCTGCCCGCCGGACGCAAGGGCTGGGAGACACCCCGGGGGGAATGGCCATGAGCGACGTCCGTTTCGTCACGGTTTCCACGCGGTCGCGCCTGGCGGAGGCGGCCGTGCTGGCCGCGAGTCTGGAGGCGGTCCACCCCGGCGCCGGCCGGCTGCTCTTCCTCGCCGAGCGCGGGGTTCGGCCCTCCGACCGTGCCTGCGGCTGGGAGGTGCGCCCGGTCGCCGCGCTGCCGCTGCCCGAGCCCGCCCGGTTCCTGTTCCAGTATCCGGCTTTCGAATTGTGCTGCGCGCTCAAGCCTTTTGCCCTCGAAGCCGGCCTGGCCGGGGGCGAGCGCGGCGGCGCGGTCTACCTCGACAGCGACATGCTGGCCCTGGCGCCGTTTCTGGACCTGGTCGAGGCCGCCTGGCAGGATGCCGACGTGTGGCTGACGCCCCACTTGCGCACGCTCAAGCCGTCTGTTTCGTTTCCGACTCTGCTCCAGACGGGCGCTTACAACGCCGGCTTTCTGGCGGTGCGCGACGACGTGGACGGCCGGCGGTTCCTGCGCTGGTTTCAGGAACGCACCGCCCGCGATTGCGTCCACGATTTCCGCGGGGGCCTTTTTGTGGACCAGAAGTGGCTGGACCTGGCGGCCGCGGTTTGTCCGGGCGTGCGTCCCCTCCGGTATCCGGGCATCAACGTGGGCCATTGGAGTCTGCACGAATTTACGTTCGAGGCGCAGGCGTCCGGCGCCATCCTCATGGATGGCAAGGAGCGCGTGGACCTGTTTCATTTCAGCGGGCTCGGCGAGCGGAGTTTGTCGCGCCATTCCACGCTTCCGGTTCCGGCGGCGATCGGGGAGCTGGCCGCCGGCTACCGGGAGAAACGGGAGGCCCAGCGCGCCCGGTTCGGCGAGGAGGAGCCGTACACCCTGGGGCTGTTTGCCGACGGGGCGCCGATCCTGCCGGCCCACCGCGAAGCGGTCCGGACCGGCCGCTGCGAGGCGGCCGATCCCTTTTCCGCGCGCGGCGACGTGGAGCGCGACTCGGCCGGCGTGGCCCCGCCCGCGCGATCCGGCGAGGCGGTGTTCGAAGCCGACCGCCAGCTCCGCCGGCTTCGCGTTCATCCCGTCATCGGCCGCGTGTGGCGGTTCTGGAAACAATGGGTGAACCATGACCTCCCCTGATCCCGGCGGGAACGCGGCGGCCCGCGCCCTCGCGGGACTGTCCGAAAACGTGCGGCGGCATCTGGAGGAAACCGTTCTGCCCCTGTGCGGTTGGAATCCCGCTGTTCCTATATCGGAAATAATTCCCGATTGGTCGGGGAAGCGGCTGGCCTTTTTCCGGAAAAACCTCCGGCGCGGGGGTTCGGCGCGCGTGATGGTGGAACAGCTGGCCGCCCTGCAGCCGACCGGCGCGGCGGCCGATGTCTACACGTTCGAGCCCGGGGTTGATCCCGCCCTGGCCGCGGAAATCCGCGGGCGTTGCCCGTCGGTGAGGCGGATGCGCCGGGTCAGCCGCCGGCTGGCCGCCTGGGATTCGCTGGCCTGGGAGTCGGGCCCCCGGCGCCACGACCTGTTCGTGACAACCGACATCCAGGATCCCCTCATCTATGCGGGAACGCTGGCGAAGTTCGGCCTGCCGCCCCCTCGCGTGGCGGCGCTCATGCACGAGGAGTACGCGCGGTACCTGGAATTTTTAAAACCCCACGCCGCGCGCCTCTCGGCGGTTTGCCTCGATTACGATTTCACGAGCCGGCTCCGGGCCGTCTATGGGCCGGCGCTGCCGGTCGCCGTCGTGGCGCCGCTGTTTCCCCCGGCGGGGGAGCCGCCGTTCGAAGCCGGCCGGCTGCGGCGCCTGCTGGGAATTCCGCAGGGCGATCTCGTTCTGGCCTATGCCGGCCGGCTGGACCGCAACAAGCAGATCGAACGGCTGGCCGACCTGCTGGAGGACTTGCTGGAAGAGGGACGCGAGAATGTCTGGTTGCTGCTGGCGGGCCGGTGGGAGGATGAGGCCTACCGCCGGGAACTGGCCGCCCGCTTCAACCGCGCCACGCCCGGCCGGCCTCTGAGGACGCTCGACCGGGTCCGCGACGCCGGGCCGCCCGCTTCGCTGGCGCCCGTTTACGCCGCCGCCGACCTCTTTGTCTTCGCCTCCCGCGTCGAGGGGTTTTATCCGCTGGTGATCCTGGAGGCCCAGCTGGCGGGCCTGCCCGTGGTTTGCACCGGGGCGGGCGGCCTGGGCCGCGTGATCCTCGACGGCGTGACCGGATATCGGGTTCCCACCGGGGCGGGCCCGGAGGGTGTCCGGTTCGACGCGCAATCCCACGCCGTTTTCGCCGACCGGGTGCGGGCCCTGCTGGAAGATCCGGCGCTGCGGGAGCGCATCGGCGAGGCCGGCCGGGAAGCGGCTTCTTTTTTGACCGCCCATTATCCTTTCGCCACATTGTTCCGAAATTGGGTTGGTTCGCTCCTGACGCGGGAGGGCGCGCGATGACGGCTGCCGCGATCCCCCGTGTATCCGTGATTGTTCCCGTTCGGGATGACGCCGGCCGGTTGCAATTGTGTCTCGCCGCGCTGTCGGCGCAGACCGTGGCGCCGGACGCTTTTGAGGTTGTTGTGGTGGACAACGGCTCCACGCGGGACGATCCCGCGGCGGTTGTCCGTTTGTTCCCGTTTGCAAGACTAGTTTTCGAAGGGAAGCCCGGGGCTTCCGCGGCCCGCAACGGCGGTCTCGCGGCGGCCGGCGGCGGGGTGCTCGCCTTCACGGATGCGGACTGCCTGCCAGCGCCAGAGTGGCTGGAGCGCGGGCTGGCCGCCCTGAAGGAGACGAACGCCGCGCTTGTGGCGGGTCGCGTGGAGGTGTTCCCGCGGGAGCCCGGCCGCCCTTCGGCGCTGGAGCTTTTCGACATGGCGCATTCCTTCGACCAGCGGCTTTTTGTGGAACGGTGGCATTTCGGGGCCACGGCCAATCTGTTTGTCCGCCGCGCCGCGGCGGACGCCCTCGGCGGTTTCAACGAGGCCATCCCCTATTATGGGGAAGATGTGGATTTCGGGCGGCGCGCCGGGAAGGCGGGATTTGCGATCCGCTACGCGGCGGACGCGGTGGTGCGGCATCCCGCCCGTTTCGAGTGGCGGGCGTTCCGCGACCGGCTGGAGCGCACGATGCGGGCCGCCTACGGGAGCGCGGAGCCCGGTTTGCGGCGGCTGCTTTTGGATGTGTGGCACGGCTGGCCCGCCTGGCGGGATGTGATTCGCGCCCCCAGCCTTTCGTTTGCCACTCGCCCGGGCGATCGGCTCAAGCTCGCGCTGGTCACGGCATGGGTGAAGGGGTGGCGGACCTTTCTCAGGGTTGAATTATTTTGGGAACAAGTGCGGAAGCCGAAGGGGGTGACGTCGTGAGCCGCGCCCGGGTGTCGGTCTTGATTCCCTGTTACCAGCATGGCCGCTATCTCGGCGCCGCGCTGGAGTCGGTGTTCCGCCAGACCTTGCCGGAGGTGGAGGCGATCGTGGTGAACGACGGTTCCACGGACAACACGGCCGAGGTGGTCCGCCAGTGGCGGGCGCTCCGGCCGCAGCAGGTAACGGAGCTCAACACAAACCGGATTGGCCAGGCGCGCGCGCGGGCGGCCGCCCTGGAACGGGCAGCGGGCGAATTTTACATTACGCTGGATGCCGACGACCTTCTGGAGCCCGGGATGGCAGAGGCCGGTGTGGCGGCCCTGGCGCGCGAGCCCGCTGCCGCCGTGGCGGCGGCCGATGTCTGGATGGTGGATGAAAGCGGGCGGCGCGCGCTCCGTCGCCTGGAGCAGGGGCGGCTGCCGGGCTGGCCCGGCGTGCTGGCGTCGAATCCGCTGGGCGGGGTGGCCGGCCTGCTGGCGCGGAGGGAAGCGGCCCGGCGGATCGGGGGGCTCTCGGTGGGCCTGTCGGGCGCGGAGGACTGGGATTTTGCCGTGCGGCTGGCCCGGGCCGGGCTCACGGTTGTGCGCGTGCCGGGGGCCCTGGCCCGGTACCGACAAAGCGCGGATTCTTTCAGCCGCAATCCCGTGCCGATGTTGATGGCCCGGTTGGAGCTGGTGGAGCGCTGCCGAAAACCCGACCCGCGGCTGGAGACGCCGGCCGACCGGCAGCCGGTATTGGACGAACGCGCGGCCCGGCGGTATGTCAATTGTTCCGTTTTTCAGGTTCTGGGCGTGGCCGCCGCGGCGCGGCCCGAAAGCATTCCGGAAATTTTGGCGCAGTACCGGGCGGGCGACCCGGAGCCGGCCGCCTGGTCTTCGGCCTTTGCGTCGGGCGTCTCGCACGGCGGGTTGTGCCGGGCCATTCCGGCCGAGGTGGTGGAGCGGGTGCGCCTGCCGCTGGAGCGGATGCTGGAAACAGCCGGAGAAGGGCCCACGGCTGCGGGCCTCCATCGGGCGCTGGCGCGGGCGGTGCGGCGCGTGGGATTCCGGGGCCCCCGCTATTTTATCAGACAGTGGGAAGCGTGGCGGGCGACCCGCCGGTTTGCGCGGGAAGGCGGCGCGGCATGAAGCTCAGCGTGATCGTGTGCGCCCGGAATCCGGATCCCGGCCGGCTGGCGCTGTTGTGGGCGGCGTTGGCCGGGCAGACGGGCCGGATCGGCTCCCTGGAGCTGGTGGTGGTGGACAACGGATCCGAGCCGGCCCTGTCGGTGGATCGGTCGGCGTGGCCGAAGTCCTGGACAGTGCGGCTGGTTCGCGAGGAGCGCGTGGGGCTCACCCCGGCACGGCTTCGGGGCATAGCCGAGAGCACGGGGGAGGTGCTCGTGTTTTTTGACGACGACAACGAACCGGAGCCCGCTTATGCGGCCGAGGTGCTGGCGTTGTTTGAAGCGGGGCCGGAGCTGGGGGTCGCGGGCGGGCGGATCGACGGCGTTTTTGAAACCCCGCCGCCCCGGTGGGCTGTTCCTTATTTGGGGTGGCTGGCGGTGCGGCCGGGCGTGCGAAGGGACACGCGCACGCGGGCGGGCGGCCGCTGGGAAGCGCTGCCGTGCGGGGCGGGCCTGTGTGTGCGCGCCGCGGTGGCGCGGGAGTATGCGCGGCTGACGGAAGGGGATTCCCGGCGCCTGGCATTCGACCGGCGGGGTGATGTGCTGACGGGTTCGGGCGATACGGACCTGGCGCTGACGGCGCTGGAGGGCGGGTTTCATGCGCGGCTGACGCCCCGGTTGCGGCTGCGCCACCACATTCCGGCCGGCCGGCTGACAGCCGAATATTTGGAACGGCTGTTGGAAGGCTCCGCCTTTTCAACGGCCCGCCTGGCGCTCTTGCGCGGCGTGCGGGGGAAGCCGCGGTGGGTGAACCGCCTGCTTCGGCGGATCAAACGGTTCTCGAAGACCCCGCCGGCCTGCTGGCCCATGGTGGCGCGGATGGAGCGGGCGATTGATCGGGGCGAGCGGCGGGCGTTTTGCGGGCCGGCGTGAGGCTCAGCTTTTGGCTTTCACCACGCTGTCGTCATAGGAGGGGGCAATGGCCTGGCCGGGTTGGATGACCAGGAAGTCGGCGGGATTCCAATCGCCATCCACCAGGCGCTGGATGAGGTTCACGCTTCCGGGAATCCGCTCGAAGGCCCAGTGATGTTCCCTGGCCTGGTCCGCCGCGATTTCCATATTTTCGTCCGATTGGCCCACCGGCATGTCAATATAGGCCAGCTTGGAGTAGTGGCTGAGCCCGCCCAGTTCCTCCATCAGGTAATCCGCATTGTCGGTCCCGTATTTTTCCACAAACTCCCGGTACATTTTCTGATCGTACCGCAGGAGGGAGGTGCGGGGGTTGTCGGGCCGGTGGCGGATGGCTTCGATCCAGCCGACCGATTCATAAATGGTTCCCGGGTTGTTGGAAAAGAATTCGGCATACCGTTCCTTGGAGCCCAGCAACAGGGTGATGCAGTCGTGGGCGCGGGGGATGACAAGCGGCAGGGGGGCGTGCAGGCCGACCACGCCGTTGTTGCAGAGACCGTATCCGAGGAGGATGGCTTTGAATTTGGCGGGGTCAACGGCGTCGAGGGCGGCCTGGATCCGGGTCGACATCTTTTCCGCGCCCAGGTCGTGCAGGGTCTGGTCGAGCAATCGGATTTCGATAATGTTGGGCGAGCGCGCCGCGCAGAGGTAGCTTTCGCGGGCCAGCACGGTGCAGGTGAGCAGCAGGTAATGGTGGGGATCAGCCATAAACTATAAATATAGCATACCAGTGTGTGTCATTCAAGCCGGGGAATGGACTTGCAGGGCAAACGCATCTAAATTTAGGCAGAAACCCGGAAAATTGGCATTGTTTATGCGACCGTCGGCGGGTTCGACATGGTTGCGGTAATATGGCCGGTTGGGCTGGGTGCGGCGTTTCGGGCGGTCCCTGGAGCGCGCTTTTGCGCGCTGACGGTTTCCGGCTGGAGGCTCGCGGGCACGAGCCCAGCTCGCCTCGCCGTCAACCGCCAGCATCGCAAAATCGCATCGCCAGGGTCCGCCTGATCGAAACGCCGCACCCGGTTCCACTCGCGCGCCCCAGCCCTGCCGGGCATGGCGGGCGGCGCGCGATTTCGGTTCCCGTGAGACGCCCGATCTGTATTTCACCGGAACAGCGTTTGGCAGCTTGCGGCGTCGTGGGAACTTGCCGGGCAGCGTCGCTTCGTCTGCTGCCCGGCTCCGCCCTTCCGTCCCTTCGGACAACTATTCAAGGGCAGTTCTTCGGAAACCAACTCGCGCGCCGCCCGAGCTGATCGATAGATCGCGGGCGCGCGATGGTTACTCGGGTGCGGCGTTTCGATCAGCGGAAATGCACGAGCCGATTTCGAGCCTCAGCCGGGTGAAGACGGGGCGGCGCGGCCTCGTGGGCCCGACGCCCCCAGTCTGAGCCCGGATCAGGCCGAAAGCGGCCGGGCATTAACGCCGAAACGCCGCACCCAGCTCAACCAACAAGCTTCCGCGGTTTTAGATGCGTTTGCCCTGGGGGAATGGTCTTGCTTGCGGTGGGGTCGGGCATGGTAAGATACGAACAACACGGGGGCTAGCATGAAGATTTTTGCGCGTGGCGCGCTGACGGCGTTAATGGTGGCGGGGTCGTGCCTGGCCCAGACCAATTCGCTGGACGGCATTTTGGGCGGGCTTCGCGATCAGCCCTTGAACCCGGTTCTGTTGCGCGAGCTGAAGGCGGCGATTCCCGCCGAGCCGGTTCCGCAGAAGCAATGTCAACTGGGCGTTCTTTACGCCCTTGGCACGCTGGCCTCGGGCAATGCGGCCGAGGGATTGGACATCCGGGCCCGGCTGCAGAAGGCGTTCCCGGAAAGCGACTTGCTGCAGGATTTGGCGGATGAGCGAATCGGCGACCCCTGCCGCGCCTGCGAGGCCGGCCGCATCCTGGAGCCCTGCACCGCGTGCAACGGCACGGGGAAGTGCCCGGCCTGCAAAGGGACGGGTGAGCAGAAGTTGCCCGGCCTCGGAGCGGCGCCGCGCAAGGTCAAGTGCATGTATTGCGCCGAGAACCCGCGCCAGTGCCGGGCCTGCGGCGGCTCGAAAGGAACGACAAAAGTCTGTCCCCAATGCGGGGGCACAGTCCGGATTGTATCGGCGGGCAAGGCCCAGGTGCTTTATCGGCGGATGCTGCTGGCGCTCGCGCCGCCGGTTAAAAAACAGCCGGCCCTGCTGGTCGTCACAGCCGCGCCGCCGGTTTCGGTGCAAGCCGATCCCGCCGTGATCCGCCAGGAATGGCTGGAGCGGAGTCTCGAGGCGGCGAAAACGCAGGCGGCCGCGGAGCCCCTGCTCCAGAAGTATGCCATTACGGCGGAGGCGATCCGCGCGGCGCGCGATCCGGCCCTGACGGATTCGGAGCGGGCGGAGGCGGTTAAAGCTCTCCGGCAAAAGGGACTCGCGCACGGAACGCGCGGCAGTTACTTTTTTCTGCCGTTCCCGGCCGGGCTCCGTTATGGCGTGGCCGAGGTGAAGCGCAATCCGTACGGAGGCTATTTCCTGAAACTGACCTCCACCTTGCCGGCCCGGAGCGCGCCGAAGGCCGAGCTGACCCCGCGCGAGGCGCTGCAGGAAACGGCCCGCGCGATCTGCGAGCCGCTGGGCGATTTCCTGAGCGATCCGACGATTTGTGTCTCGGGGTCCGACGCCGGCGCCGCGCGCCTGCGCAAGGGCGAAGTGGTGGAATCGGGCGCGTGGTTGGTTCCCGTCAATGTTTCGCTCTGGGGGGACATCGCCCGGGAGGGCGCCTGCTATCAGTCCGCCGACGACATGATGACCCACTTGGGCCTGTCGCGCTAAGGGATCAGGGCACGGCGGGCGGCAGGAGCAGCTCGTTGATCTGGAGGCGGATGTCGTCCTCCAGCGACCGGCCGTAGCCGACGTAAATCTCGCGGACAATGCCCGCCTTGTCGATGATTACGGTTTGGGGAACGCCAGCCACCTGGTAGAGGCCGGCCACTTCGCTTTCCTTGTCGAGTCCGACGGGAAGGGTGAGTTCGGCGGATTTCAGGAAATCGTGGATGGCGGCTTCGGGTTCCTGCTGGTTGATGAAGAGGAACCGCACGTTTTTGTCCTTGTACGAGGCGGCCGTTTTTTCGAGCATCGGCAGGGCGTGCCGGCAGGGGCCGGCCCAGGTTGTCCAGAAACAGATCACGGTCACGGCCTTGTTTGTTTGGGAAGCCAGTTTGAAGGTGCCGCCGCCCAGCAGCGGGAGCGTGAAACCGGGCGCTGGTTTCTGCTTCAGGGCGTCCGAGGGATCGGGCTCCTCGTTTTCCGCCGTTTCCGCCGCTGCCCCGGGGAAGAGCGAATCGACCTTCTGGGCTTCCGCCGGCAGCTCGAGGGTGAAGAGCGAGTCGGGCAACTCCCCGCCGCATTCCCAGTTTTTCAGCTGGAGCAGGACATTCGCCTTCATGTCGGCGGGCATTTTGTTGAGGGCCGCGCTTTTGGCGAGGCAGGGTTTGATGGCTTCGAGCAGCGGCAGGGGGCCGGTGCGGATCCACGCCTCGCAATCGAAATCGCTGTGTTCGAATTTAAGGCGGTGGCACGGGACGCCGTTAAAGGCTTCCTCGCCCAGGTAGAGGATGCGGGAGGCGTCGTTGACCAGGGCGCCGAAGGGATCGCGCTCGAGAAGGGCGGAGATGACCGGCAGGCAGGCGGGGGAGGAGGCGTTCATTTCGATGGAAAGCTTTTCGAGGGAATCGGGGGCGGGTTTGATGGTGTACCGGTTGAGGGCGGGGAGGAAGGTTACGAAGGTGGCGCCGTTACAGGTGAGGAGCAGGGTGCCGATCATGCTGTTTTTAACGGCCATGGCGATCTTGTCGGGTTTTTTAACGGCGAGGGTGGCGCGGGTGGTGAACTCCTGTTTCATGTCGGGCGATTCGATCCGGGTTTCCGCTTCCAGGTCGACCTTGAAAGTGGGAACGGTTTTGAAGTAGGCCGAGAGGGCGCGCAGGATGGTTTCGGCCTTGGGGTCCACGGTGTTGGTGTCGCCGGCGAAGGAAGAGGCGGCCAGGAAAGCGGCCGGAAAAAGCGCGAAGAAAAGTCGGTTGTACATTGGCGAACTCCTTTTTTGAAAGGGCGCGGACCAATAAAAGTTGGACCGCACGCTCGGATTATGGTTCGCCACCCCCCGGAAGGCAAGAAGCAAAAAACGCGGGTGCGGGGGTTGGGCGCGTGCGGGGGTTGGGCGGTGTGCGGCGGTTGGGTCCTCGAAAAAACGCCCGTTGTAGTAAGCGTGTCCCCATACGGCGTATCGGGCGTTTCGTGCGCCCAGCACAATGGACGCATCTTCGAGTTTTGGCGCTTTGTCTTTGCAGTTGTGCTGGGGGCGGCGTTCCGGCCGTAATCTGACGGGCGCCTTTCCGCGCTGAGGGGCTCAGGCTGGAGGCGCCGGGACCATTATTCCACGTCACCTCGCCTTCGCCCCCCAGCATCGAAAAATCGCCTCGTCATATTCCGGCTAACGGAACGCCGCCCCCGGTTCCACTCGCGCGCCCGACCGCTTTCGCGGACCTCGGGCGGCGCGCGATTTTGGTTCCCACGATACGCCCACTCTGTATTTCACCGAAACAGAGTATTGCGGCTGGCGGTGTCGTGGGAACTTGCCGGGTAGCGTCGCTTCGTCTGCTGCCCGGCTCCGCCCTCCATCCCTTCGGACAACTATTCAAGGGCAATTCTTCGGAAACCAACTCGCGCGCCGCCCGTGGCTCCTCGGCAGAGGGCCGGGCGCGCGATGGTTTCTCGGGTGCGGCGTTTCGATCAGCGGAAATGCACGAGCTGATTTCGAGCCTCAGCCGGGCGAAAACGGGGCGGCGTGGCCTCGTGGGCCCGACGCCCCCAGTTTGAGCCCGGATCAGGCCGAAAGCGGCCGTGCATTAACGCCGAAACGCCGCCCCCGCCCAACCGACAAATACAACCGCGAAGACAAAAGCGCCAATACTCGGAGATGCGCACCAGCACAACCTGCACACAGCGGGCCGCTTGACTTATTCCTTGGCGGCGGGGTATTCTCGGCTGTTTAAGAAAGCGGATACAAACATGCGTGTATGCATTTTAGTGGAAAGTTATTATCCCCGCGTGGGGGGCACTCCCTCCCAGGCGCGGTTGCTGGCGGCCGACCTGAAAGCCGCGGGGCACGACGCGGTGATTGTCACGCGCCGCTGGGATTGCGCCCATGCGGAGAGCGACACGGTAAACGGCTCGGAGGTGTTCCGCATCGGGCCGGTGGGCAAAGGCGCATCCAAGAAATGGGGCATGCTGCTGCGCGTTCTGCCCGTGTTGCTCCGGTTGCCGAAGATCGACCTGATATTCTGTCCGGGCCTTCGCGTGCTGGGCGTGGCGGCGGTGCTGGCCGCCCATCTTCGCGGCATTCCCTGCGTGTTGCGGCCCGTGAGCTGCGGGGAGATGTCGGGCGCCTTTTTTGAGGACGGCCTGAAGCGGGCCGGGCTGGGTCTTGGCGCCTGGCCGGTCCGGGCGGGCCTGTGGTTGCGCAACGCCATTCTGCGCCGGGCGCAGTCGTTTGTGGCCATTTCCACCGAAATCGCCGAGGAGCTGTATCGTGGCGGCGTGCCCCGGGCGAAGGTATCCCGGATCCCGAACGGAGTGGACGATGCCGTGTTCAAACCGGTTACGGCGGGCGAGAAGGCCCGCCAGCGGGCGTTGCTCGGCATCCGGCCGGAGGATAGGCTGGTGGTCTATACGGGCCGGCTGGTCACCTACAAGGGGCTTCCCGGCCTGCTCCGTGTTTGGAAACGGCTGGCGGAGGATGCGCCCGGAGCCCGTCTCGCGCTGGTGGGCGGGGGCGGCAACGACATGGCCAACTGCGAGTTTGAGTTGCGCGCCTGGTGCCAGGCGAGTAACCTGGGCGACCGTGTGATTTTCACGGGCGATGTGCCGACCGTGGCCCCCTGGTTGCAGGCGGCCGACCTGTTTGTGTTTCCGACGCAAAACGAGGCGTTCGGCATTTCGCTCATCGAGGCGATGGCCTGCGGGTTGCCGGTGGTTTCCACGGATGTGGGCGGCGTGCGGGATATTGTGGAAAACAACGTCAACAGCCTGGTGTTCACGGCCGGGGACGAAGCCGCGCTCGAGGCGGCCCTGCGCCGCCTGTTGTACGAACCCCAGACGGCGGCCCGGCTGGGGCGCGGCGCCTGGAAGACGGTGCGGGAGCGCTACACCCGCGCGAGCGTGGCGGAGGCCTACCTGTTGTTGTTCGACGGGCTGGTGTAGCGCGCGGCGCTCACGCCTCCGGCCAGAGACGGGCGGCTTCTTCGCGCAGCTTGTATTTCTGGATTTTTCCGCTGGCGGTCTGGGGATAGGCGGCCGTGAAGGCGACGTATTTGGGGATCTTGTGCCAGGAGATCCTGTTGCGGCAGAAGTCCTGGACGTCTGTTTCCGTCATGGACACACCCTCTTTCAGGATCACGAAAGCGCCCGGCTGTTCCCCGTACTTTTTGCTCGGCACGCCGACCACCTGGACATCCCGCACGCCCGGGATGTGGTGGATGAAGTCCTCGATCTCCTTGGGGTAGATGTTCTCCCCGCCGCGGATGATCATGTCCTTGATCCGTCCCGTGATGGCGAAATAGCCGTCCGCATCCTCGAACCCCACGTCGCCCGAGCGCAGCCAGCCCTCCGCGTCGATGGCCAGGGCCGTCTCCTCGGGCATCTTGTAATAGCCCTTCATGACGCTGTAGCCGCGGCAGCGGACCTCGCCCGGCTCGCCCGCCTTGCAGCGCTGGCCCGTGTCGGGATCGAAGACGGCCACCTCGATGCCCGGCATGGCGCGGCCGACGGTGGAGCACTTCTTTTCCAGCGAGGGCTCGTCGTAGCGCGTCTGGGTCATGACGGGAGAGTTCTCCGTCAGCCCGTAACAGATCGTCACCTCGTTCATATGCAGGATGTCCACGCACTGGCGCATGCTCTTCACCGGGCAGGGCGAGCCGGCCATAATGCCGGTGCGCAGGGATGAGAAGACGAACTTGTCGCGCAGGGGATGCTCCAGGATGGCGATGAACATGGTCGGCACGCCGTAGAGGCCCGTGCACTTTTCCTTTTCCACGGCCGCCATGGCGGTTACGGGCTCGTATTTCTCCAGGATCACCATCGTCGCCCCGTGGCTGACGCAGGCCATCACGCCGAGCACGCATCCGAAACAGTGAAAAAGAGGAACGGGGATGCAGACCCGGTCGCGGCCCGAGAGGTTCTGGTTTTTCCCGATCCACCAGCCGTTGTTCCCGATATTGTAATGGGTCAGCATGACGCCCTTGGGGAAGCCCGTCGTGCCCGAGGTGTACTGCATGTTCACCACGTCGTGGCAGGAGAGCCGCGCCTGGCGCGCCCGGTAGTCGGCGTCGCTCACAGTCGCCGCGAGCGCCAGCAGCTCGGGCATGGCGTAAAAGCCGCGGTGCTTTTCCGGGCCCAGGAAAAAGAGGCGCCGCAGGCGGGGGTAGGCGGCCGGGCGCAGGCGGTCGCGCGGCATGCATTTCAATTCGGGAACAAGCTCGTTCACCGAGGCGAGGAAGTCGTTGTCCCGCAGCCGGTCGATGATGAAGAGGTTTTCCGCGTCCGACTGCTTCAGGACATAGTCCAGCTCGCGGGTGCGGTAATTCGTGTTGATGGTGAGGAGGATGGCGCCGATGCGGGCGGTCGCGAACTGCAGGGCCACCCAGTGCGGCACGTTGCCGGCCCAGATGGCCACCTTTTCGTTCTTCCGCACGCCCAGGGCCATCAGGCCCTTGGCGAGGCGGTCGACCTCCGCGGAGAATTCCCGCCAGCTCAGGCGGTAGTCGCGGTCGGCGTAGACCACGGCGTCGTTGTCGGGATAGCGCGCGACGGTTTCGTCGAGGATCTGGCCCAGCGTCAGTTCGCGGGTCGGCTGGTCGGGTGTCATCATGGCGCCGCTCCGTTTAAAGGGGGACAAACACGACCGCGTAGATTTCCGCCTTGCCGGGGCCGGCGGCGCTCACCTCGTGCGGCACGATCGAGTTGTAGTAGATGCTGTCGCCGGGTTCGAGCAGGCGGGTCTTGTCGCCGTAAAGGACCTTCACGCGGCCCGAGACGCAGACGAGGAACTCCTCGCCCTCGTGGGAGGAGGGGGCGGCGGTTTTGCCCGGTTCGATTTCGATGAAAAACGGCTCCATGTGGCGGTCGGTCTTGCCGCGGCCCAGGGGGAAGTAGCGGTAGGGCAGGCCGCTGGCGTCCTCGCGGCGGAAGGCGGATTCCGCCTGGCGCTCGCTCTTGCGCACGACCAGCGGATCCTCGCGGAATTGGTCGTCCATGAAGGTGCCCAGGCGCTGGCCGAGCGCGCGGGCCAGGCGGGCGAGGGTGCCGATCGCGGGATAGGCCTCGCCGGCCTCGATGGCGGCCACCAGCGCGGGGTTGAGCCGGGCCGCCTTGGCCAGCTCGTCCACGGACAGGGGCAGGCGTTCCCGGAACGCTTGTATGCGGGCTCCGACCGTCTGGTTCATTTTCTTCTCAACCTCAGGCTCGCGGCTTCCGGCGGTCATCCCCCCGGATGGCCACGCGCCGGATTTTGCCGCTGATGGTTTTGGGCAGTTCGGTCATAAATTCGATGACGCGGGGATACTTGTAGGGAACCGTCACTTTCTTGACGTGTTCCTGCAGTTCCCGTTTCAGCTTTTCACCGGGTTCGTACCCGCGCGCGAGGATGATGGCGGCTTTCACGATCGCGCCGCGTTCGTCGTCGGGCACGCCCGTGCCGGCGAGGAACTGGTCGTAGACCTCCGGGTTCAGCGGCTCGCCCGCGACCGTGCAGTGTTGCTGCTGGCCAAGCTGGGCGGACCCCGCCCGGGCTGGCTCGAATTCGAGACCGGCCTGGGGACGGACGTCGAAGCCGGCCCGGAAATCCTCGTAGGATTCAAATTCGGAACGGCCGAGCAGTCGGTCGAGCAGATGCTGGTTCATGGTTCCACGGGGGTTAGCCGAGATGGGCCTCGCACCAGGCGAGGGCCGCCTCGAAGACCTTGTGGTTGATGGGAATGAGTTTTGGTTTTTTTGCAAAGCTTTCGTCGAGCGCCTGGAGGATCCGCTCGCGGGGCAGGCCGCTGGCGCCGAGGAAGGCGATGGCGGCGAGCATGACGGTGTTGGCGGCTTTCGGAACGCCCAGCTCGCCGGCCAGGTCGGTGGCCGGCACGGCGACGAGGCGCACGCCGGCGGCGGCGGCTTCGGTGAAGGGGATTTGCGCATCATAGATCAGGCAGCCCCCGGGCTTGACGGTTTTGAGGAACCGCTCGAGCGAGGGGCGGTTCATGCAGACGAGCAGGTCGGGCTTGTCCACATCGGGCGAGCCGATGGCTTTGCCGCTGATGACGACGGAGCAGGCGGCGGCGCCGCCGCGCTGTTCGGGCCCGTAGCTGGGCAGCCACGAGGTCTGCTGGCCGGCGAAGCGGCCGGCTTCGGCCAGGACGAGGCCGAGGCTGAGGATGCCCTGGCCGCCGAAACCGCTCACCTTGACCCGTTTTTCCTGGAAGTCGGAGATGGGCGCGGGGTCGACGGCGGCGATACCGCCGCCGAAGAAGACGGAGGGTGAGGGGGCGGGCGGGGCGGGCGGGCGGGGTTGGGCTTCGGCGGACTGGTCGCGCAGGCAGCCCAGCGGGTATTCTTTTTCCAGGTGATCGGTCGTGAACTGGGCCGACTGGATGGCATCGAGCCCCATGTTGGTGGGGCAGGGGGCGAGGAACTCGACGAAGGCGTAGCCCTTGCCGTCGCGCTGGATTTCGAGGGCCTTGCGCACGGCCTTGCGGGCCTGGAGAATGCGCTTGGTATCGGCGAGCGAGCAGCGCTCGATGTAGACGGGCGCCTGGAGCTGATTCAGGGTTTCGCACACGTGGAGCGGATAGCCCTCGTGGGCGGCGGAGCGGCCGGCGGGCGAGGTGGCGGTCTTTTGGCCGATGAGCGAGGTGGGGGCCAGCTGGCCGCCGGTCATGCCGTAGGTGGCGTTGTTGACGAAGAAGGTGGCCACGTGTTCGCCGCGGCCGGCGGCCTGGAAGGTGCCGTTGAAGCCGATGGCGCCGAGGTCGCCGTCGCCCTGGTAGGCGATCACGACGGCGTTGGGAAGGGTGCGGTTCAGGGCGGTGGCCACGGACTGGGCGCGGCCGTGGGCGGCGCCGATGTTGCCGGCGTCCCAGTAATAGTAACCGAAGACGGCGCAGCCGATGGGGTTCACGATGACGGTGCGGTCCTGGAGGCCGAGTTCCACGAGGGCTTCGCCGATCAGCTTGTGGAGGATGCCGTGGCCGCAGCCGGGGCAGTAATGGGTGTCGCGGCCGGGCGAGCCGCTGCGATCGAAGTGGGGGTAGAAACCGACGGCTTTTTTGACATTCATGGAAAATCCTCGGGCGGTCAGCCGGGTAGCGCGAGCACGCGGTCGACGAGCTGGTCCACGGGGATCAGCATGCCGCCCATGCGGTTGACGAGGGGAATGGATTCGGCGGTGCGGCCAAGCTGGAAGGCGAGGTCGTCGCGGAATTGGCCGCGGCTCAGCTCGACGGCCACGAGGGTGCGGCCCTCGGCGGCGCGGCGGAGCGCCTCGCGCGGGAAGGGGTAAAGCGTGAGGGGGCGGAAGAGTCCGGCGGGCACGCCTTTTTCGCGAAGGGTGTCCACGGCGGTGCGGGCGATGCGGCTGGAGATGCCGTAGCCGGCGAGGACGATCGTGGCGTCCTCGAGCCGGTAGGTTTCGGCCAGGGCTTCCCCTTGCATCGAGGCGTACTTGTCCTGCAGCTTCTGGTTGTGCTCCTCCTGCATGGAGGCGTTCAGGTAAATGGAGGTGATCAGGTGGTCGCGCGTTTCCGGCGTGGCCTGGACGGCCCAGGAGCGGGTGTCGGGGCGGGGGGCTTCGTGATCGGGCAGGCGCAGGGTTTCCATCATCTGGCCGAGCACGGCGTCGGCCAGCACGATGACGGGGTTGCGGTAGCGGAAGGCCAGTTCGAAGGCCTTGATGGTGAGGTCGCACATCTCCTGCACGTTGCCGGGGGCGAGCACGAGGGACTGGTAGTTGCCGTGGCCGCCGCCCTTGACCGCCTGGTTGTAGTCGCCCTGCTCGGGGTAGACGTTGCCGAGGCCGGGGCCGGCGCGCTGGATATTGATGATCACGCCGGGGAGCTCCGCGCCGGCCATATAGGAGAGGCCTTCCTGCATCAGGCTGATGCCGGGGCCGGAGGAGGCGGTCATGGCCAGCTTGCCTGCCG
Source organism: Kiritimatiellia bacterium (assembly GCA_046484345.1). Taxonomy (GTDB): domain Bacteria; phylum Verrucomicrobiota; class Kiritimatiellia; order CAIKKV01; family CAIKKV01; genus CAIKKV01. The sequence continues at coordinate 20,743 of JAWOJA010000026.1, forward strand.
ACGCGGCGCCGTAGACCATGTTGATGGAGGCGGTTTCGCATTCGGCCTGGAGAAATTCGCGCCCCACGGCGGGAAAGTATTCCGAGGCGGCATGGGCGATTTCGCTGGCCGGCGTGATGGGGTAGCCGAAGAAGGCGTCGCAGCCTGCGTAGAGCGCGCCGACGACCACGGCCTCGTTGCCTTTGACGAATTTAATCATTTCTTTTTATCCGGCGTGTGAACTTCTACGGCGTAGGGTTCGGGGCAGTTGTAAAAGCAGTAGCCGCAGCCGATGCAGCCCGTGCCGGTGTATTCGGCGGGCTTGACGCCCCGGCGGTTGAGGGTGGTTTTGAAGCGCAGGACCTTCTTGGGGCAGGCGGCGATGCAACGTCCGCAGCCTTTGCAGATATCCTCGTCGAAGACCGGGCGGGGCAGGGCGTCCGGTCCCGGAGAAGTTGTTGGTGCCGTCATGCCGATCCTTTCAGCGGCCCGAGCCCGCTTAAACCAACTATTATCCGACTAGTTGCAAGGCCGGTCAACGATAAAAGGGGGGCGTTCGGCGGGTTAATTGGTCAAGCCGCGCAGGGGGGCGGGAATGCGCCCGCCACGCGCGATGAGCGTGGCGCAGGAGGCGGTGTTGACGGGCATGACGGGTCCGCCGCCGAGCAGGCCGCCGAACTCCACATGCTCGCCCACTTTTTTGCCCGGCGCGGGGATGATCCGCACGGCGGTGGTCTTGTTGTTGCACATGCCGATGGCCGCCTCGTCGGCGATGATGCCCGACAGGGTTTCCGCGCTCGTCTCGCCCGGCACGATGATCATGTCCAGGCCCACCGAGCAGACGGCGGTCATGGCCTCGAGTTTTTCGATCGTCAGGGCCCCTTCGGCCGCGCGCCGGGAAAGCGTGGCGTCCTCGCTCACGGGAATGAAGGCCCCGCTCATGCCGCCGGCGTGGCTGGTGGCCATGGCGCCGCCGCGTTTGACGGCGTCGTTGAGCAGCGCGAGGGCGGCGGTGGTGCCCGGGCCGCCCACCTTTTCGAGCCCGATCGCCTCCAGGATGTCGCCCACCGAGTCGCCGGCGGCCGGGGTGGGGGCGAGCGAGAGGTCGATGATGTTGAACGGCACGCCGAGGCGGGCGGCGACGCGGCGGCCGATCAGTTCGCCCGCGCGGGTTATTTTGAATGCCGTCCGCTTGATCTCCTCGGCCACGGTCTGGAGGTCCTTGCCCGGGCCGAGCTGCTCGAGCGCGGCGCGGACGGTGCCGGGTCCCGAGATGCCGACGGAGAGGGAGCATTCGGCCTCGCCCACGCCGAAAAAGGCGCCCGCCATGAAGGGGTTGTCGTGCACGGCGTTGCAGAAGACGACGAGGCGGCAGCAGGCGCTGCCGCCGGTGGCGGCGGAGAGGGCGGCGGCGCGCACGACGGTCTGGCCCATCAGCGCCACGGCGTCCATGTTGACGCCCGCGCGCGAGGTGCCGATGTTGACCGAGGCGCACAGGCGCGAGGTGGCCAGCAGGGCCTCGGGGATGCCGAGGATCAGGTTGCGGGCCGCGGTGGAGAGATCCTTTTCCACGAGCGCGGAATAGCCGCCCAGGAAGTCGATGCCCAGTTCGCAGGCGGCGCGGTCGAGCTCGCGGGCGATGGGCGTGTAGTCGGGGGTATCGCAGGCGGCCGCGAACCAGGAGACCGGCGTCACGCTCACGCGGCGGTTGACGATGGGAATGCCGTAATCCCGCTCGGCTTCCTCGGCGGCGCGCACGAGCAGGCCGGCGCGGCGGCAGACCTTGTCGTAGGCCTTGCGGGCCGTCTGGCGGACGTCGGGGCCGGCGCAATCGCGCAGATCGATGCCCAGGGTCACGGTGCGGATGTCGAGGTTCTGGGCGTGGATCATGCCCAGGGTTTCGAGAATTTCGTCGGAAGCGAGCGTCATGGCGGTTTTCCCTTACACCCGGTGCATGGCCCGGAACAGGTCTTCATGCTGGACCATCACGGAGAGGCCCTGGCCGCGGCCGTGTTCCCCGAGTTCCTTTTTGAGGTCCGCGAAGGGCGAGGCGCTGGCGGCGATATCGGCGATCATGATCATGGTGAAGAGGCCGCTCAGGATGGTCTGGCTCACGTCGAGGATGTTGGCGCCGCGGGCCGCGAGGATGCCGGTGACGCCGGCGAGGATGCCCGGGCGGTCGCGGCCGATGACGGCGATGACGATGCGGGTGCCGGTTTCGGCGGGCGGGGAGCCGGCCAGCAGCCGGAATCGGTCGTTGAGGAGCTTCTGTTCCTCGGAGGGCAGGGATGATTGGGACATGACGCGCCTTTCCTGTGTTCGCGGGCATGGTAGCGGGCGGGGGGGGCGGGGAGCAAACAAATTTGGATTTGACGGAAGACCCGGAGGAGGGCGATAATCGGGCCAGACGCGGGAGATTGTGAAAGGAGCCGGTAATGAATGCCAAGTTGAGCCTGATCTATTCAAGACGCAGCGTGCGGGAGTTTATGGCGGGCGATGTGACGGACGCCATGGTGAAGGATATGCTCGCGGCGGCCATGGCGGCGCCTTCGGCGGCCTGCAAGGACCCGTGGGAGTTCATTGTGGTGCGGGACGCGCGGATGCTCGCCCAGATGGCGGCCGCGCTGCCGAACGGCAAGTTCCTGACCCGCGCCGCAGTGGGCATTGTGGTCTGCGGCGACCTGCAGAAGGCGCATGCCGGCGAGCTCTCCTACCTGTTGCAGGATTGCAGCGCGGCGATTGAGAACCTGCTGCTGGCGGCGCCGGCGCTGGGCTGCGGGGCCTGCTGGTTGGGCGTGCATCCCCGGCCCGACCGGATCGACCTGCTTCGCGCGGCGCTGGAAATTCCCGAACAGGTCATCCCGGTGGGGGTGATTGCGGTTGGCATCCCGGCGGTGAAGCTCGAGGCCCGCACGCGGTATAGCGATGCGGCCGTGCATCTCGAAAAATGGTGATGGCGGCGGCGGGCGCGATTTCGGGGCGGATTATCGGACGGCCCGGGCGCGGGGGCTGTTAGACAGCTTGATCAGCGAGGCGGCGAGCCACAACAGGCCGACGAGCAACACGACGACCCCGGTGCCGCGGGTCATGACGGCGTATTCGATCAGGAAAAAGCCCTGTTTCACGGCCGCCAGGCCGAGTACCCACAGGAGAAGACCCAGAATAGAGACAAAACCGGAGAGATAAAGATTGATTCTGATTTCGCGGGCGTTCATCTTCGTCATGCGCCTATCCTTTGCTTGATGGCTTATCTTTCAACGGATGCCGGGGAAAGTCAAGGGGCAATGCGGGTGTCGGTTGCGTGTCGGTTGGGTTGGGCGCGGCGTTTCGGGCGTTCCCTGGTGCGCGCTTTTGCGCGCTGACGGTTTCCGGCTGGAGGCTCGCGGGCACGAGCCCAGCTCACCTCGCCGTCAACCGCCAGCATCGCAAAATCGCATCGCCAGGGTCCGCCTGATCGAAACGCCGCACCCGGAACACCTCGCGCGCCCGGCCGCTGTCGCGGACCTCGGGCGGCGCGCGATTTTGGTTCCCACGATACGCCCAATCTGTATTTCACCGAAACAGCGTTTGCCGTCTTCGGGCTTATATCGGAAGCCCAACCAACAAAGCAACCGTCCCGAAATCGGCTATGGCGGCGTCGTAGGAACTCCGCCCTCCGTCGCTTCGCGCGAAAGATAAATACAACAGGCTGTAGGGCTACACGTTGAACAGGACGCCCTTGGGGCCTTCGCCGTCCTCCTCGCGCCACCAGCGGGGCTTGTTGGGGCCGGCCGAAATCCGTTCGACGGCCTTCATGGTCATCTGGTTGCCGCGGGCCTGGACGCCTTTCACGGGAACGTCGGTGGTCTTGAAAATCTGCTGGTGGATCTTCTGGTTTTTGGCGGGCTTGTATTTCAGGTACAACTCCGGCGCCTCGTCGGCCGAGAAGAAGAGCACCTCCGAGCCCGGGGGGGCGCAGGTGTATTCCTTGTTCATGATGGCCCCGCCGAGGGTGAAGCGCTTCAGCCAGGTGATCTGCTCGAAGGCGTAGACCAGGGTCATGACGCGGTCGCGGTCGTACTTGTCGGCGTAAAGCAGGTTGGTGTCGGTGAACAGCTTGCCGGGCGGCGGGAAGACCTTGTAGCGCGCGTCGGCCCAGAGGGCCACCAGCTTGTCGAGCGACGAGCATTCGAGCAGGGCCTCGCCCTCCACCTCGGTGCCGAGGTAGCCCTTTTCGCGGTCGATTTTGACCGTGAGCTCCTTGGCGGTGAGCTCGCGCACCTCGATCTGCCCGAAGGCGGCCAGCTCGGTCCGCCGGGGGTAGAGCGGGGCGTAGGTCTTGAGCAGGTTCTGCAGGTAGCGGATGGCGTAGGGGGTGAGGGCGCCGATGTTTTTCTCCACCTGGGCCAGTTCCAGGACCAGGCCGTCGATCTCCTTGCGGTTCTTCTGGATGTCGAACAGCGAGATCCGCCGGATGCGCACGCCGAGCAGCATCTCGACGTCGTCGGCCGTGATGTCCCGGCGCAGCTGGTTGCGGAAGGGGGCCAGGCCCTCGAGCACGGCCTTCTGCACCTCGGGGTAGGTGGTGCAGGTTTCGATGCGCTTGTAAATCCGGTTTTCCACGAAGAGCTGCACGAGCGTCTTGGCGTGGATATCCTCGCTCAGCTCCTGTTTCCGGTGCTTCAGCTCGGCGTCGAGCAGGAGCAGCAGCCGCTCCGTGTTCGCCCGCAAAACCGAGGGGACGTCCATTTCCGCGGGCCGGTTGCCCCGGATGACGATGATGCGGCTCGAAAGCGATTGTTCGCAGGCGGTGAAGGCGTAGAGGGCCTGCACGGCCTGCACGGGGTTGGCGCCTTGCGTCAGGGTCAGCTCGATTTCGGCCGAGGCGGCGGTGAAGTCGCTGATGGAGCGCACGGGCACCTTGCCGGTCCGGGCCGACTCCTCGATGGAGGCGATGAGCGTTTCGGTGGTCGTGCCGTACGGCACCTCGGTGATCACGAGGATGCCGGGGTGTTTTTCCTTTTCCTTGATGCGCGCCCGGATCTTGATGCGGCCGTTGCCGCCGCCGTAGTCGGCCGCGTCCATGAGGCCGCCCTGCGGGAAGTCGGGCAGCACGGTGAAGGGTTTTTTGCGCAGGATGGCGATCTGCGCCTCGAGCAGCTCGCCGAAGTTGTGGGGCAGGATGCGCGTGGAGAGCCCCACGGCGATGCCGTCGGCCCCGAGCATGAGCACGAGGGGGAGCTTGCAGGGCAGCACCACGGGCTCTTTGTTGCGCCCGTCGTAGCTGGGGATGAGCGGGGTGAGCGCGTCGTGGAACATCTCGCGGCGGGCCAGCTCGGTGAGGCGGCACTCGATGTACCGCGAGGCGGCGGCGCGGTCGCCCGTGATGAAATTGCCGAAGTTGCCTTGTCCCTCGATCAGGTAACGCTTGTTTTCCAGGTTGACCAGCGCGTCGGAGATGGAGGCGTCGCCGTGCGGGTGGTACTGCATGGAGTGGCCGACGATGTTGGCGACCTTGACGAAGCGGCCGTCGTCCTTCTCGTGCAGCGCCCAGAGGATGCGCCGCTGAACCGGCTTGAGCCCGTCGTCGAGGTGCGGCACGGCGCGGTCGCAGATGACATAGGAGGCGTACTGGAGGAAATTGATGTCCATGAGCCGGTGGAGGGAACTGGCCGCTTCCGGCAGGTGCGCGCCGACCGGGGCGGCGACGGCGGACGGGGCGTCGGCCTCTTCGGCGGCGGGTTTGCGGCGGGCGGGCGCGGGCTTGCGGGCCGGTTCGGGCGGGATGGCGGAAAAGAGATCGGGCTGGTCGGGGGGGCTCATGATTCGGGATCCACGATCAGGTTGTTCATGATGTACTGCCGCCGCTCGGGGGTGTTGCGGCCCATGTAGAAAGTGAGCAGGTTGGGGATGGCGTGCTCCTCGAGCGTGGCGACGGCGGTGAGGCGCATCTCCGGGCCGATGAAGGCCTTGAACTCCGCGGGCGAGATTTCGCCGAGGCCTTTGAAGCGGGTGACCTCGGGGGCGGAGAGGCGTTTGACGGCGGCGTCGCGCTCGGCCTCGGAGTAGCAGTAGGTGGTTTCCTTCTTGTTGCGGACGCGGAAGAGGGGCGTCTCCAGGATCTGCAGGTGGCCCTCCTGCACGAGCGGCTTGAAGAAGCGAAGGAAGAAGGTGATCATGAGATTGCGGATGTGCAGGCCGTCCACGTCGGCGTCGGTCGCGAGGATGACGTGGCGGTAGCGCAGGTTGTCCACCGTCTCCTCGATGTTGAGGCTCCGCATGAGGTTGTAGAGCTCGTCGTTCTTGTAGATGGAGTCGCGGTTCAGCTCGCAGGCGTTGAGCGGCTTGCCCTTGAGCGTGAAGATGGCCTGCGTGTTGGGGTCGCGGCAGCTGACGATGGAGCCGGCGGCGGACTGGCCTTCCGTGATGAAGAGCTTCGTTTCGAGGCCCTTCTGCCGCTTGTGGTCGAAGTGGTGCTTGCAGTCCTTGAGCTGGGGCACGCGGATGGAGACGGACTTCGCGCGCTCGCGGGCGAGCTTCTTGACGGTCTGCAGCTCCTTGCGCAGCGCGGCGGTGTCCTGGATCTTGGCGAGGAGCCGCTCGGCGACCGCGGGTTCGCGGTGCAACAGGTCCACGATCACGTCGCGGACCTGCTGGACGAGCGGGGCGCGGATTTCGGCGTTGCCGAGCTTGTTCTTGGTCTGGGACTCGAACAGCGGGTCCTTCAGCCGGATGGCGAGGGCGCCGATGAGCCCCTCGCGCACGTCCTCGCCCTCGAACTTGCCCTTGGCGAACTCGTTGACCGCCTTGAGCACGCCCTCGCGGAAGGCGCTCAGGTGCGTGCCGCCGTCGGCGGTGAACTGGCCGTTGACGAAGGAGAAGTAGTCCTCGCTGAAGCGGTTGGTGTGGACGAAGGCGATCTCCAGCATCTTGTCCCGGTAATGGAGCGGCGTGTAGAGCTGTTCGCCGTCGGTCTCCTCGGCGATCAGGTCGAGCAGGCCGTTTTCCGAGGCGATGGCCTGGCCGTTGTACTGGAGGGTGAGGCCGGCGTTGAGCCAGGCGTAGAAGCGGAAGCGGCGCAGGACGTGGGCCTCGATGTAGGCGCTTTTGCCGAAGATTTCGGGGTCGGGCGTGAAGGTGACGAAGGTGCCGTCCTTGGCGGACGCGTCGCGCCCTTTTTTCTGCCCGGTCAGCTTGCCGCGTTCGAAGCGGGCCTCGGCGAATTCGCCGTCGCGGTGGCTGCGGACGAGGAACTCCTTGGAGAGCGCGTTGACGGCCTTGGTGCCCACGCCGTTGAGGCCCACGCTGAACTGGAAGACATCGTCGTTGTACTTGGCCCCGGTGTTGATGGTGGAGACGCAGTCCACGATCTTGCCGAGCGGGATGCCGCGCCCGTAGTCGCGCACTTCCACCACGCCGTCCTGGATGGCGATGTCGACCCGTTTGCCGTAGCCCATGATGTATTCGTCGATCGCGTTGTCGACCACTTCCTTGAGCAGGATGTAGATGCCGTCCTCGTACTGGGAGCCGTCGCCCGTGCGGCCGATGTACATGCCGGTGCGGACGCGGATGTGCTCCAGGGAGGAGAGCGTCTTGATCTTGGATTCGTCGTAGCTGTGTGGAGATTTCGCCATGGATCCTTGCCGGGTAAAACGAGCGCTAAGTATAGCAGGCCCCGCGAGAGATGCAAAGGGTGGAGAGTAAAAAAAGCGCGCGAAGCGCGGATGGTCAGGGAGCATCCCCGAGGAGAACCACCCGGGGCAGCGATTGCGCCGCCCGTTCGAAGGTGGCCATGCCCTCCTCTTTGCCCTTCGCGTAATGCGCATGGATCAGGCGATCCACAAAACCGGGTTTGGCCGTCGCCAGGCCGGGCACCGCCAGAACTGAAGCGGCGGCGCCGTCGGGCGTCACTTCCCCGCCGGATAGGAATTGCGACAGATGGTTCAGCGCGGCCGCCTTGGAGACGCCGAAATGGTGCTGAAGCGCGAAATAGACTTCGGCGACGACGAGATCGCAGACCACAGGCCGGATGCCGGCTTTTTTGGCATCCCGCAGCCAGCGCAGGGCGCCGCGCGCCTGGGCTTCCGGCTCGCCCACGAGAAGCCGCAACACCACGGAGCTGTCCAGTCCTATTTTCGTCACGGGCGATCCTCCCCGGTGCGGCCCCGCGCGATGCTCCGGCGGATGGCCTCCATGTCGTAAAGGCCCTTGGCCCGCGGCGCATGGGCCCTTAAACCGCCGAACCAGGGCGGATCGGCGGGCTCTTTTTTTCCAGCCGGCGCCTTCTGCGCCTCCGGCGGCGCCGCGGCGGGCGCCGCCACCCAGGCGCGGAAAAGGGTGGTGGCGACTTCCCGAACGGCCCAACCCTCCAGGGCGCTCTTGGCCTTGACCTGGCGGTAAACATCATCCGGAATATCAACGGTCACTTTCATAAATACATTTAACCGTATTGCTGTATTCCTGTCAAGCGCTGGCGGCCGTTAGGCCAATACGTGCAGGGCATCGCGGTGGGGGCTGCCGGGCGGCAGCAGATCGGCGACTCCGCCGTCCAGGGTCACCAGGCGTCCGTCGTGGCGGATCGCCAGGCCAAGCAGATAAGCGTCCGTGATCTGCCGGTGGCCGACGAGAAGAGCGGAGGGAACAGACTTGTCCAGAATGCCGATCTCGTCCTTCCAGAAGGTGTGCGTCTTCAGTCCGACCATCTGGCGCAGAAGGGCCAGCGCCTCCGCGGGCATGACCGCCTCGGGGATGATTTTCGGGTTGGAGGAGATCCGGACGAACGCGCATTGGGTCAGGGGGCAGGTCGCCCAGCCGCGCGCGGCGTTTTGCGAGAACCAGCCATGCGCCTGCCGATGATGAACATGGGACGGCCAGGCCAGGGCGATCAGCATATTGACGTCCAGCAGGCTCACCTTCACGCCTCGTCCTCCGCCTGGCGCACATCGTCGATGGTAATCGGGTGGGCATCGCGCGGAACGGAGAACATCGGGAAGCCCGCGCCCGGCCGGGCCGCGCGCACCCGGGGGGTACCGGCCAGGCCCCGGCGCGCCAGTTCGGACAGCGCCTGGCCAAGCGATTGCGACTTGGCGCGGGCGAGGCTTCTGGCGGCGGCCAGCAGGTCGTCATCGATGCTCAAAGTGGTTCTCATGCGCTTACTGTACCGCGCCGGGAAGAGTGATGTCAAGATGCTTGCGCATCATGATGCGCATTGGCGGGGCAGTCTGTCGGCCTTGGTTCACACGGCTGGGTGCGGCGTTTCGGGCGTCCCCTGGCGGATGCTTTTGCGCGCTAAGGGCTTCAGGCTGGATGCGTCGGGCCCACGAGGCCTCGCCGCATCGCCTTCAACCCTTATCATCGCAAAATCATCTCGCCATGGTCCGCCTTAACGAAACGCCGCGCCCGGTTCCACTCGCGCGCCCGCGGCCCTTTGGGCACGCTAGGGCGGCGCGCGATTTCGGTTCCCACGATACGCCCGATCTGTATTTATGGATACACTCTTCGGGCTTATATCGGAAACCGGCTCGCGCGCCGCCCGCCATGCCCGAAAGGGCTGGGGCGCGCGATGGTAACTCGGGTGCGGCGTTCCGTTAGCCGGAATATGACGAGGCGATTTTTCGATGATGAGGGGCGAAGGCGAGGTGACGTGGAATAATGGTCCCGGCGCCTCCAGCCTGAGCCCCTCAGCGCGGAAAAGGTAGGATGAGCAGGCAATGATAGAAAAAAGGACCGATCTTCTCGAGAGCTGTGACATAATCACGCTCAACTATTAACGCACTCAAGGTGCAAGAGGAGATCGGTCATGGATAAAAGTATCACGATTGGGATCGACATGGGAGATAAAAGTCATAGCGTATGCGTCCTCGATGCCAAAGGGAAGATCCTTTCCCGCGGCACCGTAGGAAACACGAGCACATCGATTCGGAAA
>JAWOJA010000042.1:0-10488 GCA_046484345.1 Kiritimatiellia bacterium
CTGCGTCATGCCGCCGTGGATGCCCCAGCCGGGGGAGCGCTTGTGCGGGCAGATCTGGATGTTGCCGGTGCGGCACAGGTGGCAGACGCCGCAGGCGCGGGTGTGGGGCTCGGCCACCACGCGGTCGCCGACCTTGGAGACCTTGCAGCCCGGGTCGCAGGCGATGACGGTGCCCGTGAATTCATGGCCCAGGATAACCGGCGGCCAGTAGGGGAACTGGTCGTGGCGGATATGGATGTCGGAGCCGCAGATGCCGCAGCCTTCGATCTTGATTTTGACTTCGCCCGGGCCGGGAGTCGGTTCGGGCATGTCCCGGATTTCGATATTGCCGACGCCCTTCTGGGTCTTGACCAGCGCTTTCATGATGCTTCTCCGGCATGGCGCGCCAGGAAGGCGGCCAGCGTTTCCGCGGCGTCGGCGAGATCCCGCACCGCAATGTGTTCGTCTTTCGAGTGGGCGACCTTCAGCGAGCCCGGTCCGTAGACGACCGTGGGGATGCCGAGTTGGTTGCGGTAAAGCCAGGCGTCGCACGAGGCGGTCATGGCATCGATCTTGCTGGGCCGGCCCAGTTCCGCCGCCGCCTGCATGAGGCCCTGGGGCAGGGCATGGGCGGGCTCCAGCACGCTGCTGTCGTGCCGGTACAGGAATGTGAGCTCAAAATGACCGGCCAGCGAGGGGACGGCCTCCAGGGCCGCGCGCATCTCCCCGCAGACCTGTTCCTTCGTCTTGTTGGGCAGCAGGCCGAGCACGCCCTCCATGACGGCCAGGCTGGGCGCGGAGGCCGGCCAGTTGCCCGCCTCCAGGCGGCCGAAGGTGATCGGCATGGGGTTGGGGTAGGCATCGAACAGCGGATCGCCGCGAGAGGCGGCCAGCAGGTCGTCGTGATACTTCTCCAGCGCGGCGATCGCATCGCGCGCCAGGAGCAGGGCGCTGCGGGTCTGCCCCGCCTGGCCGCTGTGGCCGGCCTTGCCGTGGAAGATCAGGCGGAACCAGACCGCGCCGCGGATGGCGGTGAGCACGCGCCCTTCGGTCGGCTCGAGCACGATGCAGGCATCGGCCTTTTCGCCGCGCCGCGCCATGGCCAGCGTGCCGTTGCCGCCGTTTTCCTCCTCCACCACGATATGCGCCAGCACGTCGCCTTTCAGGGACAGCCCCGATTCCTGGAGCGCGCGCAGCATCAGGTAGACGGTGGCCACCTGGCCCTTGGCGTCGCACGCGCCGCGCGCGTGGAGCAGGCCGTTTTCCAGGCGCGCGGTCCAGGGGGCGGCCTGGTCGGCCGAGGGCGGCACCACGTCGGTGTGGGCGTTGAAGAGCAGGGACCGGCCGCCGCCCGTGCCGGGCCGGACCACGCGCAGGTTGAAGCGGCCGTTGTAGGGGATGTCCGGGATCGGATCGCTGTAATCGGGATCCTGCCGCAGGCTGTCGTTGAGCGGAACCCGCTCAACCCGCGCCCCGGTACTGGCGAAGGCCTTTTCCAGGAACAGGAGGGCCTCGTGCTCCTTGCCGGGCGTCGAGGGGAACGCGATCAGGTCCGAGAGCAGTTGGACGGTTTCGGGCAGCAGCGAGTCGATGACAGAGCGCAGGGATTTCATTTCGCTTCGAGCTCCAGGAGCGTTTTTTCGAAGAGCGCGAGGCTTTCGTCGGCTTCGGCCTTCGTAATGACGAGCGGCGGGGCCACGCGGATCACGTTGCCGGCGATGCCGACGGAGCCGATGAGCAGGCCGTTGTTGGCGCAGGCCTCCATGAGCGGGCGGATCAGCGCGGCGTGGGGCTCGCGGGTCGACTTGTCCTTCACGAACTCCAGGCCCATCACCAGGCCCATGCCGCGCACGTCGCCCAGGAAGCGGCTCTTCGCGGCCAGCTTTTCGAGCTTGCCCTTCATGTAGGCGCCCATCGCCGCGGAGTTCCCGACGAGGTCCTCGCGCTCGTAGATTTCCAGGATGGCGGTCACCGCGGCGCTGGACACGGGGTTGCCGCCCAGCGTGCTGGACATCTCGCCCTTTTTCAGGCAGCCGAAGACGTCGGAGGTGCCGGCCACGGCCGAAACGGGAACACCGCAGCCGATGGCCTTGCCGATGCTGACGAGGTCGGGCGTCAGGTTTTCGTGCTCCAGCGCCCACATTTTGCCGGTGCGGCCGTAGGAGGCCTGAACCTCGTCGAGCGTGAAGAGCAGGCCGTTGCCGCGCGCCCATTCCTGGAGCCGCGTGAGCCAGCCGGCGGGCGGGAAGATGAAGCCCGCGGCGCCCTGGTAGGGCTCCACGATCAGGCCGCCGAGGCTGCCGGTGGTGTTGGCCGCGATTTCCGCCTCAAGGTAGCGGAAGTACTTGTCGAACCGGGGGCCGTCCTTGCACCAGCCGAAATCATCGCGATACGGATTCGGGTATAACGCGCGGATGCTGCCGGGGACGCCGGGGCCGTAGCCGCGTTTCGGGCCGGCCATGCCGCCCGCGGAGGCGGCGCCGAAGGTGCGGCCGTGGAAGCCGCCCACGAAGGAGAGGATCTCGTACTTGCCCGACCTGCGCTTCATGAGGCGCAGGCAGGCCTCGGTGGCCTCGGCGCCCGTGCTCAGGAAGAAGCACTTGTCGAGGTGCCGGGGGAGGGCCTTGACCAGCTTTTCGGCCGCCGCGATGCGGTAGGTGTTGGCGCACTCGTAGTTGTTCAGCAGGTCGCCGGTCGCCTTGCGCGCCGCTTCGACAAGGTGGGGGTGGCAGTGGCCGACGTTGGTCACCAGCACGCCCGAGGTCCAGTCGATGAACGCGTTGCCGTCCACGTCGCGGACGATGCAGCCCTTGGCCGATTCCCAGACCACGGGGGCCTGGAAGCCGGTGACGTCGGCCTCGTATTGATGCCATTTCTCCAGCAGGGCCTTGCCCTTGGGGCCGGGAAGCGTGCCGTTTACATGCGTGATGCCCATGATCGAATCTCCCAAACCGCGGTGGCGGTTTATTTCTTGATCAGTTCTTTGTTGACGATATTGCGGGCGGGATTGCCCTTGGCGGCATTCAGGATGTCCTCCAGGATGCTCTGGCGGATCTGTTCGCCCGATTCCACCGAAGCCCAGCCGATGTGGGGCGTGAGGATGACGTTGTCGAGCCCGAAGAGCGGGTGGCTCGTCGGCGGGGGTTCGACCTCGAACACGTCGATGGCCGCACCGGCGATGCGTTTGGACTTGCAGGCCGCGGCCAGAGCCTCGTGATCCACCATGCCGCCGCGGGAGGTGTTGACCACGTAGGCGGTGGGCTTCATCTGCGCCAGGGTTTTGGCGCTGATGATGTGGCGGGTTTCCGGGCCGAGCGGCGTGTGGACCGTGATGAGGTCGGACTCCCGGAAGAGGCGGTCCTTCTCCACGAATTCCACGCCGAGTTCGGTTTTGCGGGCTTCGGTCAAGTAGGGGTCGTTGGCCAGGATCCGGAAACCGAAGCCTTTCAGGCGGGTGATCAGCGTGCCGCCGATGCGGCCGGCGCCGATGACACCGAGCGTCTTGCCGCGCATGCGGTAGATGGGGAAGAGCTTGGAGAAATCCCACTGGCCGGTGCGGCTGGAGGCGTCCAGCGTTTCGCGGCTGGCCGCCACCTTGCGGGCGCAGGCGAAGAGCAGGGCGATGGCGTGCTCGGCCACGTCGTCCACGCAATAGTCGGGCTGGTAGGCGAACACGACGCCGTGCTTCGTGCAGGCGGCCACGTCCACGTTGTCGTAGCCGATGCCGTGGCGGATGAGCAGCTTGCATTTGGGCAGGCGCGCCAGGAGCGAATCGGTGAACTTGACCATGTTGACCACGACCACGTCCGCGTCGGCGATGGCCTTGACCACCTCGTCCTCGGGCTTGAATTTGAGCTGGTAGGCGGCGAAGTCGATGCCCGCCTTTTTCAGTTCGCCCGCTTCCCAATCCAGATTCTCTTCAATATAATCGGTGACGACACACTTCATTTGCGAACCTCCACCCAACGTTTACGAGCCGCCGACCGGTAGACCGCCTCCGCCACGTGGAGGGCGGCCACGCCGTCCTCGCCCGAGATGAACGGCGCCTTGTTTTTGAGAATGGCGTCCGCGAAGCCGCGGACGTATTGCAGACCCATAGTGCCCGAGTAGCCCTTCACGGGCTCGAGCTCGAACTCCTGGCGGCGGCGGGGGGCGCCGGCGCAGGAGGGGTCGTCGGAACAGATCACCAGCACGTCCTTTTCGCCCTCGTAGGCGGGGGACCAGGAGATGACGCCGCGGGTACCGCGCAGGCCGATGTAGAGATCGCGGCCGCAGGGGAAGGCGTCGGGCACGGTGTAGCTGATGTCGAGGGCCAGGACGGCGCCTTTGTGGAACTGCAGGTGCGCGAAGGAGTTGTCCTCCACGTCGTAGCGCGTGTTGACCGTGACGTTGCGGCCGCTGACGGCCTCGACTTCATCTTCCAGCACATAGCGCAGCAGGTCGATCCAGTGGACGCCCAGGTTGTACATGGGGCCCCCGCCGGAGCGTTTCTTTTCTAGCATCCACGGCGAATGGCCGTCGATGTAGCGCTGCAGGCGGCCCGCCGCGATGCGGCCCTCGCCGCCCACGACCTTGCCGATGACGCCGGAGGCCGCGAGCCGTTTGATTTCCTGCGCCACGGGGTGGTAGCGCCAGCAGTAGCCGGTGGTGAGCTTGACCTTGTATTTCCGGGCGGCGGCCAGGATGGCGGCCGCGCCCGCGGCGCTGGCGGCCATGGGCTTTTCCACCATCAGGTGCGCGCCCGCTTTCGCGCAGGCGGCGGCGGCGGCGGGGCAGTCGGCATGCGGCAGGAACAGGGCGGCGACGCGGGGTTTGGCCTCGCGCAGCAGGGCGGGGAGGGAGGCGTAGCCCGCGACGCCGAAGTCGGCGCAGAAGGCCTGCCGCAGGGCGGCGTCGGGCTCCATGACGGCGGTCACGCGGAACTCGGGGACCGCCTGGAAGAGGGGCATGTAGGATCGGGGGTGCAGGTGGCCCAGGCCGATGATGGCCACGTCCAGGGGGGCTTTGGGGTTCTTCATGGCGGTTGGCGTTCTCCTTCGGTTCACAGGCGGGGCACCTCGACCTCGGCGCCTTTCCGCTGGGCGGAGACGTAGGCGGCGTAGGTGGCGGCGGTGGTGTCGAGCGCGAGGTCGAGCCCGGACTGCGGCGCTGTGCCGGCGGCGGCGCAGGTGAGGAAGTCCTGGATTTCGGCCTGGTAGCCCATGGTGAAATTCTCGTCGGGCGCGGCGGCGGACCACCCTTCCTTGGTGCTGCTCTTCTCGATCAGGTAGACGTCCTTGAACTGGTCGCCGCGCGGGTTGTAGGTGTTGGCGAGCTCCGTGGGGCTGATCATGCAGCGCGTGCGGTGGTTGTTGGCGAACACCTCGACGTAGTCGTAGATGCCGCCCAGCGCCACCTCGCTGGTCACGATGTCGCCGACCGTGCCGTCCTCGAACACGACATGGATCATGCCGTAGTCCTCGATGTCCCGATAGTCGGTACGAATGAACCCCGCGTCGCGGTAGGCGGGCAGGCGGGTGATTTCGTGCGTGCGGGCCGTGACGGCGGCGGGGCGGATGGGGCGCCCGCGCGTGGCGAGGCCCTCGATGCGCTTGAGGTAGAGGATGGCGCCGAGGGGGTGCACGCCCTTGCCCACGAGCGAGCCGCCGCCGGCGAATTTCCAGATGCCGTAGACGGGGGAGGCGGAGCCGTTGTGGGACTCCTCGCCCGACATGCGCAGGATCTGGGCGCCGGTTTTTTCGACGATTTCGCGCTCCTTCTGCACGCTGGGCGCGTAGATGAAGTTTTCGGCGTAGCCGAAGAAGACCCCGTGGCGGCGGACGGCCTCCGCGAGGCGGCGCATGAGATCGGCCACCGCCTCCATCATGGGCTCCTTGGGGGCGCGGTTGCCGTGGAAGGAATCGTCGTTGGGCGGGCCGAAGTAGCCGGTGAGGGGCTTTTCGCAGATGATGCCCTTGCCCGCGGCGGCGGCGGCGAGGATGGCGTCGGCATGGGCGCAGGGGGGCGAGCAGACGTCGAGCAGGTCGACATGTTCGAGCATGGCCTCGGCGGAGGGGAAGACGGGGATGCCGTGGGCGCGGCCGAAGGCCTCGCGGCTTTCGGCGCGGCGGGAGGTGACGCCCGCGATTTCGATGTTCACGCCGTAGACGCGGCGCAGGCATTCGGTATGAAAGCGGCCGGCGAAGCCGGTTCCGGCAATGCCAACCCGGATGGTTTTCATGCGTGCGACTCCGGGTTAATACTGGCCGTTCTGGGTTTCGAAGTGGGTGGCTTTGCCCAGGGTGGCGCCGCCTTGGCGGACCCAGTGGGCGACCCAGGTCATGAGCTGCCCGAGCGGCACCGTGGGGTTGCCGAAGAGGCTGTTGGCCTTGCGCGCGTTGTTCAGGTAGCCCCGGCCGTTCTCCACGCCTTCTATCACGGCGGTCTTGCCGAAGAGGCGGCCGAAGGTCTGGGCAACCTCGCGGACGGAGAATATTTCCGGGCCCGTGATATTGATGGCGCAGGCGGGGGCGGAGGCGAGGCGGATGCACTGGAGGATCTGGTTGACGGCGTCGCCCTGCCAGATGCCGTTGGCGTAGCCGGTGGACACGTCCACAGGCTGGCCGTGCCAGACCTTCGTCGCAATATCCACGAGAACGCCGTAGCGCATTTCGATGGCGTAGTTGAGCCGGACGTGGACGACCCGCTCGCCGGCGGTTTCGGCAAAGTGGTCGAACATCCGTTCGCGGCCGAGGCAGGACATGGCATACTCGCCCACGGGGTCGGGCCGGACCTCTTCGGTCGCTCCCCCGGTGCCGAGTTCCACGATGGGGTAGACGCAGCCGGTGGAGAAAGCCGCGATGCGGGACTGGGTGAAGGTGCGGGCGACGTTATGGGCGGCCATGACGTTGGTGGCCCAGGTCAGGTGTTCCTGCCCGGAGGAGCCGAACTTGCGGCCCACGAGGTAGTAGATGTTTTCGACGGCCGGCAGCTTTTTGATGGCGGCGGGGTCGAGCAGGTCGCAATTGATGGTTTCGACGCCCTGGGCCTTGAGGGCGGAGAGGTCGGAACGGGCCACCCCGATAACGCGTTTCTTAACGCCGGCGGCGTCCACGGCGCGTTTGGCCATGACGGCCAGGGTGGGGCCCATTTTGCCGCTGGCGCCGATGACCATGATGTCGCCGGTGATCTCTTTCATGAGATCGACCAGCGGGGGCAGGGGCCGGGTCAGGATCTCGTCCAACTGCTCCACGGTATCGATGGTTGCCGGGTATGGGCTCACGGGCGGTTCTCCGATTTTTGAGGGCGACTTTGAACCGGAAAACATAGCAGATTGACACGTGTTAATGCAAGTATTTCGAGGCTGCTATTCACAGGCAATGCCTTCAAGGATGTCGCCGCGAACGCGGGTGACGCGGATGCGGACGAGGGAGCGGGGCGGGGGGGCGTTGGGAATGCGGGCCTCCAGGTATTCGGCGGTCCAGCCGATGGAGGCGCCCTGATTCGCCTTGCCCTCGATCACCACCTCCGCTTCCAGGCCCGCAAAGGTGGCGGCGAACGCCTCGCGCTTTCGCGCCTTCAGGGCGAGCAGCTCGCGCACCCGTTCCCGGCGAACGGAGACGGGAATAGGATCGGGGAATCCCGCCGCGCGGGTGCCGGGACGCGGGCTGAAGGGAAAGGGATGAATGTTGCTGAAGGGCAGTTCCTCCAACAGGCGCCGGGTGGCGGCGAAGGCGGCATCGTCTTCCCCCGGGAAGCCCGCGATCACATCCGTGCCCAGTCCCAAGCGCGGCAGGCGCGCGACGGCGGCCAGCACGGCGTCCCGGTAACCGGCGGCGGTGTAGCGCCGGCCCATGGAGGCCAGGATGCGATCGTCGCCGCTCTGCAGCGGCAGATGGAGAAAGGCGCAGATCTTGGGATTGCCGGCCATGACCGCCGCCACTTCGCGTTCGACCGTGGTGACCTCGATCGAGCCGAGGCGCAGGCGGCCCAGGCCGGGCAGGGCGGCCAGCCGCTCGAGCAGGTGCGGCAGTTTGCGGGACTCCTCCCGCCAGCAGCCCAGGTTGGCGCCGGTTAGCACCAGTTCGCGGAATCCGGCGGCAACCAGGCCTTCGGCTTCGCGGACAATGGCGGAAAGGGGACGGCTGACCGGCGGGCCGCGCAAGGAGGGCACGATGCAGTAGGCGCAGCGAAAATCGCAGCCGTCCTGCGCCTTGATCCAGGCACGCTGGCCCCCGAACCGCGGCAGAAGCGGTACGTCTTGTTTCGAAAGGGTGGACAGGCCGAGCGCCCGGGCCACCCGTACGGCCAGGTGCGGCTTGTCAACCCGGCCGGCCAGCAAGTCGGCTCCCGCCTCCAGGAGGCCGGCATGATCCCGCATCTCCGCCGTGCAGCCCGCGAGCACCACGAAAGGGGGGCCCGGCAATTTTTTTGCCGCCCGGACCTCGCGCAGGCTTTGCCGCTCGGCCAGGCGGGTGACCGCGCAGCCGTGAATAATGCAGACCTCGCAAGGCTCGCCGTAGGGGACGATGGTGAAGCCCAGCGCTTCGAAGGAGGCCGAGAACTGGGCGGTTTCCGCCTGGTTCAGGCGGCAGCCCAGGGTTTTGAACGCCAGCCGCGGCATGACCTCAGGCCTTTTTGGGGGCCGGTCCCGCATCCATCACCGCGCCGCGGCCGGCGTTGGAGACGAAACGGGCATACCGGTTCAGCCAGCCGGTTCGGACGCTGGGTTCGAATGGTTTCTGCAGCGCGCGGCGGCGTTCGATTTCCTCATTCGCCACCAGCGCCTCGAGTTTGCGGGCGGGGATGTCGAGCCGGATCCGGTCGCCATCCTGGAGCAGGCCGATGAGGCCGCCCTCGGCGGCTTCGGGCGAGACGTGGCCGATGCAGGCGCCCCGGGTTCCGCCGGAGAAGCGGCCGTCGGTGATGAGCGCCACGCTCTCTCCCAGGCCGCGGCCCATGATGTAGGAGGTCGGGCCCAGCATTTCCTGCATGCCGGGGCCGCCCTTGGGTCCTTCAAAGCGGATCACCACCACATCGCCCGCCTTTACGCGGTTGGCGAGGATGCCTTCGCAGGCCTCTTCCTGGGAGTTAAAGATTACGGCCGGGCCTTCGAACTTGCGCATGGCGGGGGCCACGCCGGCCGTTTTGACCACGGCTCCGTCTTCGGCCAGGTTGCCTCGCAGGATGGCGAGGCCGCCGTCGGCGGAATAGGGCGACTCGATGGAATGGATCACGGCCCGGTCGGTCACTTCCGCGCGGGAGTAGTAGTTGCGGATGGCCTTGCCGAGCACGGTCGGGCAGGCGTTGTGGAGCAGGCCGCGGATGGCGCTGATCTCCTTCATGATGGCGCCGATGCCCCCGGCGCGGTCGACGTCCTGCATATGGAACACGGAGGAGGGCGCGACCTTGCAAATGTTGGGGCAGCGGCGGGAGATGTCATCGATGCGGTCGAGATCGTAGGGCACGCCGGCCTCATAGGCGATGGCGAGGGCGTGCAGGATGGTGTTCGTGCTGCCGCCCATGGCCATGTCCACGGCGAAGGCGTTGTCGAGCGATTTTTCGGTGACGATATCGCGCGGCTTGGGTCCGCCGTTCTGGGCCAGGGCCACGATGCGGCGGCCGGCCAGTTTGAAGAGCTTGCGGCGGCGCGGGTCGTTGGCCAGGATGGTGCCGTTGCCGGGCAGGGCGATGCCGATAGCCTCGCACAGGCAGTTCATGGAATTGGCCGTGAACATGCCGGAGCAGGAACCGCAACCCGGGCAGGCGACCTCCTCCATGGCGGTCAGGTCGGCCTCGGGGATGTCGCCCTTCTTGAATTTCGCCACGCCCTCGAAGACGCTGATCAGGTCGAGGGGCGCGCCGGTGGCGGAGGTGCCGGCGGCCATGGGGCCGCCGCTGACCATGAGGGTGGGGATATTGACGCGGAGGGCGCCCATGAGCATGCCGGGCACAACCTTGTCGCAGTTGGGAATGCAGACAAGGGCGTCGAAGGCGTGGGCGCGGACCATGGTTTCGACGCAATCGGCGATGAGTTCGCGGCTGGGCAGGGAGTATTTCATGCCCGCGTGGCCCATGGCGATGCCGTCGCACACGGCGATGGTGTTGAATTCGAAGGGTACTCCGCCGGCGGCGCGAATGGCCTTTTTCACGATGGCGCTGACCTTGTCCAGGTGGACGTGGCCGGGCACGATTTCGCAGAACGAGTTGCAGACCCCGATGAAGGGCTTGTTGAAATCATCGCGCTTGACGCCGGTGGCCCGAAGGAGGCTGCGGTGGGGGGCGCGTTCGAAACCGGCTTTGATCTGGTCACTGTTCATGATGGATCCTTGTTTGAATAATCCCTAATAGTATGGTAATTCGGGCATGGAAAGCAAGATGGATTGCCCAGCGAAAAGGAAAAACAGATGAGCGGCTTTCAGGATTTGGTCGTGGCGCGGTTCAGTTGCCGGGCCTATCGAAACGATCCGGTTTCGCGTTCGGACGTGGAACAAATTCTGGAGGCGGCGGAACTGGGCCTTGGGACCTGCT
>JAWOJA010000095.1:0-37282 GCA_046484345.1 Kiritimatiellia bacterium
GCCTGATATGCGGCAAAACGAGCGCGGCAGGCGATCCGCTGAAACCGTCGCGCCTGCTCTTCCAGTGCTCCGACGAAGCGCTGCCGGCCCGGGCCGCCCGCCTCTTCAAGGAAATCTCCAACCCCGATTCGCTTCCGCCCGCCTCCGTCAGCTTCCAACTCCAACCGGTCGTGCCCGGCCGCCCGCCCGTCTGGCCGGCAAGACGGAGCATCGGAGTTACCACTTTTAGGGACTACCTCGAATGCCCCTTCCGGTTTTATCTCAAACACGTACTGCGGATGGAATCGCTGGACGACCTGAAAACCGAAACCGACGCCATGGAGTTCGGCCAGCTCATCCATTACGCCATGCAACAACTTCACCAACAACCCCGGCTGCGGGACTGCGCGGACGCCTCCCGCCTGAGCGCGGTGCTCCATGACGCCGCCGCCGGATGGATGCGCTCACGCTACGGCAACACGTTGCAACTGTCCCATACCATTGCGCTTGAATCCGCCAAAAACCGCCTGTCAGCCGCAGCCCGGCGTCAGGCCGACGAGGCGGCCGCCGGCTGGATCATCCTCGCCGCGGAACAGAGCTGGTCGGTGAATCTTGGCGGACTCACGATCAAGGGCCGGATCGACCGCATCGACTATAATGCGAAATCAAAAACCGCCCGGATTTTGGACTACAAAACATCCCACTCGGCCAAAGCCTGCCAGGATATCCACCTCGGACCGGCCCGCCCCGAGACCCCGCTTTACGCCTTGGTCGCTTTTGACGAAAAGCAACGACGGTGGACGGATCTTCAGCTCCCTCTTTACGCGCTCATGTGGAAGGCTGCGCCGCTGGAAAAAGAAGCCCGTCTCACGACCGGCTATTTTCTGATTCCGCCTTCTTTGGAGGATACACGGGTGCAGTGTTGGGACGAGCTTTCCGATTCCACTCTGGACTCCGCCCGGCGATGCGCCGAGGGGGTCTGCGAAGCGGTGTGCCAGGGACGTTTCTGGCCCCCCGCCCGGCGCGTTCAATATGAGGACGTGTACGGCTTCCGCCTGGGCGGCGATTTGGATGCCCTGTTCACCCCCTTTCCCGGAGGCAGGCCGTGACCCCTCCGCTTCGGCCCACCGGGCCGCTCCATCACCTGGCCATCCTCGCTTCCGCCGGAACCGGGAAAACCCACGCACTGGCCCACCGCTACATCGGCCTGTTGGGCCGGGGCGTCGATGCCGACCGGATCTGCTCCCTGACGTTCTCACGGAAAGCCGCCACGGAAATCTTCGACAGCATCGTGGCCTGCCTGGTGAAAGCCGCCCTTTCGCCGGAAGCCGCCCGCCAGACCGCCGGTCATGCGGGACTGGAGGGTCTGACCACCTCCGAAGCCGCCCGCCTGCTTCGAAACCTTGTGACACGCCTCCATCGTGTGCAGATCGGCACCCTCGACGGCTTCATCGTCAACGTGCTGCGGGCTTTTTCGTCCGAACTGGGCGTGCCCTCCGATTTTGCGCTTCTGGGCTCCGGCACCGTTGAGGCCCGGCAATTGACGCAGGAGGCACTGGGCTTTCTGCTGGCGCCCGCCCGGACGCAAGCGCAAAATCGGGAAATCTTTTACGACGCCTATAAAAAGGCCACCTATGGGCGGGAGGAAAAAGGACTCGGCGAGGCCTTTTTCATTATGCTGGAAAACTCCCTGGGCCTGTTCCGCCGTTTTCCCGATCCCGACTGCTGGGGCAATCCCGCCGTCATCTGGGGCCGGACCGAATGGTTGCGAAACGGTCCGAAGACACTCGAAAAGGCCTTGGAACAGGTGGAGCGATTTCTCGACGTCCCGGCAGAGGTCAAGCACAAGCTGATGGGCTCTTTGACAACCGCTTCAACCTTTGAACCGTTCAACACGTGGAACAAGGAAGCCTTTGACACCGTCCTCATGACCCGGCTTCTGGAACAGATGGAGAACCTGGACAGCGGGGGCACTCTTCCGTACGGCCGGAAATCCTTCGTCATCGACCCCGAAACCGGACGGGCCATCCGGGCGATTCTGGGCCATCTCGTCCGCCAGGAAATCACCCGCGCATTGAAGCAGACACAGGGACTGGGCTCTTTGCTCAACCAATTTCAAGCCCTCTACGACGAAACCATCCGCAAACGTGGAGCCTTTACCTTCAACGACGCCCAGTACCTGCTTACCCCGCGCAATCCCCATGGCGGGGGCCCGATCAGCCGCCGTGCCGGCGAAGCGGACCGCCTCTACATCGATTACCGGCTTGACGCGCGGCTCGACCACTGGCTGCTCGACGAATTCCAAGACACCAGCGATCTGCAGTGGGAAACCCTCGACAACCTGGCCTCCGAAATCATCCAGGATACCGGCGGCGACCGCTCCTTTTTCCTCGTTGGCGACGTCAAGCAGGCCATTCACGGCTGGCGCGGAGGAAATGCCCGGCTCTTGGGCCGCCTCCTGACCCGCTATGACAAAGGCATGGCGCTCAAAACCCTCAGCGCCTCCTTCCGTTCAACCCCGCCCGTGCTGGATTTCGTCAACAGCATCTTTTCCGATCTCCGCGAGTTGGAACTGCCCAACGAAACCGTCGAGCGCTGGCAGGAACTGTGGGAAACACACGTCAGCCGGGTCGACAAGCCCGGTTGCGCGGCGTGGATCGAACCGGCCGGAGAGGACGGAGCGGATTCCGGCGATTCGGAGGCCTACCGCGCGGCAGCGGGCTTGATCCGCGATCTGGACCCCGCAACACGGGGTTTGTCCGTCGCCGTTCTGTTGCCGACCAACGATGCCTGCACGAAGGCGGCCGACGCCCTACGCCACGAACTGGCCGGACTGCCGATTCCCGTGGTCAACGAAGGCGCCGCCGAACTGGCCGGCAATCCCGTGGTGGCGTTGATGCGGTCGCTCGCCCTCTTTGCCGCCCACCCCGGCGATCTTCTGGCCGCCACGCATTTGCGCATGAGCCCCCTGCGGCAGTCGGTAGAGGAAGCCGGAGACCGCCTTCCCCTGATTCTCCAGGAGCAGATCCAGTCCGAGGGATTCACAGCGTTTTTCCAAACCTGGGCGGCCCGACTGGAAGCCGCCATCGGCCCCCTTGACGCGTTCGGCGCCAAGCGCCTGGGCGACCTGCTGGCCCTGGCCGCCGAAATGGACGCCTCGGGGAACCGGGATCCCGACACCCTCGCCGCCCTGGTGGACACCCGCGTACTGCGCGAACAGGCCGCCGGCGGCGCCGTCCGCATCATGACCATCCACCAATCCAAAGGCCTCGGCTTCGACGCTGTCATAGTCCCCTTTTTAGAAAACGGCGATATTCGCAAGGCCGGCCAACTGGATCTCGTTTCCGGCGCCACAGGATCGTCTCCCTGGGTGCTAAAAATGCCCCGCCAGTCGGTGTGTCAGGCCGATCGCGTGCTAAAAAGCCGAACGGACGCCGCCGCCGCGGAAACGGCCTTCGCCAACCTCTGCGTGCTGTACGTGGCGCTGACCCGCGCCCGCCAGGGACTTTATGTCATCACCCATTACGGCCTAAAAAAACGCAACAAGAACCGCAGCCTCTCCGAAGGCATCCTGCTTTCCCGCCGACTGCTCGATACAGCGTTGCCGGAAAGCGTGCCCGGCGAGAACATCCTGGCCGGCGGCATCCCGTTGCGCCGCCTGTTTCTGACCGGCAACTGGAATTGGTGCTCGTCAACGCCCCCTGTCGCCCGGGCGACTGAGGCGGCCACACGTCCCGCCGCCTCTTTCCCGTCGAAAACCGCCTCAACTGTCCGGTTGAAACGCGTGGAGCCTTCGCGAGGCGATTCCGAAGTCCGGCCGGCCGACTGGCTGTTCAAGCCCGAAGCCCGCGGCGTGCTTGACTTCGGAACGCTCATTCACGAATACCTGGCGCAGGTGGAATGGTGCGGCCCAGGCGACGCCGAATCCATCTTACCAACCTGGAAACCGTCCAAGACATTTGACGAAGGGGTTCGGCGGGATGCGGAGGCCCAATTCCGGAAACTGCTGGCATCGCCCGACGTGGTGCGCGCCTTGGCCCGGCCAGCCGGTGAGTCGGACCTCTGGCGGGAGAAGCGGTTTGAACTGGTGGATAAAGAAACGTGGATCAGCGGCGCGTTCGACCGGGTCCTGGTTTTCCGGGATGCCACCGGTCGTCCGCTGCGGGCCACGATCATGGACTTCAAGAGCAACCGGATCGAGAACGAAGCGGACATGGCCAAGACGGCCGAACTCTACAGGCATCAGTTGGTCCTGTACCGCCAGGCCCTGGCTCGTATTTTACGATTGGACGAAACATCCATCGACGTCCAAATTCTCTTCACGCGCCTGGGCCGGATTTTCAACGTCCCTTACTGACACCTGGTCATTGAACGCCCCAGAACAAGCCCCGGGACTTGCCGTTGTTGCTGGAAAGGGCGAACAGAATGGCGTTCGCCCCTTTCTTCCGCGTCACCGGTGCTTTGAACCCGCCAGGAACGGCGGGAGTGGCGGCGGACGGCTGAAAAAGCGATCCCGGCTGGCACTCGGTTTTTTCATTCGTTCACCCTGTCATAAAACGCCATTCTTGAGTTTAACGGCAGGCTCTGGCATGATGGAAAGCGGGAGGAAGAATATGATCAAAGCAAGCGATTTGGAAACCGGAAGCGTAATCCGTTTCAACACCATTCCCCACATCGTGGAAAACATCCAGATTCAAACCCCCTCGGCCCGCGGCGCGGCCACGCTTTATAAAGTCCGCTTCCGAAGCATGCCGAACCGGGGAAAGCTGGACAAGGTCTTCCGGGGCGACGATGCGCTGGAGAATTGCGAGGTGGAGAAGCGGGAAGTCCAGTTCCTCTACGAAAAGGACGACCGTTTCGAATTCATGGACCTGGTCGATTACAGCCAGTTCGCCATGGCCCGGGAGGAGCTTCAGGACGCCGTTCCCTTCCTGGTCGAAAACATGGAGGGCATCGAAGCACTGGTCTCCGACGACAAGGTGCTGTCCATCGAACTGCCAGCGGTGGTGGAGCTCGATGTGGTCGAATGCGACCCCTCGATCAAGGGGGCCTCGGCAACGGCCCGCACCAAGCCCGCCAAGCTCTCCACGGGCCACATGATCCAGGTTCCCGAATACATGGCCGCCGGAGAACGCGTACGCGTCGATACCCGCAGCGGGAAATTTCTTTCCCGTGCTTGATTGGGAAATGCACACAAACCGGCGAACATCGTTGCGAACGTATGCTGACGCCGGTCACCAACGGAGCCATTGAACTGCTGGTCCGAAAGCTCGGGGCCAAACGGGTTCTGTTCGGCACGGATGCGCCGATGCGCGACCCGCGCCCCCAATCGGGCTGGGCCGCGCATGCCGCTATCTCGCGCGAAGACAAAATCGACGTCCTCGTCGGGGCCTTGGCCGGAATATTGAAACGCTGCCGGCCGGTTAAGGCGAAACTTTCGGCACCGCTTCGGTGGCATTGGCGCGGCCGTTTTTTCCGAAGCCGCTCTCCCTTTCATGGAGAAGGACGTTGATGGCATCCAGAAACGCGCGGATGCTGGCCTCCACGATATCCGTCGACAAGCCGCGCCCGTTATAGATTCGGTCGCCGCAGCGCACCTTGATGGTGGCCTCGCCCTGGGCATCCTCGCCCCCGGTCACCGCACCAAGCGAGAAGGACTCGAGTTTCAGTTCGAGCCCCATCATCTGCTCGATGGCCTTAAATGAGGCGTCGATCGGTCCGTCGCCAATCGCCACATGCTCGACGGTTTCACCGTTTTTCACCAGCCGCACCGTGCTGGTAGCGGTAATGGTGTTGCCGGAGTGGACAATGAAGCGGTCGAGTTTGACGCGGTCGGGCGCCTTCTGGCCAGCCGACTGCCGGGCCAAGGCTTCCAGGTCGGCGTCGGAGACCACTTTTTTGCGATCGGCCAGTTCCTTGAACTGAACAAACAGAGCCTGAAGCGCCTCGTTGGAAAAGTCGAACCCAAGCTCCTGGAGGCGCGTATCGAAGGCGTGCCGGCCGGAATGCTTTCCGAGCACCATGCGGTTGCGCGGAAGCCCGATGGATTCGGGTGTCATGATTTCGTAGGTGCCCGCATGGGCCATCATCCCGTGCTGGTGGATCCCCGCCTCATGGGCGAAAGCGTTCTCTCCCACAATCGCCTTGTTGGTCTGAACCCGCGAACCGGTGGCGGCCACCACGCTCCGGCTGGCATTGTAAAGGCGCGTCGTGTCAATGGCGCAGGTAACGCCGGGAAAACAATCGGGCCGGGTGCGAAGCCCCATCACAACCTCCTCGAGAGCGGCATTGCCCGCGCGTTCCCCTATGCCGTTGATGGTGCATTCCGCCTGGTCGGCCCCGGCGTGGACCGCCGCGAGGGTATTGGCCACCGCAAGGCCGAGATCGTTGTGGCAATGCACGGCGATCCGCGCATCCCGCACATTCGGCACATGCGCCAGGATGCCGGCAATGAACGCGCCAAATTGATCCGGCATGGCGTACCCCACCGTATCCGGAATGTTGATCACCCCGGCGCCGGCCCGTATGACGCTCTCCACGACACGGTAGACGAAATCCAGGTCGCTGCGGGTGGCATCCTCCAAGGAAAACTGAACTTCCGGACAGAGGTTGCGGGCATACTTCACCATCTTGACCGCCTGTTCGCAAACCGCTTCCGCCGTCATGCGGAGCTTGTACTGCATGTGAAGCGGAGAGGTGGCCAAAAAAGTATGAATGCGCGGCCGCTTGGCCTCCTTGATGGCTTCCCATGCCGCGTCGATATCCTTGGGCAAGGCTCTGGACAGGCTCGCGACCGAAGCGGTTTTAACAGAGCGAGCAATGGCCCGGACCGCATCAAAATCCCCGGGTGACGCAACCGCGAATCCGGCCTCGATCACATCCACCTTGAGCAATTCGAGTTGCTCGGCAACGAGCAATTTTTCCTTCAAGTTCATGCTGCAACCGGGGGATTGCTCTCCATCCCGAAGCGTGGTGTCGAAAATATGAAGGCGCCGCGAAGGCTGATTCGTCGTATCGGAACTCATGATCACTCCTTTTGTCTGAATAAAACCCGATCCGGCTTATGCGGCACTCGATCGGAAGGCAGGTTAAGAAACGGCAACTAATGGCGACTGATTTTTCCGGGGCCGCTGAAACGACTCAACAAC
The DNA here is from genome assembly GCA_046484345.1 of Kiritimatiellia bacterium. Classification (GTDB taxonomy): domain Bacteria; phylum Verrucomicrobiota; class Kiritimatiellia; order CAIKKV01; family CAIKKV01; genus CAIKKV01. The sequence goes on from JAWOJA010000095.1 coordinate 7,128, forward strand.
CCCTGTCGCAGGATCAGAATTGCCGGGAAAAACGGAAATGCAGATTCAAGAGCAAATTGCCCGCCGCAACAGTTGACATCGTTTTCCCATTCCATTTTTAAACTTTATACGGCGACGACGGGTCAAATCAAGCATTTTAACACGACATTTTGTCCGGGTTGCCGACATTTTGACACCTGCAAATCCATTTATTCCTATCTTTTTATTCAAATCCAAGAACGGGAAAGCGGATATTTCACAGAGATTCCCGCTTTGTTGTGTCAAATTCATATCTATTTTGATCTTGGCATAGAGTTTGCTTATATAAATTTCGGAAACAGTTCAGTTGAAGTGCGAATAGGGACAGCGGTATGAATCGTGGTTTCTGGAGTGTTAGACACTGGCTGAAGAAGGTTCCGGTTCTTTTAGTCTCTCTCGTTTTGGGGGTAGTGGGAATTCAAGCTGTGCTCATCGCCCACATGCACAAGATGATCACCGGTCAACCCCTCCTACTAGGCCAAGATCACCACGGCTTATCCCACTTACCCCCTCTTTTTTTGTCGAAATTCAACTCTGCTTCAAAATCCATATCCCGCTTTTCTACCGCCCACAGGCCTTTCTCGTTCTTCGATTCTCCGGACACTCGCCTTGCACGGAACGAGTGGGATCAAATGGTGGTCACGCCTTTCATCCGCCTTTTTGAAGAAGGCGGAAATTATGTCGTTCTAATGGAATCGCCGGATCTACATCCTGGCAATCTTGAAATCACTCTTTCCGGACGCGAACTAATCATCTCTTCCCGCTCCTTCACATCCCGAAAAACGGAAAACGATTTTGTCGTGGAAACCCATTTTTCCGAACACCGTGTGCGTCTGCCCGGAGCGATTGTCGGCACTGGCCCGCCCAAACCAGAATTCCAGCCCGGGGGACGTGTTAAGCTCTGCTTGAAAAAAGCGGACTCAGTCCCTGTGGAAAAAAGCAGCATCTCGGTGCTCTAGCCAATTGTTTCCCCTTTCCTTTCCCTCAAATGCCGTTACACTGTCCGTGTTTTTCAACCAAGGAGTTAGCATGACGTCCTCTCCTGTCTTAAACCCCATGCTGGTCGAGCAGGCCCGCCTTCTGCAACAGGTCCGCTCGGAGGTGAACAAGGTGATTGTCGGTCAGGAAAAACTGCTCGACCGTATGTTGATCGCCCTGGTGACGGGCGGCCACATCCTGCTGGAAGGGGTGCCGGGGCTCGCCAAAACGCTGTCCGTAAAAACCCTGGCCGCCAGCCTGGGCCTGACCTTCAAGCGCGTCAGTTTCACGCCAGATCTGCTTCCGGCCGACATCATCGGCACGCTCGTCTACAACCCCAAGGAAGGGACGTTCGCGCCCCGGCAAGGCCCGGTATTCACCCACCTGCTCCTTGCGGATGAAATCAATCGCGCTCCGGCCAAAGTCCAGTCGGCCCTGCTCGAGGCCATGCAGGAGCATCAGGTGACCCTGGGCGACCGGACCTATCCCCTGCCGGAACCTTTCATGGTCATGGCCACGCAAAACCCCATTGAGCAGGAAGGCACCTATCCGCTTCCCGAGGCGCAACTCGACCGCTTCATGTTGAAGTGCAAGGTGGATTATCCTTCCAAAGACGACGAACGACGGATCATGAACCGCTTCGTTCACCGCTTCGAGGCAACCGTCGCGCCCGTGCTTTCCTCCGGCGCCATCCGCCAATTTCGTGATGTTCTTGATCAGGTATATTGCGACGAAAAGGTGGGCGACTACATTCTGGACCTCGTGCAGGCGACTCGCCGACCGGCCGCTGCGGGTCTGGAGCGCCTGGCCAACCAGATCGCCTACGGCGCCTCGCCGCGCGCCTCCATCTACCTGAACATGGCCGCCCGGGCGCACGCCCTGCTCAATGGCCGCGGGTACGCCACGCCGCAGGACGTCAAGGAGATGGCGCACGATGTGTTGCGTCACCGGGTCATCGTCACGTACGAAGCGGAGGCGGAGGAGCGCAACAGCGACGCCGTCATCCAGGACATCCTCAACAACATTCCTGTTCCCTAACCGCCCGCCGGAAACTCCCATGCCGATCGACACCGCTGAATTGATGAAGCAGGTGCGGAAGATCCGCGTCATCACGTCCCGCCTGGCGAACGAACAGTTCGCCGGCGAATACCATTCGGTATTCAAAGGCCAAGGCATTGAATTCGACGAAGTGCGCGAGTATGTGCCGGGTGACGATATCCGCTCCATCGACTGGAATGTGACGGCCCGCATGGGCCATCCCTTCATTAAACGATATGCGGAAGAACGCGAACTGACCATCCTGTTTCTCGTGGACATCTCCGGTTCCCAGTCCTTCGGCTCGCAATCGCGCACCAAGGCCGAGCGGGCCGCGGAGGTCGCCTGCCTCCTGGCGCTTTCCGCCGCACGCAACCAGGACAAGGTGGGCCTCATTCTTTTCAGCGACCGGATCGTTAAGACCCTCCGGCCGCGTAAAGGGCGCACGGCCGTCATGCGCCTGGTCCGCGATGTGCTGGCGACCGAAGAAACCCGGCATGGAACCGAAATCGCCGCCGCCCTGAGGTTCCTGTGTCATGTGCAGAAAAGACGGGCCGTGGTGTTCCTTATTTCCGATTTCATGGACTCCGGCTATGAAAAAGATCTGCGCCTGGCCGCCCGGCGCCACGACCTGATCGCCTGCCGCATTGCGGATCCCCGCGAATCGGTTCTGGAGGAAGCCGGCATCCTCGAGTTCGAAGACCCCGAATCCGGCGAACGCTTCCTGCTCGACACCGCGTCGGACGCCATCCGGGAGCAGTTTCGCCGCGCCGCGACCGAACAGGGGAAAAACCTGCTGGACCAGTTCAAGCGATCGGCGATCGACCACGTTCTCCTCGGCACCGACACACCCTTTGTCGACGCCTTCCGCAATCTGTTCCGCATGCGTCAACGACGCGCCAAGGGGAAATAACATGGGCATGTTAACAACTCCATTACGCCCGGGGCGGCTCTTGCGAATCATGCCCGCCCTTTTCGCCCTGGGACTGCTCGCCGGTTGCGGAAAGGCTCGAACCTCCCCCCCGGTGCCGGACGCCAGCCGCACCGAAGAGCTTGCGTCCGGCCGCATCGCCGTCACCGTGACCGCCACGCCGGGCGCTGTTTCCCTTGAAAAGCCGCTCATCCTGACGCTGACACTCTCCACCCCCGAATCCGTCACCGCAACTTGGCCGGACCTGGCTGATCGGTTTGAAGGTTTCGAGTTGAGTGATGTTTACGAAACGGGAGCTCAGACCGAGAACGGGCGATCCCGCCGCGATCTCCGTGTTCGGTTAACCCCTTTGCCCGCTCCCGAATACCGCCTGAAGCCCCTCGCCATCCTGTTTCGGGATTCCGCCTCCGATTCGGACAAACCGGAATGGATCCGCACACGGCCCCTGGTGTTTGCGGCTTCCGCCCGCACATCCCCGGCAGAACTAAGCCCCCCCGCCCCGCCTGTTCCGATTCCCCTCTCCGCCCGGGAAATCGCACTCCTGCTCCTGGCCGTCGCGGCGGCTGTCGGCATTCTTTATCTCGCGTACCGTCTTTACCAACGCCTTCGCCGAGCCATCCGCCTGCGCCAAATGAGCCCCCGCCAGCGGGCCCTACTGGAACTGGAAGAACTGGCTTCCCGCCACCTGATCGAACAGAACCTGCTGAAGGATTTCTATTTTGAACTGACAGCGGTGGTGCGACGCTACATCGAACGACGGCACGGCATTCGCGCTCCCGAGCAGACAACCGAGGAGTTTCTCACATCGGCGGGCGCCAACGCGCGTTTCCAAAGGGCAACTTTGGACAAACTGCAAGAATTCCTAACCGCAGCGGACTGGGTCAAATTCGCTAACTTCAAACCCGGGCCGGAAGCCGGCACCCGGGCCCTTGAATCAGCGCGCCAGTATGTAGCCACGGACCCTCCGGAGTTGAAGGAGAAGAGCTGACCATGTTCCATTTCGCCCAACCGGCGGCGTTTCTGCTGCTCCTGCCCCTGATCGCCGTGGCATGGCGCCTGCTTCGCCGCAGTCGCGCGAGTGCCCTTATTTTTACCGGCCTGCGCATCCTGCCCCAGCCTCCCATGACGTGGCGTCTTCGCCTGGCGGCCCTGATGCCGTTCCTATTCCTGGCCGGCCTGGTCCTCGCCATTGCCTCCCTGGCCCGCCCCCAGCACGTCCTGTCCCGTGTCCAGCGGACGACCGACGCCGTCGGCATTCAAATGGTCCTGGATACTTCCGGCTCCATGGAGGCCCTGGATTTCAGCACCGAAACCGTCATGAAAACACGGCTCGACGTCGTGAAAGACACCTTCGCGCAATTCATCCGGCAGCGGCCCGACGACCTGATCGGACTGGTGGCCTTTGCCGGGTATCCATCCACCCGGGCGCCGCTGACCTCCGATCACACAGCCCTGATCCAGGTTCTCGAAACGGTGGATGTGCCCAAAACCGTCCTGGACCGGGAAGGCCGGGTGGCCAATCCAGACGAGATGCTGACGGCCATCGGGGATGCCCTCGCCACGGCCTGCGCGAGGCTGGAAAAGGAGGAGCTGAAATCCAAAATCATCGTCCTTTTGAGCGACGGCGAAAACAATTTCGGCATCATTCGTCCGCTGGAAGCCATTCAGGCCGCCAAAAAACTCGGTATCCGCATCTATGCCATCGGCGTGGGGAGCACCGGCATGGCGCCCGTGAAGGTACAGGATGAAACAGGGCGGGAAATTATCGTGCGCGCCAACTTCACGCTGGACGAGAAACTTCTGCGCCAGATTGCGGAAGAAACCAACGGCCACTATTTCAATGTGAAAAATCCCAAGGGCTTGCAGCAGGCGATGGCGGAGATCAACCGTCTCGAAAAAACCCGGGTTTCCAGCGAAATTTTCACACAGGCCACCGAACTCTTTCCCCGGTATTTGATCCCCGCGCTGATCCTGCTGGCCTTGGCGGCCGGGTTTCAAGCGTGGGCAGGCCGGGAACTCGTCTGACCCCGCGGAGGTGACATGAACAATTTTAACGTTGTCCACCCGTGGCTGCTGGCCTTTTTATGGCTGGTTCCCCTCGCCGCCCTGGGCCTGGGCTGGCTTCGGAACCGGCAGCGAAAAAGGACCGCCGCCTGGCTGTCGTCCGCCACGCGGAACAAGGGTGCGTCCCCCCGCTCCGCCTGGCGCTTTTTCTTCCAATTGTCCCTTCTGGCGGCGGGCTTTCTTTTTTCCTTCCTGGCCCTTTCCCGGCCCCGCTGGGGGGATGTGCAGGAGGTTGTCACCCGCCAGGGTCGCGACCTGATGATAGTCCTGGATGTCTCCCGCTCGATGCTCGCCGAAGATGTCATGCCCAACCGTCTGGAACGGGCCAAGGCCGACCTCATGGACCTTATCAACACCCTGGACGGCGATCGGGCCGGCCTGATCCTGTTCCGCCATAAGGCCGTTCAAGCCTGCCCGCTTACTACCGATTATGCTTTTCTTTTCCAAATGCTCGATGCCGCCTCACCCGATTCGGCCGCGCCCGGCGAGACCGACATCGGCGACGCGATCGTCAAGGCGCTCGACGCCCTCGGCCAGCAGGCTGGCGGCCATCAGGCCATCGTGCTGGTTTCCGACGGCGAAGACCTCGCTGAAAACATTCAGGATGCCGCAGAAAAGGCGAAAGCCCGGGGCATCACCATCTTTACGGTAGGGTTTGGAAGCCAGGCCGGGAGCGCCATTCCCGATCCCACAGGCGGCGCCATGACTTATCAGGGCAAAGAGGTGAAGAGCAAGCTGAACGCTGCCACCCTGCGCGGGTTGGCCTCGGCGACGGAGGGCGTTTATGTGCCCGTTGAGACGGCTCGTGTCAACCTGGGCGATCTCTACCGCAATCATCTGCGCAAACTGGCGTCGCGCGAACTGGGCGAAACGGTGACGCGCCGCCAGGTGGAACGGTTTTCCTGGTTCCTTCTGCCGGCCATTATGTTCTGGCTCGCCGCCGGCGCACTGAGCCCGGGCCGTCCCTCGTTCCGCTCACGCCGCCCGAATGGGGGCAAGGCCGCGTTGGCCGCCCTGCTCTTCATGGCCCTGTCCACTGCCTCGGAAGCCGTAGAACAAACGCCTCCTTCCGACACCCGCCGCCTGGCCCAGGCCGCCCAATCGTTGGGCAAGGCCGGCCGCCATGAAGAAGCGGCGGCGGAGTATAAAAAAGCGGCCCTTCGGGCCAGCCCGCGCGAGGCGGCCCGCTATTATTTCAACGCCGGCTGCGCGCTCCACGCCGCCGGGCGCTATTCCGAGGCGGCCGACGCATTCCGGGCAAGCGAATCAGCCCGCCCTCTGCCCGATATTCCAGCCGCCTATAACCAAGGCTGCGCCCTGTTTCAGGCCGCCGATGCCGCGGACGGATGGAAGACCAACGCCACGTTAGCACAAGCGCGCGTGGAACGGCTGGCAGCCTCCGCCAAAGCTTTTCAGGCGGCATCTCAAAAAAAGCCGGTCTCCCGCGACGACCCGGCCATCGGAAACCTGGCCCTGGCGGCGGATCGGACGGAAGAGGCCCGCCGGCAGGCCCGCGAATTAAAACTGGAGGAGATGTACGGCGCTTTGGACGCCTCCCAACTCGCCCAGCAACTTCTCGATCGCCAGCGCAAACTGGGGTTCGCCCTAAAAGCGGCGCTCTCCTATGACACTCCATCCCAAATCCAGCAATTGGAAACACTCGCCGCGGAAGAACGGGAAATTTCGGATATCATGCCCCCCCTGACCCGCAAACTCGAAACCGCTCTGCAGCAATCCGGCGGGACCAATGCGGCCCGGCAGGCGGCCGAGCTGCGCCAGCACACCGCCGCGCTTCGCGATTTGCTGAAGCGAACAGCCGATCGGTTGCGCGATGCGGATGCCGATGCCCGGGAAATGGTTCCGGTTGGCGAACGGGCGTCTTACAACCTTTGGAAAAGCGTGGCCTCCTATGAGCCCCTGCTCCAGGAGGATATCCGTGTTCAAAGCAATTCCGTGTTCGCGGCCGATCGTTTTTCCGAGAGTGAACCGCCAACCGCCGACTCCGCGGCTTTCATTGCCGAGCAGGAGGAATGCGCCCAGTTAACCCGTCTGTTCACGGAGCGCTTCACCCAGGCTGTTCCCGAAGAGGGACTTCCGGGCGAACCCGGGCCTTCCTCATCTTCCAATGCCCCGGCCTTGACAGCCGAAGCCCGCGCCAAGATCGTCACGCTGGCGGCACAAACGGAATCGATGCAAAATGCCGCCGTTCAGGCGGTACGCGATAAGAATTGGACCTCCACCCGCAACTTAACGCGCGACGCGTATGCCAAGCTGAAGGAAATCGAATCCATGCTGCCGAAGCAAAAGCAATCCCAGCAGAATCAATCCCAGCAGCAAGAAGAGCCAAAACAGGACCCCAACAAGGATCCGTCCAAATCCGACCAAAATCAACAGCAGGAAAACCAAAAAGACCAGCAAAAGCCGGAACCCGATCCGGAGTCCAAGGACAAACCCGGGCAGGAAGAACCGCAACCCGCCAAAGAGGAAATGAGTGAAGAACAGGCCCGGCAGTTGCTGGAAAAGGCGCGCATGCGGGAAAAAGAATATCAGGACGAAAAGCGAAAACGGGACTTTTCCCGTGCGCCTTTGGGTAGGGATTGGTAATCTTCCTCCATGCTCAGGCCACTAGCCATCGGAATCCTGTTGCTGACACTGGCAACGGCGCTCTTCGCCGCTGATCCGCCCAGCTTGACTTTGGACCGGAATCGAGTCTATGAGGGCGATTCCGTCATGTTGACCCTCCTTGCCCCCGACGCCGATGCGGATACGAAGCCGGATTTCTCCGAACTTCCAGACGCCCGGGTTGAGTTTCGCGGCAGCCGCTCTGAAAACCGGCAAAACATTTCCGTCATCAACGGAAAAGTTCGCCGTGAGGGCTTCAGCGGCATCCGCTTCACCTACGAAGTGCGGCCGCTTAAGGCCGGCCCGTTCAAGGGGGGGCCCATTCGAATTCGGCTCAAGAATCAGGACTACACCCTTGCTTTTCCACCGCTGGAAGTCCTGCCCATCCCTCACCAGGACATCCTAAAGATTGAACTGAAATCTTCCGCGCCGACGATTCTGCCCGATGAACCCTTTACCGTCACCCTGCGAATGATCGTCAAGCGTCTCCCTCCCCCTTATTCGGATATTCCGCCCTTTTTGCCGGATGCGCCCCCCCAGTTGACCCTGCCCCATCTGGACGGCGCGCCCATCGAGGGGCTGGACATGCCCGACATCCGTCAGCAACTGCAGTCCTGGCTGACGGGAAGCAGCCGTCCGGGCATTGCCATCAACCAGTACACGGAATCCAGGAGTCCGTTCGGCATGGGGGGCCTATTTTCCGGCATGGATCCGTTCGCCGACCGGCCGGCCAGTTTCCTTCCTCCCAATCGCGTCGTGGAAGAAGATGGGGTTTCCTGTTTTGAATATCTCATCGGCTCCACGTTCACCGGCCGCGACATCGGGGCCTACTCGTTCGGACCGGCACGCCTGAAAGGCCGGCTCATCACCGGGGTCGACGCGGACCGCCAACCCCTGACCCTGGAGTTGGCGGCCGTTGCCCCGGAAGTGCAGGTCCGGGTTGTCCCGCCTCCTGAAGAAGGCCGGCCGGATTCCTTCTTCGGCCTAACCGGTTCCAACCTGGTGGCGGATGCCCGATTGAACACCTCCGTTTGCCAGGTAGGTGACCCCCTCAAATTGACGATTCAGCTTCGGGGACCGGTAAGCTGGCGAAATGCCGCAACGCCCGCAACAACGATCATCAGCAACCTGACATCGCGCTTTCAGGTATATGGATCCACGTTACAACTGGATAAAAACGAAAACGGCCGCGACATCACCTTCACGTTGCGGCCCCTTGAAGCAGGCACAGAGGAAATCCCGCCCATGCCGTTTTCTTGGTTCGATTTCCCCAGCCGGTCCTATCGGACCGTGCATACCGCCCCGATTCCACTTAAAGTCAACCCTTCCGCCGAACTCACAGCGGCCCCCTGGCTCGATGCCCGCCAGGAGGAGTCATCCGCCGCCGAGACCGCCTCGTTCGCCAAGGCCCCGGCCGCTCTTCGCCAGGGGGATTGCACCTCCGCGCCATCCCTGCCCCAGGCGCCATTTGCGCTCGCCGCCGCCGGCCCGCTGGTCTTCCTCGCCCGATTGCTCGTGCAATGGCAGCGGCGACAACAGTCCGAAAGAAAACGCCGCCAGAAGCGGCGAACCGCCCTCTCAAACTCGCTGCGAACCCTGGCCGCGCTCCGAGGCCGCCCGGAACTCGACACCCGGAAAACCGCCACGGAAACACTGGTCCTGCTTCGGGATTTTACCGGCGATTGGACCGGCCAGAAAACCGAAGGTCTGACCCCCTTCGAATTGACAGGGCTGCTCCGGGAAAAGGGCTTACCCCGCGAATGGATTGAAGAATTCGAAGACCTGATATCGCGGCTATCCCGCTTCTCGTATTCGCCCGACGCTCAGGTCGATCCGTTGAACAACTGCCTGGAAGGCATTCCCCCGTTGCTGGCCAAACTTTTCAAATTCGACTCCAACAAACCGACCCCCCCCCGTCCCAGGGCTTCTAGTCTGACGCTCTTGCTGCTGGGCGGCGTGATGACCGGAGGGCTGCTTCCGGCGGTCACCTGCGAAGCCTCCGGTCAGGACAATTTCGAGTGGGAGGCCGCCCAGTCGCTGGCCTTCAAAGCGGTCACACCGGACGACTTTACAAAAGCTGCAATCCATTATAATCGCCTTCTCGGCGATGACGTACGGGACCCGGATCTCTTTTATAACATGGGCACCTGCCTGCTTTTAGCCAAAAAACCTGAAATGGCATTAACCCTCTTTTTACGGGCCGAGCGTCGCGACGGCCGGCCCGCCGACCTTGTGCACAACATGGATCTGGCCCGGGCCGCCCTGACGGATAATGAAACGAATTTATCTTGGAATCGCGCAATCCTCTATGTCCATTATGGCTTGCCGTTGATGATGCGCCTGTGGGCGGCCTGTGGTTTCTTTTTTCTTTTCTGGATTATCTGGACACTCACACTTGGACGGACCGGAGGACAAGGCCGACTGTGGATGGCGGCCGCCCTTTTTGCGACTCTTGTTTTGGGGACCAGCGTGGGCGTCACCCTGGTCCAGGAAAGCCAGGAAGACCCCTTGAAAATCAGCCAACCGGAGCCCCCTCATGCAGCAAACTGATTTCTTTGTCACGCAGGGCGACATCACGAAGTTGTCATTGGATGCGATCGTCAATGCGGCGAATGAATCCCTGCTCGGTGGCGGAGGCGTGGACGGTGCCATTCATCGTGCGGCTGGCCCCGAATTATTGGAAGCTTGCCGCAAACTAGGGGGGTGTCCGACGGGTGAAGCCCGTCTGACGCCGGGCTTCCGCCTGCCAGCCCGCCACATCATTCACACGGTTGGCCCCGTCTGGCATGGAGGAAAGCAGGGCGAAGCGGAACAACTGGCCTCCTGCTACCAGAAAACGCTCGAATTGGCTTCAGCCGAAGGAATGCGCAGTCTCGCTTTTCCGGCCATCAGCACCGGCGTCTATGGCTTTCCAAAAGAGCGGGCGGCCGAGATAGCCTTGCGCACCTGCGCGGCCTTCGCCCGGACCCCGTCCTCTCTGAAAATGATCCTGTTTGCGTGCTTTGACGAGGAGACCCTCTCGCTCTATCGCCAAATCGCCAAAGTTCAGAACATCGCGCTTCGTCACGACTGGGACGAGGCTGAGGTCGAACGGCCATGCCCATGAAACATTACAGCTTGCGCGTGAGGGGCATCGTTCAGGGCGTCGGGTTCCGCTATGCCACACGGGAAGCGGCCTTGACCCGGAATCTGTCCGGTTACGTGAAGAACGAGCCGGATGGCACCGTGTCTGTTGAAGTCGAAGGACCGGTTGACGAACTGGCTGCCTTTCTGGCATGGTGCAGAGAGGGCCCCCCCGGCTCCCAGGTGGAACAGCTGGACTGCAAGGAAGGGCCTTGCGCGGGGTGGACCACTTTTCGGATCGCTTACTGAAAGTCATCGGGATGTCGAATCCACAAACAATGGGTCGATGGGAAGGGCTTGCCGCCCTTTTGATTGTCCTGCTTTCCTCCCTGACCGCCTCCGGGGAGGAAGTCCCGTTTGCACGACTGGAGTTGGAGCCCGCATCAGTCTACGCCGGCCAGCCTTTTTCGATCGTGCTCGCGGTCTTCACGACCGGCCAGGACCTGGATAGCGGCCTGTCCATCAGCGGTATTCCCGAAGGCATTCAACTGCAGCCGTTCCAAGAAATGCCGGCGGTCCAAAAAAAAGAAAATGGCCGGACCTACCAGGTCATGCACTACCGCTGCGACGCGATCTGTCCCAAACCGGGAAGTTATGAGCTGGCGCCCGTCATTCGCGGCGTCACGACCCGGACAACGCAAAGCCTTTTTTTTATCCAACAGCATCGCACACCGTTCGCCGTTGGCGTTCAACCGGTCCGGTTGACCGTCAAACCCATTCCTCTCGAACAAGCGCCGCGCGAGTACACAGGCCTGCTCGGTGCGTTCGAACTGGAAACCGACCTCTCGACGAACCGGGTTGTGCCCGGCGACCTGGTAACCCTGACCTACACACTCTCCGGCCGCGGACGCTTCGACATGATTTCCCAAATTGGGTATGACGCCATCCCCGGATTCAAGGTTTATCCGCCCCGGCCCGAACCAACGCGGAGCGCCCCCCGCCTTCGCACATTCACGCAGGTGATCGTTCCGCTAAAGCCCGATTCTTTGACGATTCCGCCCCTGACACTTGCCGCCTTCAACCCCGCAAGCGAAACGTTCGACCTTTTGACGTCAGGTCCCTACACGCTGGAGCAAGACACCGCCCGGCCCGTTGCCGCGCCTTCGGCTATTGTCATGAACCTGCAAGCGCCCGAGAAGGCCCCGACGCCCCTTCCCCCCATTCATGCCGTTCTTCGAACCCCGATTGCCGACGCCGCTCTACGAAAATCAGCCGCCCAGTACTTGGCCTTCGGCAATGACGCCTATTCTCAAAACCGCCTTTCGGAAGCCATCGACGCCTATGTCAAAATCCTGGTCCTGGGCCTGCGTTTACCGGAAGTGAACGCCAATCTCGGCGCCGCCTGCGGGCGGGCCGGCCAAAACGGAAAAGCCGTTCTGTTCCTGCTACGGGCGCTTCGCAACAATCCGCGTGACCGTCTTGCACGCGAGCATTTGGCTCAACTGGTTCATCGAACAGCCATTCCCTTTCCTCCCGCCCTGCCGGTTTGGAGCCATCTGGCCTTGCGGGAATGGTGTGCCCTTATTCTGTTGGACCTGGTACTGGTTGTCTTCTTCCTGATCCGAACCCGGCGATTCCCTGTTTCACGGCTGGCCTGGCTGGCCGTTTGGGGCATTCTGGCCTTTTCCAGCACCGGGACCGCCTGGTGGTTGGCCGGTCCGCCCGTCAGGGAACGCGTGGTAACGGAACCGGTTGCCCAAGGCCACCTGGCCCCCTCCGGCCACTCCGCGCCGACCGTGCGACTGACGGGCGGCATCGTGGTCGAGACCCTGGAGATTTCCGGCGACTGGGAACGCGTCCAAACTGGAAATGTCACGACCTGGATCCCCTCTTCCGCGCTTGAAAAACCCTGACGGAGACCCGATGAAAGAAATGGTTATTGCCGGACATATCTGCCTCGACATCTTTCCCGCCTTTCCGCCCGGACAGGATGATTTTCTGGACCGGTTCATGCCCGGGAAGCTCTTCGATATGGGGCCGATCCGCTTTTTCACGGGAGGAACCGTTTCGAATACGGGCCTGGCCGGTGTGCGTTTTGGCATGCCAACCGTCCTGATGGGTCTCGTCGGCGACGACGTCTTCGGCCGCGAGATATTGAACGTCATCCGGACCCACGGCGGCGACGCCGGCGGCATCCAGATCCGCTCCGGCGTCACCACGAGCTACACAATCGTGCTGGCCCCGCCTGGCGTGGATCGCATCTTTTTCCATCATCCCGGCTCCAATGACCTGTTTGACGCTTGCTGCATCGACTTTACGCGCCTTGAAAAGGCCGGTCTGTTTCACTTCGGCTATCCCCCGCTGATGAAATCGATGTTCGAGAACCATGGCGAAGAATTGATCCGGATCTATCGCCGGGCCCGTGAAACGGGCGTGGTGACCTCCCTGGACATGGCTCTTCCCGATCCCGCATCGCCTGCCGGGCTGGCCGACTGGAAACGGATACTGACGGAACTCCTGCCCCTGGTGGATATGTTTTTGCCGAGCATCGAGGAGCTTCTTTACATGCTGGACCGGCCGTTGTTCCTGAAACGGCGCCGGGAGGCCGGAACCCGCAATCTGGTGGACGTCATTACGCCGGAGGATGTCTCCTCGGCCGCCGGGCGGGCCGTGGCGCTGGGCGCGGGGGCGGTTCTCATCAAATGCGGCCACCGGGGGCTTTACCTGCGGACCGCGTCCGAAAGCCGGCTGGCCTCGGCGCGTGAGCGGCTCGGGCTGCCGCCCGATTGGGCGGATCGCGAACTGTGGCAACCCTGCCTCCATGTCCCGCGCGTGGCGGGAACAACCGGAGCGGGCGACAGCGCCATCGCCGGTTTCCTTTCGGCCTGCGCGCGGGGCCAATCGCCCGAGAGCGCCCTGCGCTATGCCTCGGCGGCGGGATCATTCAACGTGACCCGGCCCGATTCGTTGAGCGGCCTTGTTTCCTGGGAAGAAATGACCCGGGCCATTTCGGCGGGATGGGAGGCCGATCCGCTACGTGTGGAGTCGCCGGACTGGCGCTTCGACAAAGACCGGGGCCAGTGGCGGGGGCCGGCCGACTCGCAACAAAACTAAGCCAACCAATCCGCCGGCGCACACGGGACAGAAAAAACGCTTACCAATTACCGTCACAGATGTCCACCGTATTGCTGTAATACAGCGATTCGATATGGCCGTCCGCGAAAACAGCATTCCCCTTCCCATTGTGATACGCGGCAACGCCTTCGGTCGGGACCTGCGTGGGAGTGGTGTTCACCATCAGGGCGCCATCCGTAGTGTGAAAGCTGTAATACCTCCTGTTCGCCGGCTCCGAAAACGGATTTTGCGTTTCCACGGCCGTGCGGACTGTAACATCCTTGCCGTCGACCTTTGCCGCCACATTCAACTCCGTAAACAGCATCCGGCGGCTGGCATCCCGGAGCGAAAAAAGACTGGCCCCACTGAGATTCCAGTTCATCACGTAACTCCGGACGGCAGTCGCTGTCGGTTTGAGTTTGGCGAATTCCATTGCAAAGGTGGGACACAGGTAAATCCGCGTGTCCGCCACATACGAATAAAGGCTGCCGTTCGTGATACATGTCGTAGCGTTACTGTTGCCGTCATTCCACATGTCGGTGTTTCCTCTCGAACCCGGCGGCATGGAGACGCACGGGCCCACCCAGCCATTTATTTCACTCCAAACTTGCCTATCGGTATCGAATATCTGGTAAGTCGTGGCATGGGGAAAATGGCCACCATTGGCCGTATAGGCCATCACGGCGGTGTGCAATTCCTTCAGGTTGCTCTTGCACTGCGTCTGGCGGCCCTTTTCGCGCGCCTTAACCAGCGTGGGCATCAACAAGCCCGCCAGAATCCCGATCACCGCAATAACCACCATCAGCTCGATCATCGTGAATGCTTTTGTTCTCATCACTTGTCTCCCCGGGTCGCCAGCATTTTTTGAAAGGATAACAGCCTTTTTCCGATGGCCGCCGAAGTCAATCCGGCCACTCCATCGGGGCCGAAAGACTCCACGCAAAAGGAAGCCATCACCGCCCCGTGCATGAGCGCGCGCCGGATGGACGCGTCGTCGTTCTGTCCGCCGCCGGCAAGGGCGCCCAGCAGTCCGCCGGTGAAGGTATCCCCCGCACCCGTCGGATCCACCACATTCTCCACCGGGAACGCCGGCAACAGGAACATGCCGTCGCGGGAAAACAACATGGCCCCGTGCTCGCCTTTTTTGATGACGACATAGGGCGGCCCCATTTTCCGGATTCCGGCG
The DNA here is from genome assembly GCA_046484345.1 of Kiritimatiellia bacterium. GTDB lineage: Bacteria > Verrucomicrobiota > Kiritimatiellia > CAIKKV01 > CAIKKV01 > CAIKKV01. The sequence goes on from JAWOJA010000095.1 coordinate 22,139, forward strand.
GCGGCCCGGATCAGGTTGGACTCCCCGGTCAGCTGACGGGCTTCGGAGTCGTTCAGCGTCACCATGTTCACCCGTTTCAAGACGTCCAGCACCTCGGCCCGGCATTCCCGGATCCACAGGTCCATGGTGTCGGCGGCGGTAAAGGGGGACACCTGCATCTGGTCCAGCACCCGCAACTGAAGGCCCGGCTGCATATTGGCCAGGAACAGAAACGGCGCTTTCCGGTAGCCTTCGGGAAGCAGGGGAGCAAAATCCGCCAGCACGTTCAATTCGGTTTTCAGCGTGCGGCGGTTGTTCATGTCCTCTTCGTAAATGCCGGACCAGCGGAAGGTGCGGCCCTTGACCCGCTGTAAACCTTCCACATCGAGCCCGATTTGCCGGTAAAGTTCCAAAAACGGAGACGGAAAATCGGTGCCCACCACGCCGACCATGCCCGTCTTGGCGAAAAAGGAGGCGGCCGCGCAGGCATGGGTCACGGAGCCGCCCAGAACCCGGGCGCGTTTTGATTTCGGCGTGGCGATGGTGTCCAACCCGATCGAGCCGACGATCACCAGTTGAACGGCAGCCGTTGATTTCTTCATGGCGTTTATCCTTTTCTCGCCGCCAGGTAAGCGACCAGTCCTTCGAGCGCCAGGCCGTAACTGCGGGGGCCGAAACCGGCGACAACGCCGATGCAGGCAGGGGCCGTGAGACTGCGCTGGCGAAAATCCTCGCGGGCGTGAACATTTGACAGGTGCACTTCCACACAGGGCAGCGCCACGCCCTGGATGGCATCGCGCAGCGCCACACTGGTATGCGTGTAGGCCCCCGGGTTGATCAAAATCCCATCAAACCGCCCCAAGGCGGAATGGATGCTGGAAACCAGCTCGCCCTCGCCGTTGGCCTGCACGGCCTCCAACTCGACCCCAAGTCCCGCCGCTTGCTTGCGCACGGCTTCGACCAGGTCGGCCAGCGTACCTGACCCGTAGATGCCGGGCTCGCGAATGCCCAGAAGGTTTAAATTCGGACCGTTGATGACCAGAACCCGGCTCATTACGTTTCGTCCTTGTCTGAATCCTTTTCCACAGGGTGACGGCGCGACCTCAAAACCTGGACCTTGGCGGCCGGATAATCGAAACAGCGGTTATCGTCCAACCGCACTCTGACCCGTTGCCGCGGAATGTCGCGATCCACCACAAAACCGCGGCCTTCGGGAATCTGCACCTCATCGCCGTCACCCGGCATGGACTGGGAGAATTTCTGATACAGATCCTGCTCATAGCGCAGGCAACATTTCAACCGGCCGCACATGCCGCTGATCGTTGTTGGATTGAGGGCCAACCGTTGCTGCTTGGCCATCTTGACACCGACAGCCTCGAACTTTTTCAGCCAGGACGAGCAGCAAAGCCGCCGGCCGCACGTGCCCATTCCGCCCACGCGGCCGGAAGCGTCACGCACGCCGATCTGCCGCATTTCAATGTGGGTCTTGAGTTCCCCGGATATCTCTTTGAGGAACTCCCGGTAATCCACCCTTTCGTCCGAGGTGAACGTCACCGACAGAACCGTCCGGTCAAAACTGTAACGCACGCTCAATATTTTAAGCGGCAGCTTGAGGGCAGCGGCCTTGTGTTGACAGGCCGTCAGCGCCATGCGCGCGTGGAGGCTGTTCTCGTGGGCTTTCGTCTGGTCCTGCAGCGTGGCCCGTCGCAGGGCCACGGGCTGGCCCTCCGAGGCCCGCTGGGACTCCTGGCTTTCCATGCTTTGAACGCGGCCATATTCGAGAACCCGGCTGTGCTGAAGAACGCACAAGTCCCCCTGGTGAATAGCCAGATCCCCGGGGCAGTCCGCGGTTTGGACGCTGCCGTCTTCGAGCATGACTTTGAGAGTTCGGAACACGGGTATCCTTCTTGTGTGCAAGCGGTTATTATCGCCAACCCAAAAGGGGTTGTCAACAACGCTAAGGGAAAAGAATACCGTTTTTAAGAGCGTTTTAAAAGAATCTCCTCGCCTCTTAATCCGTTTCACTTTACGATAAACAATGAATTAATTGCTTGCGCCTTGACATCCCAACAAAGGGGATCGTGTATGAAGTGGACGGTGGAAAAACCGGAATGTCAGAACCTGCGGGAAGGGCTGCGCAAGGAGTGGCTCGAAACCAACGGACTGGGCGATTACGCCTCCAGTTCTGTGGTCAATTGCCATACCCGGCGATATCACGGCCTGCTGGTGGCCAACCTGGGCTCGCCTGCGGGACGCCATGTTCTGCTTTCCTCGTATGAGGAAACCCTTGAACTGGGCGGTCAGGCTTTTGATCTTTCCTGCCATAAGTATCCGGGGCTTTTTCATCCCCGTGGACATGAATACCTTGATCGGGTCGAGGGGGACTCCTGGCCTGTATTTCATTACCGTCTTGGAGATGTCGCCCTGACCCGTGAAGTGCTTCTGCTGAACGGCCGCCACGTGTCACTGGTCCGCTACACGGCCGGGAAAAGCCAGGTTCCCCTGGTTCTGCGCATTAAGCCGCTTCTCGCCTTCCGCCCCCACCACGCGCTGACCCGGGCAAACGTGGATCTGCAGGTGAAGACCTATCCCGCCCGGAACGGTTTTAAAATCCAGCCCTACAACGCGCTTCCGCCCCTTTTCATCCAGTCAAACGCCGAGTTTTCCTTTTTTGCCTCGCCCGCCTGGTACCGAAATCTGGAGTACTTCATGGAACAGGAACGGGGGTTCCCCTTCCAGGAGGACCTGTTTCAGCCCGGCGTCTTCGAAATTCCTCTCGAACCCGGCCGGCCTCTCATCCTGTCGGCTTCCCTGGACGAGCTTTCGGACGATGCATCCGCCCTTTGGGATGCCGAGGCGCAGAGGCGGAAACCGGCGCGCCTGTCGGCTTCCCGCTCGGTTTCCGGTCATCTGCATCGGGAAGGCGGCCGGTTTCTCATTCACGAACCCGACGGCCGGCCCGCGATCCTGGCGGGCTACCACTGGTTTGACGCCTGGGGCCGGGACGCCCTCATTTCGCTGCCGGGTCTGACGTTCTGCTCCAACCGTGAAAAAGAGGGACTGGAGATTCTGGTCCGGATTGGGGAAACGGAAAAAAACGGCCTGATTCCCAACTGTTTTGGAACAAGCCCTGATTCGCATGCCTACAACTCCGCGGACGCCTCGCTCTGGTATGTCTGGGCGGTGCAACAGATGCGCGAATGGACCGGGCGTGACGATCTGGTGAAATCCGCTTTTCTGCCGGTCGTCCGCCGCATAATCAAGGCATTCCGGAACGGCACCGATCAGGGAATTTTCATGGATGCCGAGGGCCTTCTGCACGCCGGTTCTCCCGGCACCCAATTGACCTGGATGGATGCCATGGTCAACGGGGTTCCCGTGACGCCGCGCCACGGATGCGCGGTGGAGCTTAATGCGCTATGGTATAACGCGCTGGCCTTCCTGGACGAAATCGCGCAGGCGTACAAAATCCCCGAAGCCCGCTGTCCGGAATTGCTCGACCAAATTCGCGAATCCTTCATCAAACGTTTCTGGGTGGCTGAGGAGGAGTACCTCGGGGACGTTTATCTCGACGGCGTGCTCGACCGTTCCATAAGGCCCAACCAGCTATTCGCCGTCTCCCTGCCCCACGCGGTGTTGGATGCTGAACACCAGCACGGGGTCCTGGAAACAGTCCGCCGCCACTTGCTGACGCCCTTTGGTCTGAGGACGCTTTCACCCCGCAATCCGGCCTACGCGGGGGTCTACGAGGGAACGCCGGCCCAACGGGACGGAGCGTATCACCAGGGCACGGTGTGGCCGTGGCTGCTCGGCGCATACGGCGAAGCGGTCCTGCGCACCTCCCGGGATCGCACGCGGGCCGCCAAATCGTTGCTCGACACGATCACCCCCCTTCTGGCCCGGCACCTTTTCGAATCAGGCCTGGGTTCCCTATCGGAAATTTTTGACGGCAATCCTCCCCATCAGCCAAACGGCTGCATTGCCCAGGCGTGGAGCGTGGGAGAACTGGTCCGCCTGCTGCACCTGCTGAAAAAGGCCGCTCCGCAAGAGTTTCTTGCCTGGGAATCGGCCCTACCAAGGAGATCTTAACCATGCGCGTCCTCATGTTTGGCTGGGAGTTTCCTCCGCATATCAGCGGGGGACTCGGCACAGCCTGTTTCGGCCTGACTCAGGCCCTTGCCCATCAAAACGTCGACATCCTGTTCGTCGTGCCGCGCCTGAAATCGCCCCCCGCCAATAATCATGTCAAACTGCTCTCCGCTTCGGAAGTCCGTGTTTCCGGCAAAGCCCGGAAACAGTTTGAAAAAAACATTCACGCCATCTGGGAGGGCCGCCTCGCCATTCGACCGGTCGAATCCACGCTCTTTCCCTACGCCACCCCCGAGACCTATGCGGAACGGGAATATATCAAGCAAACCCGCGAAAAGGTCGGCAGCCTGGAATCCGACGAGACCTCCTCGCTCCTGGAGGTCGAGGGCGATTACGGCGCCAATCTGATGGCCGAAGTGCTCCGCTACAGCCAGGCGGGAGCGGCCCTGGCGGGCCGCGAGCAATTCGACGTGATCCACGCCCACGACTGGATGGCCTTTCCCGCCGGCATCCTGGCCCGCGACTTGACCGGCAAGCCCCTGATCGTGCACGTGCATTCCCTGGAATATGACCGGAGCGGCGCCAACGGCAATCCCGAGGTCATTCGCATCGAAAAGGCCGCCATGGAAACCGCGGACCGCGTCATCGCCGTCAGCCACTACACCCGCGGCATTATCATTTCCGAATACGGCATTTCGCCTGACAAGATCGATGTGGTGCACAACGCCGTCTCGCGCGCGGAGGCCCCCGCCGTTTACCGTTCCCACACGATTCCGGACGAAAAACTGGTTCTCTTCATGGGGCGGGTGACGTTTCAAAAAGGGCCGGACTACTTTATCGAGGCGGCCAGCCTGATACTGAAAATAATGCCGGGCATCCGGTTTGTCATGGCCGGCAGCGGCGATATGCTCCCCCGGATGGTCCGGCGCGCCGCCCAGCTGCGCATCGGCAGCCGGGTTCATTTCACCGGCTTTTTAAAGGGGCCGGTTGTGGAGCAGATGTATGCCCGCAGCGACCTCTATGTCATGCCCAGCGTCTCCGAACCCTTTGGGATTGCCCCTTTGGAAGCCATGCTCTATGATGTGCCCGTTCTGCTATCCCGTCAGTCCGGTGTCCGCGAGGTGCTTCGGAACGCCCTCTCGGTGGACTTCTGGGATGTGCGGGAGATGGCCAGCCAGATTCTTTCCGTCCTGATGCACCCGCGTCTGGCGGGCGAAATTGTCAAGAACTGCCGGGAGGAAATCAAAACCATCCGGTGGGAAAAAGCGGCCGAATCCGTTGTTAACGTGTACCATGCCGCCATGGGGAGAGGATAACCGACATGCCGTCCGTCTGTTTTTATTTCCAGGTCCATCAGCCCTTCCGGCTGCGCCACTACACCTTTTTCGACATTGGCGAAAACCACTTTTACGAGGATGATGAACAGAACCGGATCATCCTGAACAAGGTGGCCCGCAAGTGCTACCTTCCCATGAATAGACTGCTCCTCGAGCTGATCGAACGGCACAAGGGCGCCTTCCGCATCAGCTTCTCCATCACGGGCGTGGCGCTCGATCAATTTGAAAAATACGATCCCGAGGTTCTGGTCAGCTTCAAGAAGCTCGCCCGAACAGGCTGCGTCGAATTTCTGAACGAAACGGCCTATCATTCGCTCGCCTTCCTTTTCTCGCCGCGCGAATTCAAGGAACAGGTCGATATCCAACACCGGCGGATCGAGAAGCTCTTCGGCCGCGCGCCGACGGTCTTCCGCAACACGGAGCTCATCTACAACAACGACCTGGCCCGCGTCATCCAGGACATGGGCTACAAGGCCATCCTGGCCGAGGGCGCGGACCATGTTCTCGGCTGGCGCAATCCCAATTTCGTCTACCAGCCGGCGGGCTGCCACAAACTGAAGCTCCTGCTGAAGAACTACCGGCTCTCGGATGACATCGCCTTCCGCTTCTCCAATCACGGATGGAGCGAATTCCCGCTCACAGCGGAAAAATTCGCCCAGTGGATTCACAAGACAAACGGAGCCGGCGAGGTGGTCAACCTGTTCATGGATTATGAAACATTCGGGGAACACCAGTGGGAGGAAACCGGCATCTTCGCCTTCATGAAGGCCATGCCTGCCGCCATCCTGACCCACCCCGATTTCAAGTTCCGCACCCCCTCGGAGGTTATCGAAACCCATTCCCCCGTCGCCCAGTTGGATATTCCCCAGTTCATGTCCTGGGCCGATGTGGAGCGCGATCTCACCGCCTGGCTGGGCAACGACATGCAGAAGGACGCCTTCGAATCCGTCTACCGGCTTGAAAAAAAGGTGCGCGACGCCAAAAGCCCCGACCTGCTCAAGGTCTGGCGGCAGCTTCAGACCTCGGACCATTTCTACTACATGTGCACCAAATGGTTTGCGGATGGCGATGTGCACAAATACTTCAACCCCTACGGCACGCCGTACGATGCCTACATCAACTACATGAACGTGCTGGCCGATTTTGAACACACCCTTGGCGCGGCAAAGCAGGCTGGCCGGCCAACGGGAAAAAAGACAGCCGCAAAGCCGGCTCCAAAAGCAACGGCAAGAACTGTTGGGAAACCCAAGAAAACGGCGAAGCCCCGCAAAAAACAGGCGTAAAGAAAGATCCAAAACTCGAACCATGAAACCAAGCACCCATAAACGCATTCTCGTCACCGGCGGAGCCGGATTTCTCGGGTCCCATCTCTGCGAGCGGCTTCTTGAAAAAAGACACGAAGTGATTTGCGCCGACAACTTCTTCACCGGATCCAAAGCCAACATCCGGCATCTGCTCGGAAACCCCTATTTCGAAGTCTTGCGGCACGATGTCACCTTCCCGCTGTTCGTGGAGGTGGACGAAATCTACAATCTCGCCTGCCCCGCCTCCCCGATCCACTACCAGTTCGATCCCGTGCAGACCACAAAAACCAGCGTCCACGGCGCCATCAACATGCTGGGGCTGGCCAAGCGGGTCAAGGCCCGCATTCTCCAGGCCTCCACCAGCGAAGTCTACGGCGACCCCCAGGTACACCCCCAGACGGAAAATTACTGGGGCCACGTGAATCCCATCGGCTTGCGCGCCTGCTACGACGAGGGGAAACGCTGCGCCGAAACCCTCTTTTTCGATTACTATCGCCAGAACCAGGTGCAAATCAAGGTCGCCCGAATCTTCAACACCTACGGTCCGCGCATGCATCCGAATGACGGCCGGGTCGTGTCCAACTTCATCGTCCAGGCACTCCGGGGGGAAGCCCTCACCCTTTACGGCGACGGCACCCAGACGCGTTCCTTCTGCTTTGTCACCGACCTGATCGACGGCCTGATTCGGTTGATGGAAACGCCGGATGATTTCACCGGACCGGTCAATCTGGGCAATCCCGGCGAATTTACGATGATTCAGCTGGCCCAGGAGGTGGTCCGCCTGTCCGGCTCCTCCTCGACACTGGTCTTCCAGCCCCTGCCCTCGGATGATCCCCGGCAACGAAAACCCGACATTTCAACGGCGGAGAAGGTGCTCGGCTGGAAGCCGACCATTCAGCTCGAAGAGGGGTTGCGCCGGACCATCGCCTACTTCGATTCGCTGCTGAGTTCGTCCCCTGCGGCCTCCTGAGGTTCCGCTCCCGCTTCCCCCAAACCACTCGGGCAGAGCCAGTCCTTGATCGACCGGGCCAGGGATGACCCTATTCCAGGTACAATTGCGATTTCCTCTTCCGATGCCGCCGAAAGGCGGCGCGTCGAGCCGAAAACGGATAGGAGCGCTTTTTTCTTGGAGGGCCCGATCCCGGGAATGTCATCCAGAACCGATTCCCGGATCCGGCGGGCGCGCAACATCCTGTTATAGGCAATGGCGAACCGATGCGCCTCGTCCCGCAGGCTCCGCAGCACATTCAGCGCCGGGGACTGCGGCGGCAGGCGGAGGGGCGGCTCGCGGACCTCCACATGAATTTCCTCGAAACGCTTCGCCAGCGCGGCCGTCGGCAGATGCGGCATGCCGGCTTCTGCGAGCGCTTCGCGGGCCGCCGCCAACTGTGTCTGCCCGCCGTCCAACAGAAGCAAATCGGGCATCTCCCGGGACCCTTCCCGAATGTCCTTCAGATGCCGTGAAACAACCTCCTTCATCATCGCCGGGTCGTTCATCCCCTCGACGGTGCGGATGCGGTAACGGCGATAGCGATTCTTCTGAGGGACCCCATCCACGGCGGCCACCAGGCTGGCAACGGAATGCGAGCCGGAAATGGTGGAAATATCGATGCACTCGATCAGATTGGGCCGCCGGGCAAGATGCAAAACCGTTTGCAGCACATCGACCCCTTCATGCGCATCCTTGGCCCGGATCCCCGGATCCCCCGTCAACAGGCGGCGCTGGCGGATGGCCGTCTCCAGATGCGCCAGGGTGTCGCGCAGGCTGGCCGCCCGCTCGTAATCGCAGGCCAGCGCGGCTTCGATCATCGAAGCGCGCACCTCCTCGATCAGCTCCGGACTTTCACCCCGGAGGAACGCGCAGGCCCGGGAAACCCGCGCATGATAGTCGGCCTGCGAAATGCGCCCCACGCAGGGCGCCGAACACCGGCGGATCACCTCTGAAAGGCAATGTTTGAAATCAACCGCTCCGGGACGCAGCGGCAGACAAACGCGGATGCCGAAACGGCGCTCAGCAAAATCAACGGCTTCCCGGGCGGAGGTCGCCGAAACGTAGGGACCAAAATAGGCATAACCGTCCTGGCGGCGGAACCGGCAGATTTCGAAACGTGGAAAAGGATGTTCCAGGTGAATCCGGATCATCATGTAACGCTTGTCGTCACGCAGGGCGATGTTGAAACGCGGCTTGAAATCCTTGATCAGCTTGCTTTCCAGCAGCAACGCCTCGGCCTCGCTCCGCGCCCTGTACCATTCAATGTCCGTCACCGTTCTCACCAGATCGCGCCGCAGCGGCGTGGTGGTCTCGAAGGAGTAATCCCGAAAATAGGAGGTCACCCGCTCCTTGAGGTTGAGCGCCTTGCCCACATAAATGATCCGCCCCTGAAGATCCCGCATCAGATAGACGCCGGGGACTTCCGGAAGCTCGGCCAGCTTGGCCCTGACGGTGTCGGCAATCTCCATGCGTGTCATTCTAATCGAAACGGCAGGCCAATTCAATTGACGTTTGCCGGCCGGTCAGGAGACCACCACGGCGCCGTCTTTCACGCCGACCCGGATCGTGCCGCCGTCCGCCACGCGGCCCGCCACCATCAGCCGGGCGGACGGCGTCTCCACCTGTTTCTGAAGATACCGCTTCAAGGGACGGGCACCGTAAACCGGATCGTAAGCCGCCCGGGCCAAGGCCTGCCGGGCCGCGTCGCTGACCTCCAGCTCAATCCGCTGGCCGGCCAGCCGCTTGCGCAACTCCTCCAGTTGCAGGTCCACGATTTTCCCCATTTCCGCCTGGGTGAGCGGCTTGAAGAGGACAACCTCATCGAGGCGGTTGAGAAATTCCGGCCGGAATTGCTGTTGCAGGGCCTCCATGACCCGCCGGCGCACGCCTTCGGATATATCGCCCATTTTGGTTAACCCCTCGACCAGCAGGGACGAGCCGATGTTGCTGGTCATGACCACGATGGTGTTCTTGAAGTTGACGGTCCGCCCATGGGAATCCGTGAGGCGCCCGTCATCCAGCACTTGGAGCAGCACGTTGAACACATCGGCGTGTGCTTTTTCGATTTCATCCAGCAGCACCACACTATAAGGCTTCCGCCGCACCGATTCGGTCAACTGCCCGCCTTCTTCATACCCAATGTAGCCGGGAGGTGCCCCCACAAGCCGGGAGACGGTGTGCTTTTCCATGTATTCGCTCATATCCAGCCGGACCAGGTTCTCTTCCTTGTCGAAAAGGGCCGCCGCCAATGTTTTCGCCAATTCGGTTTTCCCAACCCCGGTGGGTCCCAGAAACAGGAAGGCGCCCACGGGGCGGCGTGGATTTTGGATGCCGGCCCGGGAACGCAAAACCGCATCGGCGACAGCCTGGACCGCCTCATCCTGCCCCACCACGCGGGCATGCAGCACGGTATCCAGGTGAAGCAGTTTTTCACGTTCGCCCTGAAGCAAGCGGGTCAGAGGAATGCCTGTCCAACGGGAAACCACCTGGGCAATCTCCTCCTCGGTGACCTCTTCCCGCAACAGGCCGCTTTCGCCAGCCTTGGCGGCTTCCTCCGCGAGGGCAGCGATTTTGCGCTCCAACTCCGGAATTTCGCCATGCCGCAACTGGGCCGCCTTTTCGAGGTCGTACCGCCGGGCAGCATCCGCCTCTTCGCGCCGTTTCTGCTCCAGGGTGCCCCGCAGTTGCTGAACGTCACCGATCGCTTTTTTCTCCTTATCCCATTGGGCGCGCATGGCGGAGGCCTCGTCCTTCTGGTTGGCCAGTTCCTTGCGCAGCACGTCCAGACGCTCCCGGGAGGCGGAATCCAACTCTTTCTTCAAGGCCGTTTCCTCGATCTCCAGGCGCATAATTCGGCGGGTAATGGCATCCAATTCCGCCGGCATCGAATCGATTTCCGTGCGGATCGAGGCGCAGGCTTCATCCATCAGATCAATCGCCTTGTCCGGAAGAAACCGGTCGCTGATATACCGGTCCGACAGCACCGCGGCCGAAACCAGGGCCGCATCCCGAATGCGCACGCCGTGGTGAACCTCAAAACGTTCCTTCAACCCCCGAAGGATGGAAAGGGTGTCCTCCACCGAGGGCGCATCGACCTGGACCGGCTGGAACCGCCGCTCCAGGGCGGCATCCTTCTCCATGTTCTTGCGGTACTCGTCCAACGTCGTGGCGCCAATACAATGCAATTCGCCCCGCGCCAGCATCGGCTTGAGCATGTTGCCGGCGTCCGATGAGCCTTCCGTCTTTCCCGCGCCCACTATCGTGTGGAGTTCGTCGATGAACAGCAAAATGCGGCCTTCGGAGGCCTTCACCTCATTCAAAACCGCTTTCAAACGCTCTTCGAAATCACCGCGATATTTCGCCCCGGCCATCAGCGCGGTCATGTCCAGCGCGAAAATAATGCGATCCTTCAAGCCCTCCGGAACGTCGCCCCGCAGGATCCGCTGCGCCAACCCCTCCACAATGGCCGTCTTGCCAACGCCGGGCTCGCCGATCAAAACGGGATTGTTTTTCGTTTTCCGTGACAAAATACGGATCACGGCGCGAATCTCCTCGTCGCGGCCGATAACCGGATCCATGCGCCCCTGCCGGGCCATATCGACCAGATCCACGCCGTATTTCTTCAGCGCTTCATACTGCGCCTCGGGGTTGTCCGTCGTAACACGCTGATTACCCCGCACGGCCAGCAGTTCCTTCAAAAGCCGGTCCCGCTCAATCCCGAATTGGGCGAAGATTTTTCCGGCTTCCGTTTTCTTGCCCTCCTCCGCAAAAGCCAGCAGAAGATGCTCCACCGAAACAAAATCATCCTTGAGCCGCTTGGCTTCATCCTCCGCCTGCACCAGCAACGCGTTCAACCTTTGCGTGACATAGATCCGGCCCGCTTCCGTGGATCCGCCGCCGATCTTCGGGCGGCGCTCCAACGCCTCTTCAAGGCGGGCCGTAAAGGGGGGAAGAGCAACGCCAAGTCGTTCAAGCAAACGGGGAGCCAAACCATTCTCCTGCTGAATCAACGCCAAAAGAAGATGCTCCCCATCCACTTCCTGATTCGATAAACGCAACGCCGTTTTCTGAGCTTCCTGCAGCGCTTCCTGTGCCTTTTGAGTTAATCGAGTCGTATCCATGAAAAAGCCTCCTGGTTTCCCTGCTAAGCTACAGCACGGCCCGTGCCAACGAAACGACCCATCAAAACGGCTTAATCTAGCCGATTGGGCCAAAATTATGCCAAGGCATACACTGTCTCATTGAGACATTATGACTCAAAAGGGGAGATTGTAGTCTTTGATTTTTCGTTGAATGGTCCGAATGGAAATGCCTAATTCCTGGGCGGTCAAAAAGCGATTCCCCTTGTTGCGGGTCAAGGCTTGCAACAGAACCTCTTTTTCCAGGCTGGAAAGGGACATCCCACTGGGAATTAGCAGTGTCGCAACGGGCTCTTTGCGCGTCTTCACATCCAATGCCAGGGCCACATCCTGGGCATTGAGAATGCGGTCATCGGCCTGGATGACCGAGGACTCCACCACGTTGCGCAGTTCGCGCACATTTCCCGGCCAGGAATGCCGCTCCATGGCCTCGTAAAAATCCGGTTCAACATGATCAATGATCCGGCCGTGCTCCTCGCTGGCCAAGGCCACAAAGCGATCCACCAGGGGACGGATATCCTCTTTGCGTTCACGAAGTGGCGGCACACGAATGGTCACGACCTGGAGGCGGAAGAGAAGGTCGGGAAGGAATGCCCCCTCCTCCACCAGGACATCCATTTCGCGATTGGACGCGGCCAGGATCCGGGTGTCGACCTTAACGGGTTCCTCGCCGCCAACCCGGAGAATTTCTTTTTCCTCAATGGCGCGCAGAAGGCGCATCTGGACGGATTTCGGGGCAATGGCAATCTCATCGAGGAACAGCGTTCCGCTGCCGGCGCGTTCGAAAGCGCCCTGGCGGCGCGCCACGGCGCCCGTGAAGGACCCCTTCTCATGGCCGAACAAGGCGGACTCGAGCAGCGTCTCCGTGAAGGCGCCACAGTTGACCGCAACAAAAGGCCCCCGGGCGCGACGGCTTTCCCCGTGCAGGCCCCGGGCCACCAATTCCTTGCCGGTGCCGCTTTCGCCCAGAATCAAAACCGTGACATTGGTGTCCGCCACCGACTTGATTTGGCGGATCACCCGCTGCATGGCGCTGGATTCCGAAACCATTTGCCGCAGGGAAAACCGGTCGGACAGCACCTCCTGCAGGGCGCCCACTTCCCGGCGCAGGGCGTGGGTCTCCAAAGCCCGGCGCATCTTGGTGTGCAGGTCATCCAGATCCAGGGGCTTAACGAGATAATCATAGGCCCCCGACTTCATGGCCCGGATGGCCGTCTCCACGCTGCCGTAGGCGGTCATAAGCAGGAACGGCAACTGGGGATGCAACTTGCGCGCCTTTTCGAGAATTTCAAGCCCGTTGGTGTCGGGCAGCACAAGATCGGACAGGACGGCGTCAAACTCCTCCTTTTGCAACAGCGCCACGGCAGTCGCTCCATCCCCGGCCGCGACCACGCTCCAGCCGGCCACTTCAAGCGCCTCCGTAACGGAACGGCGGCCGTCGGGATCGTCCTCAATCAGCAGAATTTTCGCGGCACTCACGGTTTCCATGGTCGGCTTTTCCTGGGGGGCGTCTGGCTGTTTTCATTTTTAGGGACAAAAAAGGGAAGCCCGATCGCAAATACAGCCCCGCCACCGGGCGCGTCCTTGATGTCGATCGATCCGCCGAAGGATTGAATGGCCGTACGGGCCAGGGGCAGTCCGAGGCCAAAGCCGCCGGGTTTGGAGGAAACGAACAGTTCAAAGACTTTCTTCCGCTTCGGCTCGGGTATGCCGGGCCCTTGGTCGGTCACTTCGACATGGGCCTGCCCCCGGAAAATGGAGGTTTTGATGCCGACCGTCCCCCCGCGAGGCGAGGCCTGCTCCGCATTGATCAGAATATTCAGGAGCGCGCGCTTCATCCCCGTCTCGGAAGCCAGCACCAGAAGGGGCTCCGCGGTCAGTTCCATTTTCATCAGCACCCCGGCGCGATTAAACCGCGACGCCAGCAGGTTGACACAATCCCGAATGCAGGCACCCAGTTCCACCGGAGTGAAATATTCCTGTTCGGGACGAGCCAGATGCTGAAACTCCTTGAGAATGTCGTCCAGACGGTCCAGCGTGCCCCGCGCCCGGGCCGACAATACGCCGACCCGGTCGTAGCGGACATCCCGGCCTTTGCCGACCTCCTTGTCCAACATCTGGAGATCCAGCCGGAGCGCGGACATGGGATTGCGAAAGTCATGGATGATGCCCGTGGCCAGGGCTCCGGCAAAGGCCAGGTTTTCCTGCTGGCGGCGCTGCCGGTTTCGGTGCTCCTCCCGCCGAATGAGCCCCCCCACCAACCCCACAGAGGCGATGAAGCCCACGGCTATGGTGGTCAGGGACATCCGGAACATGTGGAAAAGGGCCACCCGTGACCCGGACTCTTCCTCTTCAATCGCATCGCGCCGGATGGCGACCTCCACCGTGCGCTTGCGGCCGTCCGCCGTGGCGACATCCGAACTGAAGGTCATGACCGGCACGGGCTCCCCCTCCAGCATGACGAGCCGGCGGGCGATTCGGGGTTCGGAATTGAGGAGGACGTGGGGCGCCGGCGGCAGGCGGACGCCGATCGTTCCCGGGGATTCCTGGAAAAGAATCACATCATCCTCCTGCACGGAAACATAGGCCAACGAGGGCACGAATTTGTCGAAACTCCGGACGACGCGCGTAAACTCGCGCCACTCCTTTTCCTCCGGATTCGGACGGCCCACAACCGGCAGTTCGGATATGCGCATCGCCAACCGGCCGCCGATGCGCGCCACCTCCTGGGCCGCACTGGCCCGAACCGACCGCCAGTAGATGTTGTTGAGCACAAACAGGTTAATGGCGGCCAGGGCCCCGATGCCAATAATGGCCACTCCCGCGAGGATGGTGATGCGGATTTCATCCCTCGGGGCTTTGGGGGCGACGCCCATTCGGGTATCGGTACTCGGTGTCATGGCGGCAGTCTAGTGTTTTTCACGGGCGGAGCAACGACAAATCCGTGGAGGGGGGTGTAAATTATATTGTGAAAAAGCTGAAAATGGCGTATTCTAAAGGTGGAAAGTAGGAGGGAACCTTATGAATAAACGCCTCGCTTCAATTGCGATAACCTTGCTGCACCTGCTGGGCCTCACCGGGCCTTTGACAACCGTTGCCGATGAGCTGACGCAGCACTTTGACACGTGGACTGTTGGATCGACCACAAACGGACAATGGTCCATAGGCAATGGTTGCAACGTTTCCTCCAGTTCGGTGCCATCTTTTTCTAGGTCCTTCCCGTATACGCTCCGCTTTCCAAACACCTCCACTAATGCGTTTCTACTCTTTCCCCCCATTACCAATGGCGTTGGCTCTCTAGTTTT
>JAWOJA010000006.1:0-8698 GCA_046484345.1 Kiritimatiellia bacterium
TCCCGGGGGCTCCAACCACAACAATTTCCACCGGTTTGCCGCTCAGAGATCCGGGCTCCAAGCGCCTCTCTGTCTGTTTGTCTTTTCTTTTCATCCAATATAGAAAAGCAAATTCGGAGGAAATTGTCTATAAAAAAGTGTTCCGCCTGTAAAAATGGCCTTATTCAACCGGTAAAAGAAAAGACCATGGGGGCGAAGGCGAGGTGACGTGGAATAATGGTCCCGGCGCCTCCAGCCTGAGCCCCTCAGCGCGGAAAAGCGCCCGCCAGATTACGGCCGGAACGCCGCACCCACCCATCCAACCACCAGACATTCAACCATGCCGCAAGTCATGGCGCCCTTTATAAAACACCAGCAGTTCTGCAATGCGCCCGTTTTCCGGGGGCGCATCTCAGAGTATTGGCGCTTTTTTCTTCGCGGTTGTATTTGTCGGTTGGGCGGGTGCGGCGTTTCGGCGTGAATTTAGATGCGTTTGCCCTGACAATTCTCTTGTCCCTCATTCCCGCGTGTGACACTATTTTTCAAGGCCGCGAGCTCGCGAATAAACGAGGCATCCGAAGATGAGACGACCGCATGATGGCGCGAAGGACAAGGCGGGGCTTCCGCCCGGCAGCCTGGTGTATGTCGGCGATGCCCCCGCGGCCCCCGCGGCCGCCCGGCCGCCGGTGAGCCTGGTCGTTTACGGGCCGGACGGCATGAAGGAAATGGCCGATCCGACCGACGCGCAGATCCGCGAGGCGCGCGCCGCGCATCCCGTGGTCTGGATAAACGTCGGCGGCGTGGGAGATCCGGGCGTGGTGCGACGCCTGGGGGATCTGTTCGGCCTGCATTCCCTTGTGCTCGAAGACATCATGCATACCCGGCAGCGGCCGAAGCTCGATGTCTACGAGGGTTATCTCTACATTGTGGTGCGGATGCTGTCGGCGCGGGCTCAGGGGGTCGAATCCGAGCAGGTCAGCCTGGTGCTGGGGCCGGGATTCCTGCTGACGTTCCAGGAGACGCCCGGGGATGTCTTCGATCCGGTCCGCGCGCGCATTCGGGGGGGCAAGGGGCTGGCTCGGAGCCAGGGGGCGGACTACCTGGCCTATGCGCTCATGGATTGCCTGGTCGACCAGTATTTCGTGATACTCGAGCAGTATGGCGATGCGGCTGACGCGATGGAAGACGACCTGGTGTCGAATCCCGATCCCGGGCTGCTGCAGCGGTTGCACGGTTTGAAAAAGGAGTTGCTGCAACTGCGCAAATCGGTGTGGCCGTTGCGCGAGGTGATCGGCACGCTGGAGCGGGGGGATTTGCCGCTGGTGAGCCCCGGGATTCGGTTGTACTTGCGCGATCTCTACGATCATACCGTGCGGGTGATCGAAACGGTGGAATCGCTGCGGGATGTGATCAGCGGCATGCTGGACGTGTATCTCTCCAGCGTGAGCAACCGGATGAACGAGGTGATGAAGGTGCTGACGGTCATTTCGACCATCTTCATTCCGATCACGTTCCTGGCGTCGATTTATGGCATGAACTTCAGTCGCATGCCGGAGTTGCAGACGGAGCACGGCTATTACTGGCTGCTGGCCGTCATGACGGGCCTTGCCGGCGTCATGGTGGTCTATTTCCGCCGCAAAGGCTGGTTGTAGGTTTTTTGCACAAAAAGTCAAATCGTCAGATTTGAAAAATGGTTTGCGCGTTTGGCTGAGGATGCGTTATAAGGGTCGAAACAAAATTTTGCGTTATCGCAGGTATCGTTCTTTTGGAAAACCGCGAATTTTCAATTGGAGGAACGGACTGGCGGAAGCGCGTTCCTCGGGCGCGGCTTCTGGTCATGTTCCTCCAGGGGCTTCGCGGTCCCTCCAAAGAGCGTGGACGGATGTCCGCGCCTCTTTTTTGGCGCGGTGCAATGCGAGGGGCACTCGAATGAAAAGAGGGGACATAATGGGTGGGGGAATAATTAGGAGACGTCGAAGTGTTTCCGGGTGTCGTGGCACGCGCATGGCGGCGTGCCTGGCGTGCCTCCTCGCGGTCACCCGCGCGCCGGCCGAAACGCATCTTTCCGACTGGGCGGCCTTTGATACATTTGTGGAGTCGCGCTACGAGGCACTCGCCGAGACGGCCCTTGTATTTCCGCCCGACGAAACGGCACGGTTCGGCGCTTCCTTGTCATTCTGTTCCTTTGATTCCGCCGCTTTTCCCGAACTGACCAACACCCCGCCTCAAACTCTCGCCGGAGTGCCCGCCTGGACCCTGCGCGTGATCGAGACGCAGGATGCGGCCCGCATCTGGCGGACATTAGCCGCCGGTATTTCCATTCACACCAACGCCGTGCCGGCCTATGATCCGGCAGCCTGGGCGCGCACGGTCTATGGCGAGCCGCCAGAATGGCTTGCGGGTGACGATCTGGCCCGCTGGTATCGCGAGCGAACCCGCGAACGGATCGAACTGAACATGACGCTCATACCCGCCGATCGCTGCGCCGAATATCTCGCCAATCTCGCGTTGGCAGCCACCAACGGTCTGCCGCCGGAACTGGCCGGCCCAGTTCTGCCCGCCGACACGAACTGCGTGGCTTTTGCGCGGGTCGCGATTGATTCGCCGCCCGGATTCTTTGCATTCGACCTATACACGCCCGGCGACCTGCGTGTGGATATTTTCTCCAAAACAAGCCTGAGCGGCAACCCGCTCTGGCGTTACGCGGGGACCGTTCAGGCTGTAGCGCCTTTTACGCCTGTTGCCGTGCCGGCCGCGCCCCCCACCTTTTTCCTCCACGCCGCCCGCGGCGACATGGACAGCGACGGCGACGTCATTCCCGACGGCATGGAGACCCTGCACTTCGGCACCAGTCCCTTCCTGTGGGACTCCAGCGGCGGCGGACTCTCCGACTGGCGGAAGATCTACCAATACGGACTGGACCCCCTCCTGCGCGACACCGACGCGGATGGTTTCGATGATGACGAGGAGCTTTTGGCGGGAACCAATCCCGCCGAGTACACCCCTGGAGCGGGAGCCACCGTCCGCTACTATTATGACGATGATGGACGAGTCGCTGGTGTTTACGCGGGTTCAGCGGGCGGCGCCGCAAACGCCTCAGCCACCCCCGCCGGCAATCCGGCCTCCCTTCGGGAAAGGAGCGCGCCGTGAATAAGCTCCTTTTGATGTTGGGCGCTCTTGCAATTGCCTCAACCCCCCTTTTCGCGCAGGAGGAAGTAGAGGAATATCCGGGCGGTTGGTTCACACGTGGACCGGATGCCCTTCCGTCCGGGACGAATGCGCCGATCGGGCTTCCGTCCCTCGAGCCGCGGGAGGAGGCGGGTTTTTTCACGATGGGTCTTACGCCGCCCCTCGGGTTTCCGGTCGAGGACATCGACCTGGGATTGTCCTCTACCATGCCCGCCACCGACTTCGCACGGATCAAGGAATTGGCCCGAGGTTTGGATTACGACTGGGAGAAGTGCTGCCGGTTCGTCCGGGACAACATTGATTACGCCCCATACGCCGGAATTATGCGCGGACCCGAACGGACCCTGCTGGACCGGGAAGGCAACGACGCCGACCAGGCGTTTCTGCTCCTTGCCCTGTTGCGCGCCTCGGGTTGGGAGGCAACGGTGATTTACGAGCCGTATGATTTCGACGGCACCAATTATTACTCCGGATTTTATGCTCCGCTTTATAATCAACAAGGGCTATACCCGAACAACGCGGCCGCCTGGTTGGATGTTCCCGTTACTGGAACTGTGGCGACGGTGAGCGACAAGGTCAGAAGGACCCTGACCAGTTCCGGTCGTCCCGCGTCCGAGGCGCAGGCGGGCGGCGTGCCATGCATCGTCACCGATCACTTTTGGGTCGAACTGACGATCGACGGCGAAACCCTCGCTCTCGATCCCTCCTTCAAGCCGACCGTTCGCGCTTCAGGTCGCCCCATTCCCTCGGACATGGGATACGGCCGCGCGGACACGATCGCCGCGGCCGGCGGCCTGGTGAACGCGCAAAGCGTGAGCAATCTCTCCGTCTCCGGCCTCGAAACGAAATTGAATGCGCTGACCGCGAGCCTGCGCGGCGCCTGGACAAACGCCAACGCCTCCGTCGCCGATTATCTGGGCGAGAGCCGGATTGCGCCGTGGACGGACGCCGATCATTTTCACGGCTACACGATCTCGTTCTATCCGTTTGACTTTCTGGCGTTCACCGAGGCAACCCGGAACGCCTTCCGAGCCTCGCTGACGATTAAGCATGGGACGAACATGACGCAACAGTTGTATCTCGACGAGCTGGGCGCGCGCGGGCTGTGGCTTTCCTTCACGGCGGTTGCCGGCTACGCCTATCCCAAGCCCGTACTGCATCTCGACGACACCGTCCTGACCTCTTCTGTCGCCTCGGCATCGGCGCCCATGACCCTGCGCCTGAAAGTCGCCTGCGTCCCCGCCCCCATGACGGCGGACTACGCGCTGACACGCGGGGTCTCGAACGTCTATGCCATTCCCGTGGGGTTCGGCGGAGACGCCCGCGGCGGGATGCGGACTTGGGCGACCGAGGAACTCGCGAAGCTTCGAGCGGCCGGAGTGTCCAGCTCCAACAGTCGGATGATCGCCCGCGCTTTGCAGGTGGCCGGGCACCAATGGCTTTCCCAGACCGCGCTGGCCATGAAAATGCGCAACCGTGTGAACGGCGGCGACCATCGTTCCTTTTACACCCTCGGCGTGGCCGGTCAGGCCAAAGCGCCGTATGTGGACATGAAGAACAGCTTCAGTTATTCCACTTCCGATCCCGCCGTCTTCGATGGGGGAATGTTGTTCAACAGCGCGCTCGAACATGCCGTGCTCGATCAGCTCAACGGCACGAACAAGCCGTCCGTCTCGACGGTCAAGCTGTTGGAGCTGGCCAGCCTCTCGGGTTATCCCATCTTCTTCGCCAACGCGTCGAATTTCGCCTCAACCGTGAGTGGCCAACTCTATGGCTACACCACGGCGCAGGTGGACGCGTTCCAGACCGCCGTCAACGCCGGGCGAGTTTTGCTTCTGCCGTATAGCGGCTCCCTGACCCTGAACGCCTGGACCGGATGCGGCTACATCGAGCACGGGCCGTCCACCAACGGCATCTATATCACCGGCATGACCATTGGGGGCGGCATGAACGGCGGGTTCGGAACCGTGGATAACGTGGTCGACGAGGTGGCCTACACGACGCAGACACAGCCCACGACCTACTACGGCAACGGCGGTGTGCGGGAGAGCGTGCAGGCCGATCCCGTGGCCATGCCCGCCGGCGCGTACCTCGACAGCCGGACCGATCTGACGGTGGGCGGCGGACGGCCGCTCGCCTGGACGCGCCGATATGACTCACGGGGCCGTTATGACGACGGCGCGCTCGGGCGCGGCTGGTCCCACGGCTTTGACGCTTCCGTCGTCGAGACGGCCGATCCGGATGCCGTCTTCGGTCGCGGCTCGCTCGAAGCGGCCATTCCAACCGTCGTGGCCATGACGGTTGTGGACGATATGCTGGCCAAGCAGGCAACGGTTTCCGCCGGGGAGAACGCACGGCGCTGGACGATCGCGGCGCTGACGGTCCAGTGGTGGACCCGGCAACTCGTGGGCGCGACGGCATCCGTCAACCTCGGCGCGCGGTCGCTTTCGTTCCAGCGGCGGCCCGACGGCGGATATTCGCCATGGCCGGGCGTCACCGACACGCTGACCCGCTCAAACGGGCTCTTTTATCTGACCGAGCGGCACGGCAATGTCTACGCCTTCAACGCGAGCGGAAAACTTGCCTCCGTGACCGACCGCTCCGGCAATGACACGACGTTGAGCTACACAAACGGAAAACTAGTCCGCGTGGCTAACGAATTCGGCGCCGCATTCGACATCGCCTGGAACGGTGAACACATCGCCTCATTCTCGGACAACACGGGCCGGTCGGTGGAATATACCTATAA
Organism: Kiritimatiellia bacterium; assembly: GCA_046484345.1. Classification (GTDB taxonomy): domain Bacteria; phylum Verrucomicrobiota; class Kiritimatiellia; order CAIKKV01; family CAIKKV01; genus CAIKKV01. The sequence continues at coordinate 5,918 of JAWOJA010000006.1, forward strand.
CACCAACGGCTGTCTCACGCGCGTGACCGATCCGGAAGACCAGAAGTGGAAAGCGGCCTACGACACGAACACGTTTGCCCTGCTGACCCAGACCGATCCCGGCAATCTCGTCTCCATCAGCAACGTCTACAATGTCTTCGGACAGGTGACGAACCAAACTTCGGCCGCCGGGCAGCCATGGAAGTTCGGCTATGCCGCCTCGGTCGAGGCGTGGGACGAAGACCCGTTCGGGCAACGGCTCACGCAGAGCTATACGGACGACGGGCGTGTGCGGCGGCGGACCGAGAGGGACGGTGCGATGACGGATTACGCCTATGACGGGCACGGGCACGTTGTCGCCCGCATGGATGCGCTTGAACGGATCGATTTTTACGACTATGACCGCAACGACAACCTGATCCGCTCGATCGAAGCGGGCATGCGCACCAATGTTTTCCTGTATGATGCGGCGAACCGGCTCATTGCCGCGACCAACGCGATGGGCGAGACCACGCGCTTTGCGTATGACGCGCAGGATCGCCTCCTGCTGACCGTGTTTCCCGATGGTACCAGTGTTAGCAACGCGTGGACGACGCACGGGATGCTTCAGCACGAGACTGCGCGAGACGCTTCCGGCGTTTTATTGCGCCGCGCGGCCCACGCGTACACGCCCACGAACCGGTTCCTGGGGGCCCGTACCGTCACCGGCACGGGTCTCTCAACGTCTGTCGTGGAAAGGTATGGCTGGTCACCCGCCGGTTTCCTGTTGCGAAGCACCAACGCAAACGGAAGGCTAACCTGCTACACCTACAACAATCGGGGACAGGTTCTGACGGTCCAGGATCCCGACAACCGTGTCGAGACCCGCGCCTACACCGGCGCGGGGCGGCTGCTGAGCGTTCAGGACGCGCTGGGCCGCGTGACGAGCAATCGCTGGACCGCGTCGGGCAACCTGGCCTCTGTTCGCCTTCCGGATGGCGGTCTGCTTACCAACGAATATGACGCCGCGGACCGGCTGGCGCGGGTCACGGACCCGCGCGGGGCTTCCGTCGATTTTACGCGTGATGCCGAGGGCCGGGTGCTGGCCCGCGCCACGGCGGCCGGCACGGAGGCGTTCGCTTATAATCCGCTGGGCCTGTTGACCGAGACGATGAACGGCGCGGGCGTGTGGAGAGGTGTTTGGTACGATTGGCTCTATAGGCCCATACTCGCGCAAAACGCTTTGGATCGGGAATGGTGGACCGACCATGACTTGCTGGATCGTCCGATTGCATCCATCGATCCGCTCGGCAAAACATGGACAACCGCCTATGACAGCGGGGGACGGAAGACGGCGACGGCCCGCCCGTCGGGCGCGACGGATCGCTTTGGGTACGATGCCCTGGGGCGGCTGACGGCCCACACCAACGCCGAGGGGCATGTCTATACCCTGGCGGTGGATGCCCTTGGTCGGGTGACCGCCGCAACCAACGCGCTGGGCGAAGCGGTGTTTCGGGTCGTGTATGACGGCGTGGGCCACGAGACATGGCGCGTGGACGGCGCGGGCAACACCGCGACCAGCGTGTACGACGTGTGCGATCGGCTGGTTCGGCGGGTGGCGCACAGTCCCGAGGGTGCGTCGGACACCGCGCAGTTCGCTTACGATGCAGTTCACAATTTGGTTTTGGCCTCGAACGCTGTCGCTCAGGAACGCTTCGGCTATGACTCGTTGGACCGGCTGACGGCGGCGACCACGACGGTTGGAGGCGTCAGCTTTGCCAATCAATGGCGGCGGGACCTGGGCGGACTGGTCACGAACGTGGTCTATGCGCCGGGCAAGAGCCTTACGCGGACCTACGATACCGATGGTCGGTTGGTTGGAGTAAGCGACTGGCTGGGGCATACGTGGACTTTTGCCTGGGACGGGGCGGGCAAGCCAACGGGCGGGACCGCACCCGGCGGAATAAGCTTTACCAACACCTTCGATTCGGCTGGGCAAATGAGCGGGTGGAGCGTGGGAACGCTCGCGGGCCGCACCATCGAACGGGACGCGGCGGGCAAGCGGGTGCGGGACACGATCACGGCGGGGAGCATGCCCGCGCCTTCGTTCGTGCGGTATGCGGACAACACGTTCGACGCGGCCGACCGGCTGACGGCTGCACAGGTCCGTTATGGCAGTCACACCAACGAGGCCGTGACGGAGATATACGACTACGATCCCAACGGCGCGCTGACCAATGTCATATCCAACGCCACCAACGTGTTTTGGGCCGCCTACGATCCGGCTGGCCGCCTGGGTTCCCTGCAAAACGGCGCGGGCGGTCCGTCTGCGGTTTTTGCCTACGACGCCCTGGGCAACCGAGTGGGGGAGGGAGACAGGCTGTGGATACCCGACCATGCCGACCCGCTCAAGCGGCCTTTGTTCGAGGCGGACACGAACGGCGCGCCGGTGCGGTATTACATCTGGGGGCCGGGTCGGCTGCTGGGGTTTGTGGATGCCTCGAACGACGCGTTGACGGTAGTTCACTCGGACGAACAGGGTAGCGTGATCGCGCTGACGGATGAAACGGGCAGTACGCTGCACACGGCGCACTATGGGCCGAACGGGCAGGACTGGGGCCGGACAGGTACCAACGAGACACCGTTTGCCTGGCTCGGCGGGCATGGGGTGCAGAGGGTTGCCCTTTCCGCGCAACTCGGCCCGCTCTACCTGACGCGCCATCGGCTGTATGCGGCCAGTCTCAACCGATTCCTTTCCGCCGATCCGCTGGGAATCTCGGGCGGGCTCAATCTCTACGCCTATGCCGAAGGCAATCCCTTGGC
>JAWOJA010000073.1:0-3959 GCA_046484345.1 Kiritimatiellia bacterium
GGGCGAAAGGCGCTCCCGCCCCGAGGGCAGGGGCGGATAGCGCCGACCGCCAAGACGGACGGTCCCGGCACGGTGTCCGCCGCGGCCTCTCCGCATCACGGACTCTCGCCTGCGGAAGCCTGAAATACGTACCCGTATGCCGCCGGGCCAATTCAAAGCCGCTTATCAACCCCCGATAACTGACCGATTACTCCGATCCGTCGGATCCCCCGGCATCCCCGTCCGCTTCCAGAGCCTCCTCGGTGAAAACGGCTGCGCCGCTCTTGGGCGCGCGATGGTTTCTCGCGCCGCCCCCAGGACCTCGCCGGCGGGCCTTACCGGGCGGGACCCTTGCTTTTCCCGCCCGGCGGCAACAGCGCCTTGGGCCCCGTTCCAATCAGATCCGTGCGGCCCGCTTCCAGCAACGCTTCGCGGGCCTTGTCCTGAAATTCGGGAAGTTGACACAACAATAACGCGCGCTGCAGCATCTTCTCACGGTCCGACCGCGCGGTGGAAACCGCCTCGCCCGTCATGGGGTCCACCCCCGTGTAATACATGGCGGCGGACAGGGTCAGAGGGGCGGGGTAATAATCCTGCACCTGTTCGGGCTTCACCCCCTCCCGCTTCAGGGCAACCGCAAGCTCCACCATGTCCTCCAGCGTGCAACCCGGATGGCCGCTGATGAAATATTCGACCAGCAGCGGCTTCTTCCCCATCCGCTCGGATGCCGCCCGGAACCGTTTCACAAACTCCCGGTATACGCCCGCCTGCGGCTTGCCCATCCGCCGCAATACCTTTTCCGACAAATGCTCGGGCGCAATCTTCAGCCGGCCGCACACATGATTGCCCGCCAATTCATCCAGATAAACATCCCCGCCCCCGTGCAGCGCCAGGTCGAACCGTATCCCGCTCGTCACAAAAACATGATTCACGCCCGGCACATGGCGCGCCGCCCGGAGCAGGTCCGTCAGCGGCGCATGCGCGTCCGTCAAATTGGTACAAACTTCGGGAAACAGGCAGCGCCCCTGCCGGCCGCAGCCGGCTTCGCCCTTCGCACAACCAGTCCCCCACATGTTCGCCGACGGCCCGCCCAGGTCGCTGACCGTGCCATGAAACTCCGGATCGCGCGCCAGCTTGCGCAACGAGTTCAGAATGCCCTCGCGGCTGCGGGAACTGATCGTCCGCCCCTGGTGCATGGCAATGGCGCAGAACCGGCACTCCCCGTAACAGCCGCGGTGGGTGGTGACGGAATCGCGGATCATGTCGAAGGCCGGAATCCGCTTGCCCTTGTAAACCGGGTGCGGCCGGTTGGTGAACGGCAACCCGTAAAGCAGATCCATCTCGGCGGTGCTCGGCGGCTTCGCCGGCGGCTGGGCCGCCACCCAGCGCCCCGCATGCTCCTGGACCAGCACCCGCCCACGAAAGGGATCGGTGTGCGTAAATGCCAGGCGCGTCATCTCGGCAAAGGCCCGCTTGCCATCCTCCGTCTTCGCGGAGGCCGCTTCATAGGACGGCAACACCACCGGGTCCTGCAGTTTTCCCAGATCCCTGCAGATCGATACCGTGCCGGGCCCGCCCTCCAACGGCTCACCCGCCCGCGCCCGCGCCACCAGCCAGGCCAGCGCATCCTCCCCCATGCCGTATACCAAATGATCGGCTTTCGCATCGATCAATAACGAGCGGCGCACCTGATCGGTCCAGTAATCGTAATAGGCAAAACGGCGCAGGGAGGCCTCAATGCCGCCCAGCACCACCGGCACTCCCTTGGCCGCCTGCCTGACACGGGAGGCATAGACAATGGAGGCATTGGGCGGCCGGGCGCCGGCCACGCCGCCCGGGGAATAGGGATCGTCCCGTCGCCGCTTGCGCATAACCGTCAGCTGCGAAAGCTGGCTGTCCACGTTGCCGGCCGTCACCCCCCAGAAAAAACGGGGCGCCCCCAGTCGCTGGAAATCCTCACCCGAATCGGGCCGCGGCTGCGCAATGACGCCCACCCTGCAGCCCAGCCACTCCAGGAACCGCCCCACCATGCCGACGCCGAATGAGGGATGGTCAATATAGGCATCGCCCGTCACGAGAATCACGTCACACTGATCCCAGCCCCGTTGCGCCATCGCCTCCCGGCTCATGGGAAGCGGACTCTCCGGCCGGGTCACGGCGGCAAATGGCTGCCAGCGGAGGGCACTCAAGGACGCGGGCCCACACGCCGCCGACGCTTGGCGTCAAACTCGGGCGCCTCTTTCACGCAGGTCCCCAGCACGCGCATGGCTTTGCCGATCAGGCGGGCGGTCTGGCGGTCCAGATGGGCCGGCTCCTCGCCAACGTTCACCCAGCCCGGCACAGTGAGGTCGCTCGACGGGATCGCCACTTTTTCCCAGTTATTAAACAGGCGGCCCCAATCGCTTTTCAGAATTTCACGGATGCGCCCCTGGTGGGTCGGGTACCAGAACAGGTCGTGATACATCACGCTCGCAATGTAGGCCCAGGGCGCCAGGATCGTCTTGAGCGACCACTCGATCGGCTTCTTCAGGGGCCCCCAATAGATCTTGTGCTGCATCCGGCTGGCAAAGGTCATCTTCTGGAAGGGGCCGACAAAATTCCAGTTTTCCTTCGCGGCGTCAAGGTCGCCGACAATCTCGATTTCCCGGGGATCGCCGCAGCCCAGGCCGCGTTCGTGCGCGAGACGCACAAACTTGATGTCGCGCATCGGATCAAACCCCATCAGCTTGGCGGCCACCGCATCGATCGCGACCTGGTCGGACGAGGCCAGCAACACATTCTTGATCATCGGCATCATGCAGCGGGGTCCGGGGCCATCCCCGGCAAAGGTGCCGTCCATGACCGCGAAAACGCCCGAATGGATCTTCTTCTGAATCATCAGGAGATCCACCAGGGTTTCATGAATCACCGGATGGGTCCAGTGCCGGTGCTCGTTCAACAACCCGCCGAAGGCATTTTTCATGGCCCCGGTGGTGGTCGTGAAGATGTGGGTCTTGATGGTCGGCAGGTGGATGATGTTCTCGCCGATGAACCGTTTAGGGATCATAAACCCGTCCGGATAGACCTGGTTGAGACAGAGAAACTTGTCCGCCAGGTCGCCCACGGCCTCGCGCACGTGGACCCACTCCTCACCCTCGTACAAATGCACATTGCGCAGGCCATGGGCCTGGACCACGTTAAGCTGCTTGTTCTCCCGCTCGCCCAGATGCGCGTCAATCACAACCGTCCGGTTGTGGCAGGCATGGATCAGCTTGGGATCATAGCCGTCGCGCTTCATGGTCCGGATGACCCCCTCCAACTGCCAGGGCGTCGTGGAACTGCCGGGATAAAAGAAGTGCCAACTGATATTGACCTTGAGCGCCGTATCCCGGTTCTTGGGGAGCACTTCCTGGTAACCGGCCAGGTTCATGAGGCGGTGGTAATCCTCCAAAACCGTTCCCGGACTTGTCCTGACAATGGCAACTTTGGATTTCATGCTTCCATTATGCCGACCCGTCCCCGATTCTTCAAGCCGCAAGATGAGGCGCCGGGGAAGTGCCATAAAGTGACGTGAAATCGTACTGGGGCGCATTGCAGAACTGGTCTCATAGGGGTCAAGTCCCGACAAACGACAAAACTTTTTTCACTTGAGCGGCAATCTGCTTGTGTTCTCGCTCTTCCCTCATGCATTTTTCCATCCGCTCAACTGCTTTCCCCGCAGCCCGGTGATCGGCCACGCCCGCCGCCTTTGCGATCTCGGGCAGCGTCAGCCCCGTGTGACGCTGGGCCAACCACAGCACCACATCCCGCCCCCAGTCCCCCTGCCGCTCCCGGAAGGCCTCCCATTTCTCGCCCTTGACCTCCTCCACCGCGCGCCGGATATCCTCGAACCTCGGCCGCGTCAACCGGACCGGGTTCAGGTGAATATACCGGCTCGCTTCCAGCGCCCGGCCCCTTCGCCGTCAACCGGCACCGCGTGATACCGCCCCTGAACCACCGGC
>JAWOJA010000055.1:0-6600 GCA_046484345.1 Kiritimatiellia bacterium
AGCCCGCGCGGGGGCGCGCGGGCGAAAGGCGCTCCCGCCCCGAGGGCAGGGGCGGACAGCGCCGACCGCCAAGCCGGCCTTTTCGGTCCGGTGTCCCTCGCGGCCTCTCAGCATCCCCGTTCCCGCCTGCGGCGACGCGTCCGCCTTGGAATGGTCAGCCGCTAATCAACCCCCGATAACTGACCGATTACTTGCGCCAAACTTTCGAGATTGACTTACGCCCCCCTGTCATACAAATTAGGCATGGAATCCGGGAATTCCTATGGGACGCTAGTGCTTTAAGTGAATGTCAAAAACGGGAGAAATGACTTTTGTACTCTCTAAAGCGACTTCTGTCGGTTTCCCTTTGCCTGGTGTGCGCGGGAGTCGCGTCGGCGCAGGACACGGTCTTCAACGGCTGGGATAATGGAGCGGGCGATCGGCTCTGGAGTTCTGCCAATAACTGGACTCCCGATCGCTTGCCGGGCTCCGATCCGACGCTGTATACCGACCAGATCCGTATCGACAAGAGCGCGGATGTGATTTTGAACTCGGCCGTTCCCACCCCCAGCCGCTGGCGCTTCGCCGGCACCGGCACGACCAACAGCCTGACCGTTAATACCGGAGGCAATCTGTCCGTGCCATCGAGCGTCAACTCGATCGGGACGTCGGCCGACAGCACCCATTCGTTGATTTTAAACGACGGAGCCCTGAGTTTCGGCTTAACGGCCGGCGGAGGGGCCAACGCCAAGACCCTGATGCAGGTCAACGGAGGCACGTTCACTGGAGGCTTGACCTTTAACAGCGGGGTGAACGGGGTCACGACCGTCGAGTTGTTAGCGGGCACCCTCACTGTTGACTTCCTCTCCGTGGGCAACGTTGCAGGCGGCATCGTCAAGGTTAACCTTGGCAATGCGGCCGGCGCCGCGAGGATCAACTGGGGGGGCGGAACCGCCCAGTCCTGGATTCGGCAGAATGCGGGGGTTGACGTGGAACTGGTCGGGCACGGTTTCGTGGGTATTCAGGGAACGCTTTTCTGCAATGGCCGCGTCATCGCTGACGGGTACGGAACGGAGCGCGATCTGGACCTGACGAGTCCCAGCGGGTTGACGAGGAATTTCACGAGCAATGCCGACCTTGTTTCGTGGACGGGCAAGACGTCCGGCTGGTATGCCCGGAACCGGGGCAGGCTCCTTCTGAAACCCGTCTCCGGAACCGGCACGGTGCGCTGGGGCGATTCTCAGACCGCACAGGGCATGGTGAACAGCGTCGTCACCGTTTTCAGCGGCGCCGCGGCGGGCGAACTGACCATCTCCCTGCTGGCCGCAGACAGGACCGAGGTCCCGCCGCCTCCAGCCGGGGCGCGGTTCATCGGCGTGTGGGCTCTTTCCCGACCCGCGAGTTTCACCTCCGCCTCGCTCACGTTCCGGTATGACGCGGCGGCCGCGTCCGAGGCGGGATGGGATGAGAACAAGTTGAAGATCTGGCACTATACCGGCGGCCTGTGGAACGAGATCACGGCATCCATTGATACCGCCAACAAGTTGATCATGTCCCAGCCGGTCGCCTCCTTTTCCCTGTTCGCGGTGGGCGGACCGGAATCACAATACAAAAGAGGCACGGTGATATTCGTGACGGGCGGCACGGCAACCACGCCGGAGCCCGATCCGGAGCCCGATCCGGAACCCGATCCGGAGCCCGATCCGCAACCCGATCCGGAGGACGATCTTTACCGCATCATTGAACTTCAAACCGGCGTTATGACCGATCTGCCGGAGGCCCCGTCCGACCTGTTGAGCAACGACGCCTATACGTCCACGCATATGGTTTTCCGCCGCATTCCCGCCGGCACCGTGATGATGGATGGCGGCCGCTTGGCTTCGACGCTGACCCGTCATTACTGGTTGGCGGTTTTCGAATGCACCCAGGCTCAATTCCTAACGGTGATGGGCAAAAATCCGAGCCTATACCTTGGCGCGCGCCGCCCGGTCGAGCGGGTCAGGTTTGAAGGCTTTCCCCAGAACGGCATCACGGTGAGGGGCGGCGTCTGGCCGGGCGGAGCCCCGGACGCGCTGTCGTTCATGGGGAAATTGCGCGCGCTGACCGGCGGCGCCTGCCTGTTCGACCTGCCGACCGAGTCGCAGTGGGAGCACGCCGCCCGAGCCGGTTCAACCAACGAATTGCACAACGGAACAAACCTGACAGACGAACTGGTCTGCCCCGTGCTCGGGGGAATCTCCCGTTATGCAGGCAATTGCGATGATGGCCGCGGCGGGTACGCCCAGCATACGACGGTGGGGTCCTACACGCCGAACGCCTGTGGCCTTTACGACATGCAGGGCAATGTCTGGGAGTGGTGCCTGGACTGGAGGTGGGACCTTCCCGAAAATCCCATAACGGACTATCCCGGTTATCCGGGCGAGGTCAGCGGCCGTTCCATCCGGGGCGGCGGCTGGCGTGACGGGGCGTGGTTCGTCGCGCTGGATGTCCGAAGCAGCGCCAATCAGACGTATACGACCTCCAGTTCCATCGGATTCCGGGTCTGCATCAACGAGGCGACGCCATAACAGGCGAAAAGGAATACGGCTATGATCGGTCATCACTCTCACCCCTTATGTCTCTCGGTTTTCTTTTGTTTCGTGCTTGGCGCGACCCTTCAGGCGGGCGACTGGAAGGTCGGCCTGGCGGCGGAGGACATCACCCCCGCCGAGCCCATCTACCTGGCCGGGCATGCCACGAGCGATCGAATTTCGGAGAGCGTGTTGCATCCAATCCGGGTTAAAGCCATGGTCCTGGAGGACGCCTCGGGCAGTCGCGCGGCCATCGTTGCGGCGGATATCTTCGGCATGCAGCGCCCCAAAACCGACGAGGTCTGGGCGCGCATCGAACAGCGGACCGGCCTCTCCCGCGAACGGGTAGCCATCAATGCCACCCACTGTCATGCCCTGCCGTTGCTGGCCGGAACGCTGCCCCCCGCCTATCGGGTGCTGGTCGAACCGCCGGAGCATTGGGAGGTGATCGAGCGCTACACCCTGCGGGTGCAGGATGCCATGGTCGAAGCCGTCGTCCGGGCGCTGGCGGTGTTGCAGCCGGCCACCCTCGAATACGGTCAGGACGCCTGCGACATCCGTAATAAGGACGCGGACATCAAGCCGTACGTGGATGAAATTAACCGGGATCGTCCTTTTTACGACGTCGTGCCGGTCTTGCGCGTGAAGGATGACAACGGCGCGCTGCTCGCCATCCTTTTCGGGTATCCGACGCATGCCCAGGCCTCGGGGGAGGCCGTTCATGCGGGCTATATGGGGTATGCCTGCCTCGCTCTTGAAACGAATTACCCCGGGGTCCATGCAATGTTCCTGCTTGGAACCGGAGCCTTGACCACGATTCGGGGCATCAGCTACTCCGTCTGGCAACCCCAGGCCTCCGAGGAGACCGGGGTTCTGCTGGCCCAGGCGGTCATCCGCGCGCTGGGAAAGCCTATGCAGCCGATCGGCGGGGGGGCGATCGTCTGTGCCGCCGATGAGGTGGAGCTGCCTTTCGCGACACCCGTCGCCAGGCCCGAGCTGCTGGGCCGGCGCCGCTCGGGCAGACTCACCGATCCGTACATGATGAGGCGTGATGAGTTCCTGATCGACTTCGAAAAAAGGAACGGACATCCTCTCCAATCTTACCGGGCGATTCAGCAGGTCATGCGAATCGGCGGCGAGCTGACCTTCATCTTCATGTCGGGCGAAGTCTCCGAAGGCTACAGTTACCGGCTCGCCGAGATTGAATATCCCGGCCGGCGCCTGTGGATCAATGGCTTCAGCAACGATCTGTTCGGCTATATCCCCACCGAAGGCGTACTGACGGGGCCCGCCTGCCGCGTTGGAGGCGCTTCGCAGATTTACTGGGGTTGGCCGTCGAAGTGGGCCACGGGCATCGAGAACCGGATCGTCGGGAAAATCCGCGATATGCTGGAGTAGCTCGTAGCGTCTGCCGTACGGGGGAGACGAAGAGCGGGCGGGCTTCTGGACCGTAGAAAGTATAGCGGGGCTATGAATCCGCTGCCCGGCGCGCATCAGGGAACCGGCGCGGCCCCGTAGCGTCGCTTCGTCTGGTAAGGGGTGCCCAGCCGGAATCGACTGGAGCCGACCGCAGGGGTTGCGGCCGGAACAAAACAATGGATGGGGAGCCTCCGCGTAATCCGCAGCTCGCTCTCAGCGGCGGGGGGCATCCGCGCCGGCCCGCTCGAGGAGGCGGGCTCGCTCGGCCTCGGCCGGGACATAGTTGGGATCCATGTGCCGGGCCGCATCGTAATCCGTCAGCGCCTGCTTGTCGTCCCTCATCAACTCGTAGGCCATGCCCCGGGCGACCAGAATTTCGGGATGCTTGGGCTCCCGCCTCAGCGCCTCGTTGAAATCGGCAACCGCCTCCTTGGCCTGTCCCAGGGTCAGCCGCGTCAGCCCGCGATCATACCAGCGGAAGGCCGATTCGGGGTCCAACGCCAACGCCTGGCTGTAATCCGCCAGCGCCATCTCCCACTGCTCCATCTGGCTGAATGCCCGGGCGCGCCGCTCAAACAGGTCCGGCTCCTTGGGCGCGCGCTCCAGCGCCATCGTGTAATCGTCCACCGCGGCCTCGCGATTGGTCATGGCCATGAGACAGTCCCCCCGCCGCATCCAGACTCCCGGTTCATTCGGCAACACCCGCGCCACGGCGGTGAAATCGGCGTGGGCCGCCGCCAAATTCGTCATGGCCATCGAGGCCTCGCCCCTTTTGTACTGCAAAGTCGCCTCGTCGGGCTTCAACTCCAGCGCCCGGGTGAAATCCTCCGCCGCCGCCGCATACCGCCCCATGGACAGAAGACAATCGCCCCGATTGCCGTGGACCATCACCCAGTCCATGTCGTTCGTCCCGCTTTTATCCAGCACCCCGAGTGCGTCGCTGTATTCTTTCAGCGCGGCGACGTCCTTGCCCTCCTCGCGCAGCAGGCCGGCCAGGAAAAGCCGCGCGGCCAGCTGTTCGGGATCCAGCTCAATGGCAGCCCGGCAGGCGGTCAGCGCCCGGTCCCGCTTGCCCGACTGGGCCAGCCGGACCGCCCTCTGGAAATCCCCCTGCGCAAGGGTCTTGCGCTGTTCGGCCTGCCGCCGGCCGGACAGCGTCTGGCAGCCGCCCGACAAAAAGGCCAGCGCCAGCAGGGCCGCCGCCATCGTTCCCACTATGCCTGCACGCATCATGCTCCGCTCCCGGGCTTGCGCCCTTCCGTTCGTTATTCCGACAACCACTTATCCGTGATCTCCGCCGCGGCGCCGGGCAGAATCCCCGCGGCGCGGGCCAGGTCCAGCACCGTGTACCGGGCCCGGATCTGGTGACTGTGTTCAAAGGCTTCCAGAAAACGTTGCCGGCTGCAGCCGATCGCGCCCAGCGTGTGCGCCGCGCCCGAACGCCGGAGGCAATCCTTGATCCGCGCCGCCGAAACCGCATTTTGCACAATAATCGCGCGCACCGCCTCCCACACCCCGGGCTGGTTGAGCCGCCGGACCGCCCCGGCGGCCCGCTTGCGCTTCTCGGCGTGCTCCTCCTCGACGACCGGGGACAGGTCGCCCCAGTAGGCATCGGCCGTGGGTTCGGTGAGCAGCCGGAAAACCGGCTTCTCCAGGGCGGCCAGCCGCTCATACAGGGCGGCGGAGACGATGGCGCCCAGGCCGACCTGGCGGCCGTGGTAGTCGTGCGGCCGGCCTTCGGCCATGGCCTTCATGTCCAGGACATGCGAGACCATGTGCTCGCCGCCGGAGGCCGGGAAGGAGGTGTCGGCCAGGGTCATCGACAGGCCCGAATAAAGAAGCGCCATGAACAGGGCTTCCAGGGCCGCGGGCTCGCGCCGCGCCAGCCTTTCGGGATTGTTCATGTAAATGGGTTCCAGGTCGCGGATCAGGCGGGCGCACAGGGGACAGAAATACTCGTCAAAAAGCAGCCGGTTGATCAGCCAGTCGGTCATGCTCACCGGCTTGGCGATAACATCGCCCAGGCCGGCGGAGGTGAGCTTCCAGGGCGCGGCGGCGAGAACAGACGGCGACGCGACGACCGCAAACGGCGCGCGGCCCGAAACGACCCGCTTGACCCCGCGAATGGCGGGCGCAATGTTGGCCGAGGAGTAGCCGTTCATGGAGGCGGCCGTGGCGAGCGTCAGGTAGGGCGCCGCGCGATCGGAGGCGGCCCACTTGACCAGATCGTTCACCACGCCGCTGCCGACGGCCAGGAAGGCGTGGGTGTCGGCCGGAATGCGGCCATCCAGCCAGGCGCGTGTGATATCGTCGCAAACCGGATCGCCGCCGCCCGGGGAATCGGGGAGCCGAATGACCGCCACGGTCCAGCCCGCCGCCGCCATGGCCGCGGCGGCCTTTTCGCCCGCCGCCGCCCAGGTGCGGGTATCGGCCAGAAGCGTCAACCGCGAGCCGGGCGCATAGCGCTTGAACAGGTCGGGAAGGCACGCGCAGGCATCCTCCCGGTATTCGATGGCGCAAATGGGAACCCGATGCGTCCGGCCGCATTCGCAGGCAAAGGATGTGCCAAGCAGCTCATGTTTCATAATCGGGTATCCTACCATGGATTGAGACGAAAACCATGGGAATTTGG
>JAWOJA010000057.1:0-19491 GCA_046484345.1 Kiritimatiellia bacterium
GAGCTGGAGCGATTGAGCGCCATTCCCCGCGGGAGTGGCGGGAACTTCTATTTCACCCAAGCCGCCCGCGTCAGCAAACGTTTTGCACGAGCGCTTGTCAGCAGTACGTTTGAAGGACAAACGTTGCATCGGGACGCTTTTCGCCTGCTTGGGTTTTCGAAATTGTCGACCTTTCGCGAACTTGGCAACAACCTGGGGGTGGTCTGATGGCATACCTTCTTGATGCCAATGTTTTTATCCAGGCGAAGAACCTTCATTATGGACTCGATTTCTGTCCGGCATTCTGGGAATGGTTAATCGCGGCAAGCACCGGTAAACAGGTGTTCAGTATCGAAAAGGTGGCCGACGAGATCGATGCGGGCGCCGATGAGCTTGCGGGATGGGCCGCGGCACGGGATGCCGAATTTTTTTTCAAGCCCGATGCCGCTGTTTTACATGACGCCATTTGAGATGTTACGACACGAGCGCGCGCGGTTTGTCCTAGGGCCGCAGCCATGATAAGGCGGGATTGAGGGGGGAGAGTCGCTATGCCATTTTGTCTGTTATGGGAGTTCTTTCCGGAACTGGCGGAAAAAGAGACGCGAACGGTCATTCTTCCGGAGGCGCACGATGGGCTGCCTGCCGGCGCCTATTCGTTCATGGAGATGTTCTGCGACGAGAAGGACTGCGATTGTCGGCGGGTCTTTTTCTCGGTGGAGGCGTCTTTCCGAAAAGGGCCCGAAGCGGTGATTGCCTGGGGTTGGGAGAGCAAATCATTCTATAAAAAGTGGCTCAGGGGGAGCGGCCCCGATTCTGACGCGGCCCTTCTTCAGGGACCGGTTTTGAACATGGGCAGTCCCCAGACCGCCCTGGCGCCCCATCTGTTGAAACTGTTTGAGACGCTTTTGTTGACGGATATCGGCTACACGGAACGGGTCAAACGGCATTATGCCACGTTCCGAAAAGAAGTCGAATCGCGAGAAGCAGGGGCGCCGGATGGCGGCCGGGAAAAACCGCACCGGGACGAGGGCGAACCGGCTTTCTCGTTTGTTGCGCCGAAAGAAATCGGACCCGCCGTGCGACCGGGGCCACGGATTGGGCGCAATGCGCCTTGTCCATGCGGAAGCGGCAAGAAGTATAAAAAGTGTTGCGGAGCGGGGATGCCGGAATCCTGGCTGAGCGATTAAAAGGGGCGAGCGTCGATTTTCATTGCATTTAATTATCATTTATAATGATTTATAGATATGAAATTTGATCAATTGCTGGAGCTTTTGGGGAATGAGCCGTTTTTCACAAGCGGGCTGTTAAAAGTGCCTGGAATCGAACCGAGGCAGATTACGTTACAGTTGGTGAGGTGGACAAAGATGGGACGGCTTCTTCAACTGCGACGGGGTGTTTATGTGTTTTCGGAGCCTTTCCGAAAGGTCGAGCCCCATCCGTTCCTCCTTGCGAATGGACTTAAGTCCGCTTCCTATGTCAGCTTTCAATCGGCCCTGGCTTTCCACGGCTTGATTCCGGAGCATGTGCCGGTTGTCACCAGCGCGACCACGGGCCGGCCGGTCCGATGGTCGTTCCCGATAACTGGCGGACCCTGTTGATGGGGCGGTTGGATTCCTTCGCATGGGACGCGATCCGCGCGGACGTGTTCCCTTTTTTGGAAAGGCCGGGCGACGCCGAACTGATCACCCGGGAGAATCTGCTTTCTTTGCTGGAAAACCGATAGGAGAAAGTCATGCGGCAGAAACGCAAGGTTGTGGTGGTGGGCGCGGGCGATGTCGGCGCCACATTTGCATACGCCCTGATGCAGGAGGGCGTGGCGGAGGAAATCGCCATCGTGGATGCCAACACGGGCAAGGCTGCGGGGCAGGCCATGGACCTGGCGCACGGATTGCCGTTTGTTCCGCCGGTCCGGGTGTATGCCGGAACGGCCGCGGATTATGCGGATGCGGATGTCGTGGTCATCACCGCCGGAGCCCGGCAGCAGCCGGACGAGTCGCGCCTCCGGCTGGTGCAGCGCAATATGGCGATCGTGGGCTCGATCATGGACGAGCTGGCGGCCTCGAAATCGAATGCCGTGGCGGTCGTCGTCAGCAATCCCGTGGATGTGCTGACCTACGCCGCGTTGGAGCGGACCGGCTGGCCTCGTGAACGGATCATCGGTTCGGGCACGGTGCTGGACACGGCGCGGTTCCGCTATCTGCTGAGCGAGCATTGCGGCGTGGACGCGCGGAATATTCACGGGTACATATTGGGCGAGCATGGCGACAGCGAGTTCGCGGCCTGGTCGCTCACGCACGTGGCGGGCATGCCCATTTCGGATTATTGCGCTACATGCAATAAAGACCGCGACGCCGAGACTCATCGCGAGGCCATTGTGGAGCAGGTGCGCCGGTCGGCGTATCATATTATCGGCTACAAGGGCTCCACCTACTATGCCATCGGGCTGGCGTTGGTTCGCATCGTGGGCGCGATTCTCCGTGACGAAAACAGCGTGCTGACGGTCTCCTGCCGCCTGGAAGGGGAATACGGCCTTCGGGACGTGTGTCTGAGCGTGCCCTGCGTGTTGTCCAAGGGCGGCATCGGGCGCATCGTGGTATCGCGCCTGACGCCCCGGGAGCAGGCCGCGCTCGAGCGGTCGGCGAGCATCCTGAAGGAGTCTTTTAGGCAGGCTCGGGGTTCCGCCGGGTCGGCGGAGTAGAAAGCCCGCTCACGGAATAGGCGAGAAGGCGCTCCATGTTTTGGGGACAAGTTCCCAGTTGGATTGGCTGGTGATGCCGCGCTGGAAGCAGGCGGGGTGAGGCAGGCCCGGCACGCTTGCTTTTTCATCGCGGATGCGGTCGTCCAATGTGATATCCAGCCGCGTGCGGTATTGCCCGGCGCCCGTCGGGCGGTTCAAGCGCACCTGGTTGCCGGCCGTCATGTTCCCGAAGACGCTGATAAAGCTCTGGTCGGCCGTGTTGAGGTTGTTATCCACAAAATCGTTTTCCGCGTAGAGCAGCGCGTGGATGCTGCCGCCGGTACCGAATTGCGAATCCCCGATGAAGATGTTACCCGAATTCGGGAATGCTGGGTTTTTCAGCGCGATGAGGCACAGCGCGTCCGATGGATTGTTGACGATGGTGCTGTTCATGTTGCTGCGCGCCAGACCCGGGGCGTAGGCGGCGTTGTAGTAGAATTCGTCGGAGATGGTGATGTTGCCGCTGGCGACAATGGTGATGGTGGTGCCCGGCTTGCGGAAGCGCAGGCTGTAAACCTGGGGGTTGTGCAGGTACACGTTGCCTTCGACGTAATAGAGCTTGTTGTTGTCTTCCGGCTTCACGTTGATGTACATGGGAGCCGTGTAGACGGTGCCGTCGATGGCATCGGCTTCGACCGACTTGTTGTAGGTGGAATCCGTGGGATCCTCCAGGAAATAATCGTCCTGCCGTTTGCCGGCGGCATTGGTGACCACCGTGTAGGTTCTCCCGTAAATCATCTTGCCGCCGCTGGTGGTGGAGCCGGAGGCGGGCGGGTTGCGCACGAAGATGTGTTCGGGACGGGTCGTGTCCAGAATCGCCTTGGCGACGCCGAAATCGCTGGCCGTCACCGCCACATCGTGCCCCCATCGCGTCAGGGCGTTGGCCGGCTGCGGGCTGTTGTGGCTGACGGCGTAATACATGTTTGCCAGATTCGGCGGATCGAGTGGCGCGTCTCGTCCTGTCGTGTATTTCTGTCCGGGGCCGGGCGCTGGCATGCCGGAAATGACGCCCTTGGCCTGGGTGCCGTAGTCGTAAATGCCGTTCCGGTCGTCGACATATTCTTCGCCGGGGTCGTAAACGCCGTTCTGGTCGACATAGGGCTCGCCCGAGGGATTGTAGGCGCCGTCCCCCTCGTCGACGAACGCTTCGGCCGGCCAGGAGGCGCAGGAGTATGTTCTGAAGTTGGAGGTGTAACTGGTGCGCCAGGACCAGCAGCCGCTGCCGTACCGATAATAGCCGCCGGCCCGATCGTACCGGCCGTTGACGCGCTGGCTGTGGGCGGCGTCCTCAACCCACGTCTCACCGGCGTCCCATCGGCCGTTGCCACAATCGACGACGGTGTCGATTCCGACGTTGTACACCCCGTTGCCGTTCCGGTCGATGAAGGAGTCCCCGGGATCGCGGACGCCGTTCCCGTTGCTGTCGGTGTACGATTCGCCCTCGTCGTACACGCCATTGCCGATCGTGTCCACGAACGCCTCGCCGTAATCGTATCGGCCGTTGCTGTAGGTCTTGCTCAAGCTGGGGAGGATGTTCTTCCGATAGGCGTCAAAATCGGTTTTGGAAAGAGGGTTCGTGAAACTTTGGGAGGTATAGGCATCGGTCCACGGATCCCCTTCCTCCCAGATTCCATTCTTGTTCGCGTCGGGCATAATTTCGGGAAGCCGCAAGGTGGCGGCGCCCGTCAGTTCGATGGCTCCTCCGGAATAGGTGTCGCCCCTGACATAATCGTAGCCTTTGCCTGTCCCCCCGATTTTCAGGACATAATTGGATGTGCCCTTGAAGTTGCCCGCAAAGAGAGCATGGCTGTAAATGGCGTGAACGCTGTCCGAGGCCGTGTTCATCGCCACGGAGGATTGCACATCCACGCGGCTTCCATTGTAGCGGCCGGTGGACTGGATCCGGTGGGTGCCGTTGGTAAACTGCACGGAGGTGGTGAAGCCCCAATCGGCATAGGCGAAATTGGATTGGTTGGAAAAACAGTTTCGTGATTCCGTGAAGGTGATGTCGCCGTTGGAGTCACGGTTGAGCTGGATCACGGCGGCATGGATGCCGGCTTCGGCCAGCAAGGCTGCTTTATCGAGGCAGTACTGTCGTTCGCTGCTCTTGGTGAAATGGGTCATGGTGGTGAAAATGGAGGCGACAATGAAGGCCGCAACCCCCAGCATCACCACGGCCAGAAGAAGCGCCGATCCCGCGTTTCGCGATGGGTCCGGCGACCGGAAAGGAATCATTAATTTCCTGGACATGGCTACTCCTTGGCGTTGCGAAGACAGACGGCGAAGCGGGCGCTGGAGGCATAGGAGCCGTCATCGCAGGAGAGCCGCCCGGTTGGCGTGAGGGTTGCGACGCGGAAGGCGACCCGGATGGCGCGGTCGTTGATTTTTGAAAATAGGGGGAGTGAATAACCCGTGGCGCTTGGGATTTTGGTGATGCCCTGCACGATGAGGCGTTCGGTATCGTTGCGTTCGAGATAGAGCCGGCCCTCGCGCTCGGAATCCGAGGAGTCGTAATAGGTGAAACGGCCGGTGGTTCCGTCTGGGAACGCCACCTCCACCCAGTTGCCCTTGCTTTCGTCGATGGCCGCGATGCTCGCCGCATTCCGAATAAACCGTTCCATGCGTCCGCTCGTCCGCAAAACTTCCGTTTGGGTCAGCGATATTTTGTTGCACAAGTTGCTTTGCTTCCCAGTCCACAGAAAGGCGGCCATGACTGCCGCCGAAACCAAGGTCCCGAGGGCGCCCGCGATCATGACCTCGGGCAGGGTGAAACCGGATTTGGATCCGAAACGGCCAGCCTGTGTGGTTAGCATGGAGTGCCTCTTGTCATTGAACGATGGTGGAAAACGTGTTCGTCGCGATGGCGTTCCACAGGGGAGAGCGGAACGCGACGTCGACATGGATTTCGGCGTACACTCCGGTTGACGATTCCGTCACCGACGCGTCGGCGGCGTGCCAGACCGCGCGGGCCTGACGTAAAATGGGGGCTCCTGTGGAGCTGAAATTCGTCTCCGTGTTCCACCAGTAGGAGGAGGACCGGAGGTCGTTCAAATCGTAGGAAAGGATCTCTTCGAGTTTTTCCTTCGCCAGTTCGCGCGCTTCGGTGGCCAGCCGCGCATATTCGGCGTGCCGCCTCGCCTGCCAGCCCACCTGGTACAGCCCCGCGCAGACGCCGGAGGCAAAAAACATCGCAACCATGATTTCCACAAGGGTCATGCCCCGGCGTGGCCCCGATGTGCGGCGCGGCGGCAAGAACGCAGGGCGAATCGGGGCGATTGTCTTCAACGGGGTCCCTCCAGTTGTCAGTAACTGAAGCGAAGTATCGCCAACGGACACAAAACGGCCATCAGGGAATCGCTGGATTGGGGGCACGAATAGCCGGAGAGGCAGTCGGGGAAACGGCGCCGATTATTCGATTTTTTCGAACCGGCTGTTGTTGAGGACGGCCTGGCCCCACTCGTAGACAATGAATTCACGGGAGCCGGTTTTCATGGAACCTTTTGGGTAGCCCAGGATATTCAGCACAGCGGTTCGGCTGTCTCCGGGTTCCGGCAGCCGGGCGGGGCGTGGTGGTTTTGAACGGGGCGGCTGAGACGGAGGGGCGGCTGGCGGCGGGAGGGGCGGGGCAAGGGCGGGAACCGCCGTTTCGGGAGCGCTCGGGGCGGACTCGGCTTGCGGCTCCTGGTTCCAGGCGCCCGCCGTAATGGTGAGCGCGTCGCCGTCGCGGACGGCCATGGCGGAGTCATCGGAGCGCATCCAGGCCGTCCGGGCGGGATGCGTTTCCGGCACCCCGGATGGATTCCAAGGCGCCCAAAGGGCTTCGCCGCGATTGAGGGCGAGCAACCGTTGGACGTCGTTTTCGGAGAGATTCTTTTTTGTGTACCGCACCTGAAGGGCGATGCCGTCGCGGCCGTAGGCGCTGATGTCGAAGTTGTCCTTGCGGTAATTCAGAGTCTGGACGCCGGTTTCGTTGGTGCCCGCGAGAAGCGGTTGGCCGTAGAGCCGGGTCCAGTCGGCGGCCGGGGTCCCAACCTGGGCCGGCGCGTCGGCGGCCACTGCGAGAACAAGTCCCATCAGGGCGGCGTGTACCTGAAACGGATTGAATGTTTTTTTCATTGCAGGCCCGAGAAAGAGTTCCAGGTGCCCGGCACCAGGTGCCAGGCGGTGTCGATAAAGAGGCTGCGCTGCGTGCCGACGGGGTGGGGAAGTCCGGGGATGATCACGTCCCCATTCCGCACGCGTTCATCAAGCGTGACGTCCAGTCGTGTGCGATACTGCCCGGATTCGGCGGTTCGGTTCAGTCGGATCTGGTTTCCCGCCGTCATATTGCCGAAGACGCTGATGAACGACTGGTCGGCCGTATTGAGGTTGTTGTCCACGAAATCGTTTTCGGCATACAACAGGGCATGAATGCTGCCGCCGGTGCCGAACTGCGAATCGCCGATAAAGATGTTGCCTGTATTGTCCGGAAATGCGGGATTTTTCAGGGCAATCAGGCAAAGGACATCCGAGGGATTGTTGACAACGGTGCTGTTCATGTCGTTGCGGGTCAGGCCTGAAGCGTAGGCGGCGTTATAATAGAATTCGTCGGACAGCGTGATGTTTCCGTTGGCCACGATGGTGATGCGCGTGCCGGGCTCGCGGAAGCGCATGCTGTAAACCTGGGGATTATGCAGGTAGAGGTTGCCGTCCACGAAATAGAGTTTGTTGTTGCTGTTTGCTTTGACGTTGATAAACATGGGCGCCGTGTTCACCGTTCCGTCGATTTCCTTCGAGGTGTCGTAGGTGTTATAGGTCGAGTCGGCGGGATCCTCAAGAAAATAGTCGTCCAACCGCCGGCCCGAGCTGTTGGTAACGTAAGAATAAGATCGCCCGTAGATGGTTTTCCCGCCGCTGCTGGTGGAGCCGGAGGTGGGCGGATTCCTGACAAAGATGTGTTCGGGCTTGGTGGTGTCGGTGATCGCCTTGGCGGTGCCGTAATCGTTGGAAGTCACCGCCACATCGTATCCCCAGCGGGAAAGAGCGCCATACGGCTTGGTCCCGCTGTTGGGCATGCCGTAGAACATATTGGTCAGGTTGGGCGGATCGATGGGCTCGTCGTATCCCGGTGCGCTTCTTTGGCCGGGTCCCGGTGCGGGCATGCCGGTTATCCTCCCCTTGGCTTGCGTGCCGTAATCGTAAAGGTCGTTGCGGTCATCCAAATACTCTTCGCCCGCGTCGTAGACGCCGTTCTGGTCGGTAAAGGCTTCTCCCGAAGTGCTGTAGACGCCGTCGCCGACGTCCTCGTAGCTCTCGGCGGGCCAGGATGAGCAGGAGTAGGTTTTTTTGTTGATCTTGTAGCTGGTCTTCCAGCTCCAGGAGCCGCCGCTGTACAGGTAATATCCGCCGGCGGGGTCGTATTTGCCGTTGACGCGCTGGCTGTGCGAGGCATCCTCCACCCACTCCTCGCCGGCATCATAGCGGCCGTTGCCCATGTCGACCACGGCGTCCACGCCCGCGTTGTAGACCCCGTTGCTGTTTCGGTCAATGTAGGAGTCGCCCGCATCGCGGACCCCGTTCCCGTTGCCGTCGGTATACGGCTCTCCCGGTTGGTAGATGCCATCGCCGATCGTGTCGACGAAGGCTTCGCCGTAGTCGTATTTACCGTTTCCATAGGTCCGGTTCATGTTGGTGTTCATGGATGATTTCAAGGTGTTGAACGCCGTTTTGGAAAGGGGGTTTGTGTACATTTGGGTGGTATAGGAATTGGTCCAGGTCTCGCCGGGCTCGCAGATGCCGTCGGCGTTCGTATCGACCAGGATTTCGGGGTGGCGCAAATTGGCCGTTCCCGTCAATTCGGCGGCGCCGCCGGAATAGGCGTCGCCCTTGACAAAATCGGCCCCGGTTCCCGTTCCCCCGATTTTAAGAATGTAGTTCGTCGCGCCCTGGTTATTGCCGGCGAAGAGGGCATGGGCGTAGAGCGCATGAACGCTGCGGGCGCCCGGCCCCAGCGTCACATCCGATTGCACAACGGCCTGTAACCCGTTGTAGGTTCCGGTGGAGATGATTTGATAAATACTGTTGGTCAGAAGGACCCGGGCCTCGAAGCCCCAGCCCGGGTGGGGGAATGTTTCCGTCCGGGAGATATAATCCCTGGATTCCAAAAACGAAATATTGCCGTCTGAGGCGGCGTTCAATCGGATCAGGCTGGCCCGCAAGCCGGCATCGGCCAGATAGAGGGCCTTGTCATGGTTGTAGGTCCGCTCGGCGTTCCAGGCATACGCCATGGTGGTCGTCAGGATGGATCCGATGATAAAGCTGGCGAATCCCAGCATGACGACCGTGATGAGGAGGGCGGAGCCTCGCTTTTTCAAACCGACTGTTTTTTTGGAGGCAGGCATAAGGACCTTTTTGTTATTCGGCGGCATTGCGCAGGTTGACCGCGAAACAGGCGAAGGCGGCAAACAGCTCGTCGTCCGAGGCCCGGCCTCCGCTGGCCGTGGGCTCGGAAACGCGGTAGGAAATCCGGATGGTACGGTCGTTGATCCGCGTGAACATGGGCGTGGGGTAGCCGCCGGTGTTGGTGATCTTGGTGAGCCCGCGGGCCACGATTTGTTCGGAGCTTCCGTTGCGGAGCAGAAACAAACGCCCGTCTCGCGGGGTGCCAGGCTCGTTATGGTAGCTGAAACGGCCGGTTGAGTTGTCGGGGAACTGGAGTTCCACCCAGTTGCCATGAGCCTCGTCGATCGCGGAAATGGACGAGGCGTTCCGGATGAACTGCTCGATTTTGCCGTTGGTTTTCATAACCTCACGCTGGGACCAGGCAATCTTGGAGCAGAGGACGCTTTGCCGGCCGGTCCAGATGAAGGTGGTCATGACAACAATGGAGACCAAGGTCGAGAGGGAGCCTGCAATCAAAACCTCGGGCAGGGTGAGCCCCCTCTTTGCATGGCGTGAAAAGTCGATCTTCACGGTGTCTCCTTCATTTCACGATCATGGGGAACGAGTTGGTCACCATGGCCTGCCACAATTGCGACCGGAATATGACGTCCACATGGACTTCGGCATAAACGGCATTCGTCAGGCTGGCCGCAGAGCCGTCCGCTTTGTGCCACACAACCCTCGGTTGCCGGACGATGGCGGCCCCGATGGCACTGTAGTTCGTTTCCGCTCTCCACCAGTAGGTCGATGCCATCAGATCTTCAACCGGATAGGAGCTGATTTCCTCCAGCTTTTCCTTGGCGTAGGCTCGGGCCTCGGTGGCCAGACGGGCATATTCGGCATACCGCCTGGCCTGCCAGCCCACTTTATAAAGCCCCAGACACAGGGCGGAGGAAAACATGATGGCGAGCATGACCTCCACAAGTGTGGTTCCTCGCCGGCGTGTTGAATATCGGTTTTTCACGCCCACTTCTAATGCACAACCCGTGCCAAGGCCTCGCCACAGGGCAATTCTTAGTTTCTACGGGTTCTTTCGATTGATTTTCCGGGGGGGGCGAATAAAAGGGGTGAGACAAAAGGCCCTGAAAACGTGAGCGTTTAGCGTAACTATTTGGGATCTTGTAAGTTGCGTGTTAATCAAGTTTGCGCACGTGTAATGGCGTGTCTCAGGGGTCGTGGGGTGTTCCGATCTGTCCGGTGATGCAATACCGGTTCATGGTGCGCCGGGAAATGCCGGCCATGCGGGCGGCTGCGGACTGATTGTTATCGGTGCGATGCAACGCTTCAGTCAGCAACCGCGCGGTGAGCTCGCTCAATGTGGGCAAATTGGCTCCGAACGTTACGTCGGCTCCGGTCTTTCCGCTTGTGGGCGCGCCGCCCTCGGCTTCGCCCATATCCATGTGGTCAAGGAATGTTTTAAGGGAAAGAACGCTTTTGGCATGTTGGGCCACGGCATTATGAATCATGGCGCGCAATTCGCGGATGTTCCCCGGGAAAGAGTAGCCGGCCAGATACGTGACCAGTTCCCGGGGCGGAGTGGGCTTGGGCTTGCCGAGGTCCCGGGAGGCCTCCTCCAGAAAAATGTCCATGAGAAGAGGGATGTCCCCTGTCCGTTCGCGAAGGGGCGGCACCCGCACGAGGTGGGCGTGGAGTCGGAAGAAAAGATCCTCCCGAAAGAGGCCGTCTCTCATTCGTGCCCGCAGGTTGTGATTGGTGGCCGCGACGACGCGACAGTCCGATTTCAGGGGTCGGTCGCTGCCGAGAGGGAAGAACTCCCGCTCCTGGATGAGGCGAAGCAGCTTGGTTTGCATGACGGGTTTGAGGTCGCCGATCTCATCCAGGAAAAGCGTGCCGCCCGCCGCTTCCAGCACCAGCCCATTTCGCGCCTGGGCCGCACCCGTGAAGGCCCCCCGGGTGTGACCGAACAGCGTGTCCGCAAAGGCGTTCTCATCCAGCCCCGCCACATTGACCGCGACGAGCTTCCCCTTGCGACCGCTGGCGGTGTGCAGGGCTTCGGCAATCCGTTCCTTGCCCACCCCTGTTTCCCCCACGATCAGAACCGGTTCGGCCGACGGGGCGATCGCCTCGATGTAAGAGAAAACCGCCAGCATGGCGGGGGAGAGGGTGGTGATTTTGGAGAAGCACTCCGGATGTTTCACCGCGGGCGCCGCGGCCCTTTTGCGCAATTCGAGATTTTCCAGCTGCAGGCGCCGCATGGCAAGAGCCCTAGCCAGGGTGGCCAGCAGGCGGTCGGTGTCGAGCGGTTTCGTGAGATAGTCGTAGGCGCCGGATTGGATGCAACGCACGGCCGTGGCGACTTCATCCGTGGCCGTGACAACGATCACCGGGAGTTCGGGCGCATGCGCCCGGAGTGTGCGGAGCAGCTCTTCCCCGGAAAGATGCGGCATGATCAGGTCAAGCAGCACCACGGCGGGTTGCCGGTCCCGGACCAGGTCCAGCACCTGCCGGGAATCGTTGCACGGGAGGACGTCCGACAGGCCTGAATCCCGCAGGGTGCGCTCCAAGCATTTCAGGATGGCGGCATCGTCATCCACAACGAGTATGCATTCTCCGGTTTTCGTCGGCGAGTCAGGATTCATGGGGCGCCTTGTTCGGTCGTGGGCAGCTCGACGATGAAGCGGGCGCCCTGTTCGGGGGGTGACTGTACGTGAATGGTTCCGCCGTGGGAGCGGACGATTTCGGCGGAGATGGAGAGGCCCAGTCCGGTTCCGCCCCGTTCTCGTCGGGTGGTGAAAAAGGGCTCAAAAATACGGTCCATGATTTCGGGTGCGATGCCAGTCCCCTGATCCAGTACCGTTATGCGGACCCTGTGCGAAACCGCATCGACCGCGGTGGCGAGCTGGATCGAGGAGTCCGTGCACGGCGATGCTTCGCAGGCGTTTCCGATGAGGTTTATGAGGACTTGCGTCAATTGCTGTTCGTTCCCTTTCACCCAGGTCGACTGTTGATCCAACGAAAGATCGACACGGATTCCTTTTTTCTCCAGCTGGTGCTTCATCAGGGCACCGGCGTTCCGGATCAGGCTGTTGACCTCCACCAGCGCGTTCATCTTCTCCGAGGCCGGTCGTGCAAAGGCCTTGAGCGAAGAGACCAGGACGGCAATGCGCACCGAGGCATCCTGGGTTTCCGTGAGCAGTGCGTCGATGTCCGCCTTCAACCGGCGTGCTTCCGTGCAAAGCGTCTTCGTGCCATCGCCGGGCCGGGAAAGACTTTCAACAAGTTTGTCCAACCGCCGTCGCAGGGCGGGCAGGTTCAGGTTGATTACCGTGTTGGGGTTGTTGATTTCATGGGCCACCCCCGCGACCAGCGTGCCCAAGGCCGTCATTTTCTGGGCCTGGATCAATTCCCGGCGGCTGTTTTCGGAGGCCTGTTGGGCCTTGTCCAATGCCGTCAACATGTCGTTGAGGCTGTTGGCGAGATCGCCCATTTCGTCCCGCCTCGTGGTTTTCAGGTGCAGCTTCGGGTTGGCGCCCGCCGCGACCGCGGCCATTCCCTTCTTAAGGGCTTCCAAGGCCTCCGTGAGCTCCCGAAGCACCCACCGGTCCACGAGCCAGAAGACAAAGAGTCCGGTGGCCGCGCCGCTTAGCAGGATCCAGCCGGTCAGAAAGAATTGCCCGGCGATGCCGTGGGAAAAAATCCTTCGGGCCATGGTCGTTTCGATGAGGATGGAAGGGTTGTCGTTGATATCGCGGATGAAAGCTTTTCCCTTGATCATTCCCATGGACACCGCCTCGATGGCGACCCTTTCCGGGAGCGACTCGGTTCCGACGGGCCGCAGGCTGAACAGCCCGTTCCAGGGCCGGGCGGGGCTCCAGTCGACCAGATTGTTCATTCGGCGGCCCATGATCAGGGTCCCGCGGGAGGGGCCTTTGTCGAGGCTGGTGAGGATGGGGCCCGAGGCGACCAGCCAGATGTCGTGGCCAACCAGAAGCAGGCCGGAGACGGAGCTCTCAAGAGTCTCATGGCGTAACAGCCGATCCGATGTCAAAAGCGCACGCCACAGCTTTTCGTCGGGTGTGAACGCGGCGTCCCTTTCGATGTCGTAGCCTTTGCCGTAAACCGCTTGGCCATCGGTGCCGACGTAGGCGATCATGTTCAGCCGCAAGTTGCGCAACGAGGCGTTCAGCAGGTTGCCGTCGATGTAAGCCGGGTTGGTGTTCGCCATAAAGGCGTACGTGTCGTCCCAGCAGGACCAGTCGACCGCCATCCGGGAAAGTTCGTGTCCTTCCTCAATAAGGTATTGCCGGCCGCCGTCCACGGCTTCGCGAACAATCTCCTTTTCGAGGGCGAGAGAGCCCTTCAGTAGAACCCGGGTGGAAATCATGACGGCCAGCGAGGTCAACAGGAGGATAAAACCGGCGATGATGATGACAAAGCGTGTTCGCAGATTCACACGGGCCCCGCGGAATTAATCCCGTAACTATTACGCCATCCAGTCTAGCCGATTCAGTCCCGTTGTCAACAGGAGCCCGGAAAGGGGTGTTCCGGGGGTTGTTTTCAAAAACGGGCCACCCGGCGGTCCAGCGGGTCGAGCGGCAAGCCGGCGACCGTGGACGGATCGCCCTAGCCAAGATCAGGGGGAAGGGCAACATCATGCGGTCACCGGAAGGGGAAGACAGGGTGCCATAACCTCCTGGGGGCGGGCGGATCGAGGGTGAGGAACAGGGTTCGGGCGGTTTGCGACAGCCGTTCGTAATCCGGGAACAGCCGCTCGAGTTTTCGGAAGGCCGCCGTGTGGTGGTATTGCCGCAGCCCCCGGTTTTCGGCTCCCAGAGCCGCATGCAGGCGTTCGTGGTAGATGATGAAAGCCACGAACTCCCGGGGGACCCGCGGAGTGTCGAGCAGCGGATGGATGCGGATCAGGCTTGCCTCGCGGTGATAGGAGCCGTAGGCGATGTGCCGCCGCAAGCGGCCCCGCGGCCGGGTTCCGGCCCGGCCCCAGGTGATGGAGCAGGGGCAGGGACCGGGGAAGTGCGCGGCGTTCACCTCGTCGAGCAGCGCCTTCAGGTCGTGGGCCTGGCCGGCGGTGACGAGTCGGTCCGGCCGGGGCGGACGACTCGGGCGCGGGGCCTGTTGAAGGAAGGCGCAGACGGTGCGCCAGTCCGCCCGCCGCCGGGTCAGGAGGAACCGTTTCAAGGCGCGGAGCGTTTCGGGAGGCGCCTCCAGGAGGCAGGCGTGGGTCCGCAGTTCGATGCCCCCGTTGGGAAGGCGGCGCAGGCGGATCAGGGAAACGCGATTACGCGTGATGATCAGCGAAAGGGGCTGCTCCAGGCCGTCCAATAAATAGGCGGCCAGTTCGGCGGAAGTCATGAGCATACGCTCCGGAATGACGGCGCAGTCCATGCCCTATCATTTTGCATTGATCCCGCCGAATCAAGCGATATTATGAAAAATTCGCAGTCGACTCGGGCGTTCTATGGGGGCGAAGACAAAAATATAAAAATGGGGATTGACAGGGAGGGGGTCCTTTTTTCATTATGGAAGGCGTGAAACTCATGAAGGACATTCTCACCGCACATGCGACCGACGCCGCTCCGTTCCGGACGGGCATCGTTGTAGTCGGCGTTATTCTGGCCGTCAACGGCCTTGCGGTGGGGCATCAACCTTCCTGAATCTGGAACCCCAAGTAAACAGGAAGCCCATCGCCAGAAGCGGTGGGCTTTTTTGTTAAGGAGGCAGGGCAATGAGAACGGGTGCGAAATGCGTGATGGACGGTTTGAAGGATGCCGGCGTGGATACCATCTTTGGGCTTCCCGGGGGGACGGTCCTGGACCTGTTCGCCGAGATGGTCCGTTCGCCCTTCCATTTTGTGCTGGTCCGCCATGAGCAGGGCGCGGCCCACATGGCCGACGGCTATGCCCGCGCCTCGGGCCGCACCGGCGTGTGCCTGGTGACCTCCGGCCCCGGCGCCACCAACACGGTGACGGGCCTGGCCACGGCCAATATGGACGGCGTGCCGATGGTGTGCGTGACCGGGCAGGTGCCCAGTCACATGATCGGCAACGACGCCTTTCAGGAGGCCGACATCGTCGGCATCACCCGGGCCGTCACCAAGCATAACTACCTCGTGCGCAACGTGGACGATATTCCCCGCATTTTCGCCGAGGCGTTCAAGATTGCCCGCACGGGCCGGCCGGGTCCGGTGCTGATCGACATTCCCAAGGATGTGCAGCGCGCCCAGACGGCGGCCACCTTCAGCGGCGAACCCGAGATCCGCAGTTACCGGCCCATGGAACGCGGTCATTCCAAGCAGATCACGCGTCTGGCCCAGGCCATCAACAAGGCGAAAAAGCCCGTGTTCCTGGTGGGCGGCGGCGTAATTTCCGGAGATGCCGCAGCGGAGCTGACCGCCCTGGCCCGCAAGGCCCAAGTGCCGGTTGCCACCACGCTGCTTGGCCTTGGCAGCTTCCCGGAAACCGATCCTCTGTCATTGCGCATGGTGGGCATGCACGGCGTGGTGGCCGCGAACCGCGCCGTCAGTCACTGCGACCTGCTCGTCTCCGTGGGCGCGCGGTTCGACGACCGGGTGACCGGCAAAATCGCCGAATTCGCCCCGCATGCGGTGATTGGGCACATTGACATCGATCCCTCCGCCATTTCCAAGAGCGTGGCGACCGACATCCCCGTGGTGGGGCATGTGAAACAAGTGCTGGCCGCCCTGATCCAGGAGGTGGAGCCGGCGGAACGGACCGACTGGCTCGCGGAGTTGAGCGGATGGAAGGCGCAGGCGCCGGTCGATTACGACCGGAACAGCAGCCAGCTGTTGCCGCAATTCGTGATCGATAAGCTCTACGAGGTGACGAAGGGCGGGGCCATTGTGGTGACGGACGTGGGCCAGCACCAGATGTGGTCGGCCCATCACTACAAATACACCCAGCCTCGGACGTTCATCTCGTCGGGCGGGCTGGGCACGATGGGTTTCGGCCTGCCCGCCGCGATCGGCGCCCAGATGGCCTGCCCCGACAAGCGGGTGGTGGCCATCTGCGGGGACGGCGGCGTGCAGATGAATTTCCAGGAACTGGTGGTGGCCGTGGAGCACAAGCTCCCGGTGACCGTGCTGATCCTGAACAATGGTCATCTGGGCATGGTGCGCCAATGGCAGGAGATGTTCTATCGCCGGGAATATTCCGCCTCGGTGCTCAATCCCCGCGGCCGGCCGATCAACGAGCGCCTCGCGGACGAGGCCGTGAAATACCGGCCCGACTTCGTCATGCTCGCCGAGGCGCACGGCGCCCAGGGCATCCGCGTGACGCGCAAGGACGAGGTGACCCGGGCGCTCGAGAAGGCCTTCTCCTCCTCGGGCCCGACGGTCGTGGAGTGCGTGGTGGCGCCCGAAGAAAACGTCTACCCCATGGTGCCGCCGGGGGCGTCGTTGAATGAAATGATCCAGAGCATGGCGTAAGCGGGGGAAACAGAATCATGAAGCATATCGTGACATTACTGGTGGAAAACAAGCCCGGCGTGCTGGCCCGGGTGGTGGGCCTCATTTCGGGGCGGGGTTACAACATCGACGGGCTGACCGTGGCGCCGACGCTGGATCCCGAGATCTCCAAGATGACCATCGAGGTGCCCGGCGACGACCGGGTGATCGAACAGGTGACGAAGCAGTGCAACAAGTTGATCGACGTGATCAAGGTGACGGACCTGACCGCCCAGCGCTTCATCGGCCAGGAACTGGTGCTGGTGAAGGTGGCGGTGGGCGAAGAGCAGCGCGGGGCCGTGATGGACCTGGCCGGCGTGTTCGGCGCCAAGGTCATCCTGGTGCAGCCCAATTCGCTCGTCATGCGCCTGGTGGAAGAACAGGAGAAAATCCGGGATTTCCTGGAACTGATGAAGCCCTATCGCGTGCAGGAAGTCAACCGTTCGGGGCTGATCGCCATGGCCGCCGACTGAAGGGGGTTGTATGGTCAACGAGATTGTTGCGATCGGCTACCCGTTCTTCACTCTGCTGGCCTTCTTCTGGGGCGCTTGCATTGGCAGTTTCCTGAACGTGTGCATTTACCGCATTCCGCGGCGGCTTTCCGTGGTGGCGCCGCGGTCGCATTGTCCGGGCTGCAAGAACCTGATCGCGTGGTATGACAACATTCCGCTGCTGAGCTGGGTTGTGCTGCGGGCCCGTTGCCGGCAGTGCGGGACCGCGATCTCGGCCCGGTACGTCATCGTGGAGTTGCTTACGGCCATCCTGTTCCTGCTGGCCTGGTTCAAATTCGGCGCTGTTGGGGGCGGCCGCATCCTGGGCTTGGCGGATGTCACGGTTGTCGGCCTGGTGCCGGTTTTCTGGCTCGTCATTAGCGGTTTGTTGCTGGGCGGGTTTGTCGATTGCCGGCACATGATCATTCCGGACCGGGTTACAATCGGCGGAATAGTGGCCGGTCTGGTGGTGAGTCCCCTGGTCCCGGCCCTGCATGAGCAGGCGACGGCTTTGCTTGGGCTTCGCGATGCCGCGATTGGCGCGGCTTTCGGGTTCGGCCTGCTATGGTTGATCGCGAAAGTGGGGAAATTGATCTTCCGCAAGGAGGCCATGGGCTTTGGCGACGTGAAGCTGATGGGGGCGCTGGGCGCCTTTTTCGGCATTCAGGCGGTTTGCTTCATCCTCTTTTTCGCCTCCCTGCTGGGCGCCCTGTTCGGAGTGTTTTTCATTTTGACCGGCCGGCGCAAATTGGGCCGGCACATCCCCTTTGGCCCGTATATTGTCTTTGCCGCCCTTATCTGGATGCTGTGGGGCCCCCGCATCATGGATGCCTACATGGCGCTCCTGGCTCCGCCCCTGATGTAGGGTGTATTGAAAAAGGAAGCAAGCGGATGCGGGAATTAGAATGGTTGAGCGTGCAGAACTGGTTTCGCGGGTATGGGGTCGCATTTGCCGGCGAAGACGGCCAGTTGCACCCCATGCTCCAGTCGAAGACGAAACATTCCTGGCGCGTTTCGGCTTATGCGCGTGACATCGCCTTGGATATTGGCTGTTCTCCGGCGGGCGTGCTTCATGCGCAAACGGCAGGGCTGTTGCACGACGTGGGCCGTTTTTCCCAGTTTCAGGAGTTCGGCACTTTTCACGATCCCAAATCGATCGATCACGGCGAGCGGGGTTTCACCGTGCTGAGCGCGGATGCCGACTTTGCGCGCTTGCCGGTGCCGAAACGCGATGAGTTGCTGGCCTCCGTGCGCTACCACAACCGCCGTTTTCTGCCGCAAATGCCGGACGAGGAGCGGCGCCTGACCGAAATCGTGCGCGATGCGGACAAGCTCGACATCTTCAAGGTTATCCTGGATTCGCTCAAGGAGGCGGAGTCGCAGAACAAAGACAGTGTTTTTCTGAACATGGCGCCGGACGGGCCGCCGAATCTGGCCATCCTGGAATGCCTGAGGC
This sequence comes from Kiritimatiellia bacterium, assembly GCA_046484345.1. GTDB lineage: Bacteria > Verrucomicrobiota > Kiritimatiellia > CAIKKV01 > CAIKKV01 > CAIKKV01. The sequence goes on from JAWOJA010000057.1 coordinate 18,525, forward strand.
AGGGTCGTGCCGCATCGTATGAAGATATTAGGAATCGCACCGATTTCGGGCTGCAATTGCTCTCATGGGTGTTTGACCTGACATTCGACCTAACCTGCCGCCGGCTGGTAGAGCAGGGGCTGGTGGAGCAGCTGATTGCACGGCTGCCGGACGATCCTATATGTCGTGAAGCGGCGGGCATTGCCCGGGCGCAATTGCGGAAGCGGTGTGAAGGCGGGTAAAGTCGCCCGCGCAGGGTAAAAAAAAAGAGGAGCCCGAAGGCTCCTCTTTTAAAATCGTTGCGAACAACGACTACCAGCGTCCGCCGCCGCCACCGCGATCGCCACGATCGCCGCCGCGTCCGCCGCCGCCGTATCCGCCGCCGCCACCGCCCGTGCGGGGCTTGGGCTGGGATTCGTTAACGCGCAGGGCGCGTCCGCCGACATCCTGACCATTCGTGCCCTGAATCGCCTTTTCCGCTTCGTTGCGGTCGGGCATTTCGACAAAGCCGAAACCCTTGGAGCGACCGGTTTCGCGATCCATCACCACGCGAGCCGAGGTGACTTTCCCGAACTGTTCGAACATTTGCTGCAGGTCGCGGTCGGTGGTCGTGTACGCAAGGTTGCCAACATAGATATCCATCGTGAGCCTCTCCTGTGTCATGTAACTGTTCTATCCGATTCCCCATCTTGACACAAGCTGAAGCCCGGATACGGCCTTCCTTTCGGTGCCGCAAGACCAAACAATCCTATTTTATGGATGAATTGTCAATTGTTTTCCAACGGGGGTGTTTTCCGGGGGCGCATGGCAGAACTGCTGGTGACTTTTAAGACAAAGCGCGATAATCCACCGGGGCCGGCCCTCAAATGGAGCGTTCGCTGATCCTCGTCCGGCCGGTCGAAGAGGGGCCACCGCTAGCGCCCCTTCCCTCGGGGCGCGAGCGGTTCTACGGCTCGCCCCCGCTCGCCTCCGTCCCCTCTACGCCTCG
>JAWOJA010000065.1:0-10872 GCA_046484345.1 Kiritimatiellia bacterium
TGAACGTCAGTTACGGCATGTGGCATAACCGGCGGTGGAAGGAAAGCGGGCCGGTGGTTCAGGGGCGGTATCACGCGGTGCCGGTTGACAGCGAAGGGGCCTGGGTGCTGGAAGCGAGCCGGTATATTCACCTGAACCCGGTCCGGTTGACGCGGCCGGGGTTCGAGGATGTCCGGCGCGCGGTGGAGGAGGTCAAGAGCGAGAAATGGGAGGCCTTCCGGGAGCGGCAGGGGGACTGGGTGCGGGATGTGGCGCTGTGGCAGGCCCGGGTTCAAACAGGTCTGACGTTGCCCGAGATCGCAAAGGCGGCGGGCGTGGCGGATCACCGGGCGGCGGGCAAAGCAGTTGAGCGGACGGAAAAACGCATGAGGGAAGAGCGAGAACTCAAGCAGATTGCCGCTCAAGTGATGAAAGTTTTGTCGGAAGTCGGGACTTGACCCCTATGACACCGATCGACCAGCTTGAGTCGGCCGGGATAGAGGCGCGGCGGCAGATCCGGAAGCCACTCCACAGTTTTGATGGGCATGACGGGCATGGCGGGTCCTTTCTAGGCGGCGGGCAGCACGAGCATCCAGACCAGGTTGACCAGGTTATAGGCGGCGTGCATCACGAACGCCGCCGCCAGGGAACGGGTATAAAGATAGGCGAGGGCGAAGCCCGCGGCAACCGCAAAAAGCGGGACCAGGGCGGGGCCGTGGCAATGGAAAACGGCAAAAAGGAGGGAGGAAAGAAGGACGGCAGCGGCGGTTGAAAATCGGCCGATCAAGGTCCGCATGACCAGGCCGCGGAAAAACAGCTCCTCGCAAAAAGGGGCGATCAGGAAGGCCTGGAGGAAAAAAAGAACGTTGAAAACGGGAGACCGGTTCAGGTTCAGCCAGTTCAATGCGGGTTGCTCGGGAACCGCGAAGCCCCATTGAATCAGGAGCTGGTTTGACGCGCCATGCAAAACGAGTGCCAGAGGGAAAATGATTGCGCAGCCCAAGATCCCGATGGCGGCGGCGCGGGGCCAGCGCCGGGACTGCAAGCCGAAGGATTCAATCCAGGAGAGGCCGCGGCGGGAGAGGGCCAGAGCGATTCCCAGCAGGAGACTGACGTCCATGAGCAGGGTTCCGGCCAGGCCTTTCACCGATTCGGGCCAGTCGAATTGGGCCATTGCGGCGGCGGCCAGGATGTTCAGCAGGAGCATGACCGTAAAAGCCTGGCAGGCTTCGCCCGGTGTGAACAGGGGCGCCTTGGCAGCAGGGGACTCTTCCGGGCAGTGGCTCATGGCCGTATTGTCGGGAAAGGGCGATAAAAAGGCAAGCGCCTTTGCCGCCGTTAAGCGGTCGGTGGGATGTTAGGTTTGGTTGGCGGTTGGGCTGGGTTTGGCGTTTCGGCGTTAATGCCCGGCCGCTTTCGGCCTGATCCGGGTTCAAACTGGGGGCGTCGGGCCCACAAGGCCGCGCCGCCCCGTTTTCGCCCGGCTGAGGCTCGAAATCGCCACGTGCATTTCCGCTGATCGAAACGCCGCACCCGAGTAGCCGTCGCGCGCCCGCGGCCCTCTGGGCACGCCAGGGCGGCGCGCGACTTCGGTTCCCGAAAAGCAGCCCTCTCAGCGATGCACATGAGCTAACGCTTCTGAACTTCAACTTGAAGCGGCTTGGGATTCATGATAAAAAGGATGTTTATTGATTTACTGGAACGGGAGCGGGTCGGCCATGATAGCCTGGTTCGTCAACAGCAGTCCTGTTTTGCAGGCCTTCCTCGCAACCCTGTTCACTTGGGGCTTGACGGCGCTGGGCGCCTCGACGGTCTTTTTTTTCAAGCGCGTTCATCCCACCGTGTTGAACGGGATGCTGGGTTTTGCGGCGGGCGTCATGATTGCCGCCAGTTATTGGTCGTTGCTGGCGCCGGCCATTGTGTTGACCACGAACATGGGCGGGCGGCCCTGGGTGGCGCCGCTGATCGGGTTTCTGGCCGGCGGCGCTTTTTTATGGGTGCTCGACAAGGTGCTTCCCCACCTGCATCCGGGGTTGGAAACGCGACAGGCGGAGGGGATCAAGACGCAATGGCAACGCAGCGCCCTATTGGTTCTCGCCATCACGCTGCACAACATTCCCGAGGGCATGGCGGTGGGCGTTGCTTTTGGAGCGCTCGGCCAGGGCATGGACTCCGCCACGCTGGGTGGAGCCGTGGCACTGGCGGTGGGGATCGGGCTACAGAATTTTCCCGAAGGCATTGCGGTGGCCGTGCCGCTCCGACGGGAGGGCATGTCGCGCCGGAAATGTTTCTGGTATGGCCAGTTGTCCGCCATTGTGGAGCCCATCGGGGGTGTCTTGGCCGCGGCGCTGGTGATTGTGATGAAGCCGATCCTGCCCTACGCCCTGGCGTTTGCGGCGGGCGCCATGATCTACGTGGTGGTTGAGGAGCTCATCCCCGAGGCCCAGCGCGGTGAGGACACCGATACGGCCACCATCGGCGCCATGCTGGGATTCGCCCTGATGATGACGCTGGATGTCGCGCTGGGCTAACCGGCGCGCACAGATTTTCCATTGCGTCGGGGGGGGCATTGCGCTAGGTTATCAGCTCGTTTATGTCCAAACAGTTAACAGGGAGTTGCATGAAAAAGCTTAAAGTCGGGGTAATCGGACTGGGTGCTATCGGATCGGTGCATGTGGATGCCTATAAGGTCCACGCGGCCAAGGCCGAGCTGACGGCCATTTGCGATGTGGATGCGGTCCGGCTGGAAGAGAAGGGCAAAGCCCTTGGCGTGGCCGGCCGATTCACGGATTACCGCGAGCTGTTGAAGAGCGATGTGGACGCCGTGAGCGTCTGCGTGGGTAACACCCTTCACAAAGATGTGGCCGTGGCGGCGTTCAAGGCGGGCAAGAGCGTTCTGCTCGAGAAGCCGATGGCCATGAACGCCAAGGAAGCGGCCCAGATCGTGGCGGCCGGCAAGGCCAGCGGCAAGGTTCTGCAGATCGGCATGGTTCGCCGCCAGACCACCGAAGTCGGCGTTGTCCGCGACATGATTGAAAAGGGCGAGTTTGGCGAAATCTATCACATGCGCGCCATCATGATCCGCCGGCGCGGCATTCCCGGCCTGGGTGGTTGGTTCACCACCAAGGCGCAGTCGGGCGGCGGGCCAATCATCGACCTTGGCGTGCACTTTTTCGACGTCGCGATGTACATGAGCGGTCATTGGAATCCCACGGCGGTGAGCGCCATCACCTATTCCAAGTTCGGCAAGGACATTAAGAATTACCGGTACGTCAGCATGTGGGCCGGCCCGCCCAAGTTTGACGGCGTGATGGACGTTGAAGATTACACAGCCGGGCTGGTCCGGTACGGAACCAAGGCCACCATGAGCTTCGAAATTGCCTGGGCCTGCAACTCCGAGGATTGTTCTTATGTTGACATTCTGGGCACCAAGGCGGGCGTTCGGGTTTTTGACGGCAAACCGCTCAAGATCCTGACGGAAAACGGGGGCCGGGTTGCGGACCTGATGCCGTTGCTTGTGGACCGGGGCAACTCCTTCCACAATCAGGCCAAGGCTTTTGTGGCGGCCTGTAACGGAGAGTGTCCGCCGTTCGCCACCGGCGAGCAGGGCCTGACCACCATGAAGCTGATCGACGCGGTCTACAAGTCGTCCGAAACCGGCAGGGAAGTGGCGATCAAGTAACAGTCAAGCGGGTCCGCCGCCGGGTCACACCCGGCGCGCGGCTTTGAACAGGGCCGCCCCGAGAACCAGCACCATGACCGTCATGGCGCCTCCGAGGGCGGCCTTTGCATTGAACCGGAAGCCGCCCGGTTTTTTCCAGCCGGGATTCGGCGTCTCCGCCTGGGGCACATCCAGTTGCCGGCCCATGAGCCCGTGGTCCAGCGCCATGCGGATGGCCGTGGTGTCGAACCCGGGTTTTTCGGCCCCGGGATCGCCGTAGTAAAGGGCGTATTTTGCGCCCGCCATCCCGAAGAACAGCAGTTGCAATTCCGGCCCCTCCAGGATCGCGCCGTCGAGAGCCAGCTCCGGGTTGTCCCCATTTTCGATTACCAGTTCAAAGGCCGAGCAGCGGGTCTCGGGAATCGCGATCGTGAGATTGGTTTGCGAAAGGGACCGGAACGCGAACTGGGAGAGCGAGCCGGAGGCGAGGCGGCGGGCGGGCCGCCCGTTGCGCGGCTGTTCGGATTCCGCATAAAGCGCGAAGGGGCGGGAAAAATTGCGCGACCGGGTGAGGAGCCGCACCCGCGTCACCGGCGTGCGGCCCGCTTCGAAGCGGACCACGGTCCGGTTTTTTTTCTCATCCAGCCGCACGGTGAAATTGGTGACCGGGTAGGCGATGAGGCGGGTTCTGGCCGCCGAATCGTGCTGTTCCTCGCGCCAGAAATCGATCCGATCGATCCGGAAATCCCGGTTCTGCAGGGAGAGCGTGCGGTCGGTGTGCTGGACGGCTCCGGTTTCGCTGGTCCCGACATAGCGCGCAATTTCGGCGACCGGGGAGACCTGTGTATCCGTCACATCGTTCAACACGATCCGGAAATAGCGATGACGGTTCGGCGGGAAGGGCACCTCTTTTCGCGACACGTCCATAAAGCGGCTCGCATCGAAGATCACGGCTCCGGTTGCCAGGGGAAGCCAGGTTTTCCCGTCGTTGCCGGCTTCCACGGTGACTTCCTTTTCGAAGTCGCGCAGCGGGGTGTGGAGCGTGATGCCGGTGGGTCCGGCCGGGTGGTTGGTGCATTCGTAGATCAGTTCGACGCGGTTGGCGGCGGCATTTTCCGAAAACCCGATTCGGCGGAACGCCACGGCGGTCCGGTGCGTTTCGCGCACGACTTCCGTGCGGCGGGTGATTTCCAGGGGTACGGAAAGAAGCGTCTCGTCGGCAACCCGAACATCCGCCAGCGAATCCTGCGTCTGGGCGAAGAGGGCGGGCGGCAGGCGCACGGCGTAGAGCTCCTCCGGCGGGGGTTGGTCCGGGAGCGTCAGGTCCAGCCGGTATTGATAGCGGGCGGAATCGAGTTTGGCGGCCAATGTAGTGGAGGCCAGGATGGCAAGCGCGAGGGCGGCGAGGGGGCGGGCGGGCATGGGACCTCCGGATCAGGTTTCGCGGGTTTCGAACAAATCCTTGTTCTTCAGATAGAGGAAAGAGGCCAGCATGAGCACGACACCGAACACGATGAAGGCGATGATGCGGTAGATGGCCTCGAGATGGCGAAGATCGACGAAGAAGATTTTCCAGACCACCACGGCGAACAGGGCCAGACCCGCCAGGCGCAGGGAGAGGACCCGGTTGCGGATACCGCCGAAGAGCACGGCAAAGGCGAAGCTGGCCCAGAGCAGGGAGATGCCGCCGCGGTGGAAGGCCGGCAGGAAGGCATGCAGCGCGGCGCCCAGCTCCAGGGTCAGGTAGCCCAGCAGGAGGGCCAGGGCCAGCCAGCCCGCGCTCAGTCCCAGATGGCGCAAATCGGAGTCGGGCTTGAGCTGACGGAACATGACCACGGCGAAGCCGGCGATCAGGCCGAAATCGAAAAGACGGATGAAGATGAAGCCGGGGGTGTAGGGGATCGCGTAATGAAAGGGATCGAGCTGCGGATGCCACGCCGGCAGGTCGTAGGCGGTCAGTTTGACCAGCACCGCCACGGTCAGGAGGGAAGCCAGCAGAGCGGTGGGCAGGCTGCCAAGGGAGCGCCGGAAGGCCAGGATCACGGCACCGAGCCCGATCCAGACGAGGGTCAGGCCGGGGTGAAGCAGGGGCCTGTAGAGCACCGTGCAGAAGCGGTAGACCTCGCAATTGAGGTAGAGGAAGAGAACGGCGAACACCATCACGAGGGCCAGGGCGCTGAATTGGCCGGAACTGACGGCCCTGTTTTGGGCGGCAGGGACCGTTTTGAACTCCTCTTTTTCACGTTTCAGCAGGCGCCAAGCGCCGGCGAGGGAGCCGATGGGCATGCCGAATTGCAGAACGCGCGGACCCAACACCCGGAGGTAGGCTTGAAAGGAATCGGGCGTTTCACGGAAACGGTCGGCCAGGTCATGGAAGCAGAGCCTTCCGATGACCACCGCGTAGAGAACGCCCGAGAGCATGCGGAGCACCGGGCTTTCCAGTTTACGGCTCATCCACAGGAGCACCAGCGCTTCGGCCGACCAGGTGACGGTCAGCCAGCCCTTGCTGAACAGCAGGGGGAGGGTGACGGCCAGAAAGACGGCGCCGAGGCCCAGGAAGACGGTTTGGAGTCCCTTGTCCTGGAAGCCGCGCATCTGCAGGGCGTAGACGTGGATGACATAATAGACGCACAGACCGAGCGCAAGCAGGGCGGCGAAATCCTGCCGGCCCGGCCAGGTGGCGAGGATGGTCCAGTACCCAAACCCGAAAAACACGAAGGCCGCCAGGAGCAGGCCGATCAGTTCGAGCAGGGAGGCCCGGGTGCGGGTCGCCAGGTTGTAGATGAAGACCGCGGTGGAGAAGAGGATGAAGAAAGCGGTCAGGAAGGAGAGGGTGAGACGGACGTCCTCGGGCGCGAAATGGCGCTCGAGGGCGGCCCCCACCAGGATGGAGTGGCAGGCGAAGGCGATCCAGGTGACAACCGGCCACTGGCGCTTCCAGGCCACGCCCAGCATGCAGAAGCCGAGCAGCAGCAGGTAGGTGAAAAGAAAGGGAAGGTTCTTTTCTCCGGTACTGAGCAGCACGGGGGTCAGGTAGCCGCCCAGAAGGCCCAGGATGGCGATCAGCAGGGATTGGAACCGCACGGCCAGGGTGCCCGATACGACCGTGATGAGGGCCATGCCCGCGAAGGCGGCCGCCAAGGGGACAAGGGCAAAGAGGTGACCCGCCGCGAACATGCTGAAATAGAGGACCCCGATTCCGCCGCCGGCGAGGCCCTGGCCCAGCAGGTGGTAGCGCCGGCCGAAGAGCCGCAGACCACCTGCCAGCATGGCCGCGCCGGCGATTGTGCTGAGGGAGACCCGGCCGACGGGGCCGAGGTAGCCCCGATCGATGGACTCCTTGAGGAAAAAGACCACGCCGAACAGGACGATCAGGATGCTGACCCGAACCAGCCAGTTGGTGGCGATGGCATATTCGATGGAGACATCCTTGCGCCGGAACTCCTCGCCCACGATGAGCCAGTTCCAGGCCTTGCGGAGGTAAACGAGGGCAACGGATTCGATTTCGGGAATGGCACGAGCCGAGGAGGCTGGGGGGCGGGCCGGCGCGGGGCGCGGCGGAAACGGGGGAGGCGCGGAGGGGCGGGTTGTTGCGGGGGGCGGTGTGGGAGCGGCATGAACGGCGGGGATTGGAATGGGTGCCGGCTCGGAAGGCGCGCTGGGAACGGGTGGCGGGGTTGCGGAGGCGGAGGGTATCCGGATGGGCGAGAGTTCCCGGCGAATTTCCTTTAGTTCGTGAAGAACATTGCCCTGGAGGGCGGATATCTTGCGTTCCAGTTCATCAAGGGCCGGCGAATCATTTCCAACGGGCCTGTTCTCCTGGTTTTTGCGAATGGCAAACAGGAGGACCAGCATCCAGATGGGGACGCCCAACACCAGGAAAAGGACCAGCACGCCTCCGAAAAACGCCCAGAATTCCATGGCAAACCCCCATTGACGAGAACGCGTAAGGAGAGACGGGATCGAATTTGGTCATTGTTTGACATCTGGGTTGCAGGGTCAAGGATGAAACACGGCGGATATACTGCTTGACCCGACCCGCGTGAAAAGATGACAATAGAAGATATGAATTCCGTACCGGATAAAAAACCGCCCGACGCCGAATCCGAAGTTTGGAATGCCATCGCGGCCTTTGAGCGAATTCTGGAGGTTATGCCGGACGACCGCACGTCGCTGGATACGCTGGTACATGCCTACATTCAACTGGGGGATCACACCCGGGCATTGGAATACCTGTTGCGTTTGGCCAAGGTCGTCGCCGACGAACGCGATGCCGAGGCCGCGGCCCCGTTGCTCGAGCATCTCCAGTTGTTTGCCGAGATGGATCCGTCGATTAAGGCCCTGATTGATCGTCTGCAAGGCCTGGTCAAGGGATCGCCCGCCTCGGGCCCCGAAAAGACTGCCGTCCCCGCCCCGGGTGTCGCCAAATCCCTTCTGACCCGCAAAGCCAATATTTCCGACGAGCTTGCCCTTGCCTGGGACTTGCTTGAAGCGGAAGAGCTGACCCAGGAACAGTATGCCGAGGTGGTGCAGGATTTAACGAACATTTCCTCCAACACCCTGGACAAGGGTGTGGTCTCCATGTTGCACGTGATCGACCAAAGAGGCTATGCCCATCTGGATCGGATTCTGGGAATTGCGTCGCGCAAAGGTGATGTGCCCATCATCAATCTTTCGAATTTCGAGTTGAATGACGAGGCGGTTTTCCTGCTTCCCGTTGAATTTATGATTCGCCAGGGGGTGTTGCCGTTTGACCTTCTCGGCCCCGATGTCCTGATTGTCATCCAGAATCCCTACGATCGGGACTTGCGCAAGCAGCTGGAGCAGAACCTGGGGCGGCGTTGCCATTTCTTCCTGGCTTCGCCCCATGAATTCAATCAGGCGATCGGGCGGGTGCAGAAAAAAATTGCCGAAGCCGCCGCCACGGTGTTGACGTAATCAGCGCGCGGTTTCGCCCACCCGCAGCACGCGCTCTTGTCCGTCCAGCCGCATGAGGGCTTCGTTTTTGTTTTTATTCACGCTGACCAGAAGCACCTCATCGATGCTTTGACCGGGTTCGACCATTTGGCCGTTTATGATGGCGATGGCCGACTTTCCCATGTTGATGCAACCGGTGAGCTTGAGCGGGGGCCAGATGACGGGCTCGGCCGCCACCGGTTTTGGCGGCCGCGCATACAAGTCCGGCGGTGGCTCCTTAACAGGAACAGGCATGGCGATGGAGGCCGATGGGTCAAGGTTGGATTCTGCCCCAGGGAGTGTCCCGGTTGTGGCGGAAGATCCGGCGAGGCTGAGCGGCGGGTTCGTTTGGGGGGTGGCGGCGCCCGCAACGGACTGGGCCGAAGCGGAGGTCTGGGCCACTTCACCCGACTGCACGGAGGCAACGGCCACGCTGTCCGGTTGAACGGACGAAGCCGGGGTTGTCGAGCCCGCAAGGAGGGCATGCAGGTAGGGCCAGCCGAAGTAGAACCCGACCGCGAAAAGCAGGATCATGGCGGCAAGGACCGGGAGAAGGGCCTTTGGCCGACGCGATTCGTCATCCGTGGGGAGCGGAAGGGCTTTACTGGATTCTTCAACCGGGGGCGCGGCGACGGGCGGAAGGGGCGGGGGCGCGGCTGGGGAAGGGGGCGGTTGAGAGAAAGCCGGCTGGTTCATTGTGCGAATGGGAATCTTCTGCATCTGGCCGGGCGGTTCTGTCTTCTGGCCGGTCGGCTCCGTTTCACCCGCCGCCTTTTTGTTCATTTCTTCCTGCTGTCTTTTCAAAGCATCCTGAATCAGGCTCATGATAAGGCTCCCTCCAGTTGTCGAATTGCCCGGGTCGCGCAACCCGAGTCGATGCGCATGGTTTTCAAAACATAGCCGGCCAGCAAGGCATGGTCGCTCAGGGCGTTGATGAGTCGGGGCACTCCGCCGGAGTGCTCGAAGATCAGGCGGATGGCCTCGGGTTCAAAGCAAACCCGCTCTTCCGCGCCGGCTGTTTTTAACCGGTGATTGATGTAAAGGGCGGAATCTTCCAAGTCCAGGGGGGGGAGGTGAAACCGCACCAGGATGCGCTGGCGCAACTGGCGCAACTGGGGCTGATTCAACACGTCGCGCAGTTCGGGCTGCCCCGAAAGGACGATCTGAAGCAGCTTGTGCTGGTCGGTTTCGAGGTTGGACAGCAGGCGGATCCGTTCCAGCAGTTCGAGCGAAAGATTCTGGGCCTCATCCACGATCAGCGCCACGTTGATGCCGTTTTGGTTCTGTTCCAGCAAAAAGGCATTTAACTGGTTCATGTGGGCCAGTTTGTCCCGTGCGGCGGGCTTGAGCCCGAAATCCTGAAGAATGGCCCGCAAGAGCTGGGTTTCGGTGAGATAGGGGTTGAGGACCAGGGCCGTTCGGACACGGCAGCCCAGCTGGCTCATAACGGCCCGGCAGAGGGTTGTTTTTCCGGATCCCACTTCGCCGGTCAGCTCAATAAAGCCTTTTCGGGAGGAGATGCCGTAGAGGAGGTGATCAAAGGCATCCCGGTGATGGCGGGACATAAAAAGATAACGGGGATCGGGGGTGATATTGAAGGGAAATTCTTTTAGTCCGTAATAATCGAGATACATGGCAACCCGCCAGTTTGAGTGACCGACCGATTGTTAAGTGTCGCACAATTTTCGCGGTTTTGCAATTTTAAATCAGAGTAAACGCATCAAAAAACCGTTCAACCGGCCAAAAACTGGCATGGTTCTTGATCGGGCGGGTCACCCGGGGGCCTCCTACGCGTCCCGGCCGGCCCTTGGCGAATCGGGCAAAGCGTGCCGCGTTCCATCCCAACACAACTTCATTCCATTCCGAGTTCGCCGATCGCCCCAAATGGGACGGACTGGCCTCCGTCGGCATGGTCGAATCCGAGCGGCAAATTCCGGGCAAGTCCGTCACCCTTGAGCGGCGCTATTTCCTCTCCGTCTTCCGCTCGACGCCAAACGCTTTGCCGGCGGCGGTAGATGGCGCGCGGGGGCGCGCGCCGGAAAGCCGCTCGCGCCCCGAGGGCAGGGGCGCCTTAGCGGCGTACCGCCAAGACGGGCGGTTTCGACGCGGCTACGCCCCGCCGGAACCCCGTCAAGCATCTTTTTTGCCGCGGGCTCTCCGCTTCCGGCCGGTTCCCCGGCTCAGGCGCTCCTCAAAAGCGATCCCGGCTGGCACTCGGTTTTTCATGCGTTTGCCCTGAATTTTAAATATTATGCTCCGCCAGCCATAGCTGACCG
>JAWOJA010000069.1:0-21992 GCA_046484345.1 Kiritimatiellia bacterium
TGAACGTCAGTTACGGCATGTGGCATAACCGGCGGTGGAAGGAAAGCGGGCCGGTGGTTCAGGGGCGGTATCACGCGGTGCCGGTTGACAGCGAAGGGGCCTGGGTGCTGGAAGCGAGCCGGTATATTCACCTGAACCCGGTCCGGTTGACGCGGCCGGGGTTCGAGGATGTCCGGCGCGCGGTGGAGGAGATCAAGGGCGAAAAATGGGAGGCATTCCGGGATAGGCAGAGGGATTGGGGGCTGGATGTGGTGCTGTGGTTGGCCCGGCGCCAAACAGGTCTGATGTTGCTGGAGATCGCAAAGGCGGCGGGCGTGGCGGATCACCGGGCGGCGGGCAAAGCAGTTGAGCGGATGGAAAAATGCATGAGGGAAAAGCGAGAACACAAGCAGATTGCCGCTCAAGTGAAAAAAGTTTTGTCGGAAGTCGGGACTTGACCCCCTTATGAGCGCTACCCGATGTTCCTTTTATGTCCTGTTAAATCAGGGAAATCCCGATGCGCGCCCTCCTCTTTGCGCGTTATAAAGGGGAAGAGCGACAGTGGTCGCGAATCACCGCCCGGCACCCGGCGCACCGACAAAGGGAGGCCCGCATGAAAATCGTCCTGTTTTATCCCTCCATGCTGTCCGAATGGAACCAGGGGCACGTCCATTTTATACGCGGCGTGGCCAATTCCCTGCAGACCCGAGGCCACTCGGTGAAGGTGTATGAGCCTCGCGACGGGGCGAGCCTGCAGACCCTGCTGAAAGAGCGGGGCCCCCGGGCCCTCCTCCAGTTCCAGAAGGTGTTTCCCGACTTGGAGAGCATGCTTTACGATCCCGCCCGGCTGGATTTGCCCCGGGTGCTTGAGGGGGTGCAACTGGTCATCGCCAATGAGGCGAATGCGCCGGATCTGATTGCCGGCCTGGACAAGCGCCGGGCCGAAGACGATTCCTTCCGCCTCTTTCTGCATGACACGGGGCACCGGTCGGTTACGGATCCCGACGCGCTGGGCCGTCTGGCGTTGTCGCATTTCGACGGGGTCCTGGCCTTTGGGCAGGCGGTCCGCGACATCTACATCGACAAAAGCTGGGCGGACCGGGTCTGGGTCTGGCACGAGGCGGCGGACACGCGCGTATTCAAGCCCCTGACCAAACTCGAGGAGGAAGGCGACCTGGCCTGGGTTGGCCATTATGGCGACGACGAACGGACGGCCGGGCTGAAAGAATTTTTGTTTGAGCCGGTTCGCGAGCTCGGCCTGCGCGCCCTGGCGCACGGCGTGGGGTTCCCGGCCGCCGCCTTGAAGCTGATGAAGCGCGCCGGCATCCGCCACGGAGGGTGGATTGCCAACCACCGGGTGCCCTGGCTGTTTTCGCAGTATCGTTGCACGGTTCACATTCCGCGCCGACCCTACGTGGAGCAGCTGCCCGGCATTCCCTCGCTCCGCATGTTCGAGGCGATGGCCTGCGGCATGCCGCTGGTCTGCTCGCCGTGGGAGGATGCCGAGCAGCTGTTCAAACCGGGCAAGGATTACCTGGCCGCGCGCGACAAGCGCGAGATGAAGGAGCACCTGCGCAATGTGTTGAACGACGAGGCGCTGGCGCGCCGGCTGACCATGCACGCCCGCTGGACCATCCAGGAGCGGCACACCTGCGCGCACCGGGCGGATGAGCTGCTCCGGGTGGGCGAGGAGCTGGGGCTTCCCCCCAGCGGGCCGGCGGCGCGCCGGGCCGGCACCTTTGCCCAGGCCCATCGCTTTTAGCGGGCGCTACGACCAGAGTGGCGCGGGATAGGCGCCCGACTCGATCAGCCCGCGGATGGCGGCCACCACCACCGGCTTGTCGGCCGGGTAGGTCACGCCGAACCACTTGTCCGGCGTTTCCAGCATCCGGGCCGTGGCGCGGCCCGCGTGAATCAGGGAATCCACCACGCTTGGAATATAGAATTCCGCCTTGGGCTGGGTTCCGTTTTCCCGCAGGAAGGCGGAGAAATGTTCGGATAAAAACGGGAACAGGGTGGGGGTGAAGCCCCAGATGTTCATCGAGACGGGCTCATCGCCGCTGAAGGCCAGGGTGGAACCGTCGTCCATGGCCATGCGCGCGCCGTTGCCGGCCCGTTCGATCCGGGTGCGCTCCGTCACGCCGGTCAGCAAGCCGTTCGCATCGGACCGGCAGACGCCGCGGGCCACGGTTCCGTTTTCGGAAAGCGTATTGCGCAGCGTGAAGGCGGCCATCGCGTAGGCGGACTCGGCGGGCGGGGAGGCGCGGAGAAATTCGGCGATGCGGGCGTAGGAGGCGCGGCCGTAAAAGTCGTCGGCATTGATGGCCGCGAAGTTTTCATGGATGGCGTCGCGGCAGGCGAGAATGGCGTGGCCCGTGCCCCACGGTTTGACGCGGCCGGCGGGCAGGGCGAATCCGGCGGGCAGGTCGTCCAGCTGCTGGAAGACGTAGTCCACGGCGATCTGCTTTTCCAGCCGCCGGCCGATGGCCTCGCGGAAATCCTTTTCAATGTCGCGGCGGATGACGAAGACGACCTTGTCAAACCCGGCGCGCCGGGCGTCGTAAATGGAATAATCCACAACGATTTCGCCGCAGGGACCCACGGGATCGATCTGTTTGAGGCCGCCGTAACGGCTTCCAATTCCGGCGGCGAGGATGGCAAGGGTCAGGCTCATGAAGGGGCTCCAGTTGGTATAAAAGGTGGTATTCTGGGGGTATCTTTCGCCCCCGGTCAACGAAAATCAAATACCTTGCTTGCGGGCTCTTGTGGGTATATACTCAGAAAAGGCATGGGGGGTTTCAATGTCCGACCAAGTGTCCGAACCGGCGGAAGGCGACACCGGAGAGCTGATGTATGTTCGTTGCTCGCTTTGCGGGGAGTGGATGGACGTCAAGCCGGGCAAAATGAACTGGGTTTCACACGGCCTGTGTTCCCGCTGTCATATGCAGGAAATGGACCGCATCCGCATTTTTCTGGGTGAACGCCGTCGCAATGATTCGGCCTCTTCCCAGCCCGAAGCCTAGGGGGCGGTGACCAGCGTGCCGGCGGCGGGGGCCTTCTCGCCCTCGGTCACTTCGCACACGGAAAGCTTGGCGTCCACCTTGGCCACCGACAATTTTCCGATCACGACTCCGTCCTCCTTGCCCAGGATGGCGCCGGTATCGGGATCGGTCAGCGTTTCGCCCTCGGTAATCATGACCAGTTTCTGGCCGACCTCCATGCCAAAATCGGATCCGCGGTTGATGTAGACCTTGCCGCCCGAGGCCTTCACCACGCTTCCCTCGAAGGGGAACACTTCCATTTTCTTGGCGATGAATTCGGAGGCCTTGGCGATGCAGTCCTGGGCGGCCTGGCCGAGGGGCGTCTTCTTGAAGCCGCCGAGGTCGGTGTTGAGCCCGCCGGCTGAAAGCCCCACGTTGAGGGAGGTGCCGCCCGCCTTGCCCACGATGCGCTCCTTGGCCACGATTTCGCCCGTCGTGGTGTCGATGAGCTTCACGATGACGGTAATCTGGGCCTCGTTTTTTCCGCCGCCCAGGCGCACGCCCTTGAAGGAGATGCCGGCGCCGCCGCCGGACTGGTTTTCGGAGACTTCGCTCACCGCGCCGCTGGCGATATAGCGCGCGGAGCGGATGAGGCCGGTCTTGGCCACCTTCGACTTGGCCGCGCGCCCGCTGGCCGCCAGGTCCTGCTCGCCGAGCACGTCGCCCAGCTTCTCGCGCTCCACGATCACGAACCGGCCGGAGTCGAAGAGGGCGGATTCGAGCATGACGGTGAGGTTCCGCCCGATTTCCCACTGGCCGCTCCAGCCGGCTTCGTTTTCAAATTCCTTGCAACCGATGGCATGTTTGAGGCCCTTGTATTCCCCGAGGTTCATCTTGGCGTTGCCCGATTCGGTGGCCGTGGTGGCTTTTCCCCAGAGCGCGAAGGCGGACGGGGCGGCGGCGATGGCGAGGGCGGCAATGACCAACAGGCGGCGGCGAGTGTTCATGAGGGGCTCCTTGGGTAGCAGGGTTGATGGGTTAGTCTAGGAAAACGGGGAAGAAGTGCAACAGTAAAATGAGGCGTTTTCGGCGGCTCTTCAGGCGACGGAGCGGGAGAGGTTAATTTTTCATGTTTTTCGACAAATTTTTACGCGGGTGAAAAATCGTTTTTTCAAGGGTTTTCAGCGCTTCCCCGGGGGGGGTGGCGGAGATTTTCTTGACGAAATCGGGTTCGCGCATGATGATGGGCCCTGTTGCCGAGGGGGGCGACGCTGTGCGTGAAAATATCAAGATAAGGGGTTGACCGTAGTCCCGTATACAAGATATAGTGTACGTGTGGGCTTGCTAATCCAGGGGTGGAGTAGGGGCTTTTTATTATTTTCGTGTGTTTTACAGGAGGTTTCTTCATGTCGGCTGAACAAGTGGCGTTTGATGGGTTCCGAAAGCGCGATGGACACGTGGTGGCCTTCCAGCGCACCAAAATTGAAACGGCGATTCAGCGGGCGGCGGAAGAGGTGGCGCGCAAAGGGGATCTGGTGTTCGACCACACGCTTCCTTCGCGCATCACGGATGAGGTGCTCCGCCAGCTCGACATGCCCCAGAGCGAGTACTATGTCTATCCCGACGCCAAGGGCAAACGCATTCCGCAGATTGAGGACGTGCAGGACCTCGTGGAGATCGTGATGTCCGAAGCCGGGCAGACGACCGTGGTGGCGGCCTACAAGCGCTACCGCAAGCAGCGCGAGCTGGCGCGCCTGCGCATCCGCGTGCGCGACCCGCAGACCGCCAAGGAAAAAGGGCAGGACACGACCGACGCCAGCATGCTGCTGGTCGAGTCGACATCCCGCAACGAGACGCTGCCGTGGGACCGCGACCGCATCGTCAAGCAGCTCGTGGAGAAGACGGACCTGTCGCTCGACGTGGCCGAGAGCATCGCCAAGGCGGTGGAGAACCGCATCATTTCGAGCCAGATGAAGACGATCAACACGGCGCTGATCCGCGCCATGGTCAACAACGAGCTGGACGAGCGCAACCACCATGCCCAGCTGCGCGACCTGTCGCTCTACGCCATTCCCAAGGACCTGGTTGAAAAGCTGATGTTCACCAAGTCCAACGAGAACAGCAACATCGTCAACAATAACCCCGAGGCGGTGAATCTCGGTATCGCCGAGCTGGTGCTCAAGCAGTGGGCGCTGGACACGATCTTTTCGCACGACGTGAAGCGCGCGCACGACACCGGCGCCATCCACCTGCACGACCTGGGCTATCCCCACCGCGTCTACTGCTCGTCGCACTCCGTCGAATACGTCAAAAAATACGGCCTGCGCGGGCTGGCGAACCTGAACACCGAGTCCAAGCCCGCCCGCAGCGCCTCGGTCCTGACGGGCCACATCAACACCTTCCTGGCCTCCATGCAGGCCAACTACGCCGGCGCCCTGGGCCTCGCCTACATCAACATTATGTACGGGCCCTACCTGGAGCATCTCGCGGATCGGGAGTACAAGCAGATCGCCCAGGAGCTGATCTTCAACGGGTCGCAGAACGCCTTCTCCCGCGGCGGCCAGACCCTGTTCCTCGATTTCAACATCCACACCGGCGTGCCGCGCTACATGAAGGCCGTGCCCGCGATCGGCCCCGGCGGCCACTACATGCTGCGCCGCCCCGACGGCAAAAAGGTGGAGCTGGAGGATGTGCTGCGCGAGGACAACGACGCCACGGGCAACCGCCTGATGGACCTCTTTGTCCGCGAGCCCGACGGCTCGCGCCGCTTGGTGCTGCGCGAATTGGCCGACGGCGAGAAGGGCCTGGCGTATGACGAGGCGGTGCGCAAAGACCTGGCCGCCCGCAAAGAGGCCATCGTGGTCTATGGCGATTACGAGAAGGAAACCCGCCGGTTCGCCGAGGCGCTCCTCGAGGTCTGGGGCGAGGGCGACCGCCACGGACGGGTCTTCGAATTTCCCAAGTGCGATTTCCATGTCAGCGAGGAGACCTTCCAGGATCCCGAGCAGTACCGGATCTTCATGAAGGCCTGCGAGCTCTCCAGCCGCAACGGCTCCACCTACTTCATCTTCGACCGCGACGAGGTGACCCTCTCGGCCTGCTGCCGCCTGCGCACCACGATCAGCGACAACCGGATGCTGTTGCATCCCGAGTCCCTGCGCTTCTGCGGCTTCCAGAACGTCACGATCAATATTCCCCAGGCGGCCTACCGCTCGGCCCGGGCGGGCGAGCGGACCTTCGAGGGGCTCTGCGGCGAACTCGACGCCACCATGGACCTCGCCGTCGAGGCGCACCTGCAGAAACAGGTCAAGATCCGCCAGATGATGAGCGGCCCGGGCTGGCCCCTCTACCAGATCGGCAAGGAGGCCTGCGACGGCAAGCCCTACGTGACGCTCGAAAACTGCACCTATATTCTCGGGCTGATCGGGCTGAACGATGCCGTCAAGTTCCTGACCGGCCAGGAGTTGCACGACAGCGACGCCGCCATGGAGCTGGGCCTTCGGATCTGCGCGCATATGTACCTTAAAGCGAAAAAGCTCTCCAAGAAGCACGGCATCAAGCTGACGCTCGAGGAGTCCCCGGCCGAGAGCGCCGCGCGCCGCCTGGCCAAGGCCGACCTGACCTATTTCCACGACGAGGCCAAGGACGTCGTCAAGGGCTGCAGCGAGGACGTGGCCTACTACACGAACTCCATCCACCTCTCGGCGGAAGCCCCGGTCAGCCTGGTCGAGCGCATACGCAAGCAGGCGCTCTTCCACAGCATCATCGAGTCGGGCGCCATCATCCACGCCTTCGTGGGCGAGCAGCAGCCCAACCCGCAGTCCATCGCCACGCTGATCACCGAGGTGTTTCACCGGACGCAGTCGGCGCAGGTCACGATCTCGCCCGAATTCACCTACTGCAACGACTGCTACAAGAGCGACCGCGGCCTTCAGGACAAGTGCCGCCACTGCGGCTCCGGGGCGGTCGTCGGCGAGACGCGCGTGGTTGGCTACTTCAGCAAGATTCAGAACTGGAACAAGTCCAAGCGGTACGGCGAACTGGTGGCGCGCCAGCGCGGCCAGTACGCGGTGGAGCAGGCGGCCGGCGACGGCGCCCTCGAAACCGGCGAGGCGCCCGCCGCCCGCCCGACCCGCAAACGTTCCAATCCCCGTTAACCGGAGACGCCCCCCATGTCCGACAAAAAAATGAAAATTGTGGTCTTTGGAAAGACCGGTTGCGTGAAGTGCAAGGTTCTCCAGTCGCGCCTCGACGAGTTGCTCGAGCACGAGGAGTGGAAAGCGCTTTACGAAAAAGAGTATTGCGATGTGGAGACCGAGGACGGCATCGTGGCGTTCTGCAAGTCCGAGTGCGTCAACCCCCAGCGCATCCCCGCCTTTCTCGTCACGAGCTGGAACCCCGCCACCCAGGCCTACGAGCCCCTCCCGAACCCGAAGCCCGGGGCCGCGGACGCCGTCTGCCGCCAGTCGCGCCTCTACCAGTTCGTGGGCATCCAGACCGATTACAGCGACGTGGGCAAGGGGCTCATCACCAAGCCGATGATCGAGTCGGTCCTGGCGGCCGCGCGCGACCTGCGCGTATGAGCGCCCGGCGTTCACCCGTCTTCGCCTATCTCAAGCAGCCCTCGATGGTTGATTTCCCCGGGCGAATGGCGGCTGTTTTCTTCACCAGCGGCTGCAATTTTCATTGCGGCTTTTGCCACAATGCCACCCTGATGGGGAAATCCCGCGCCGGCCTGCCCTGGGATAAGCTCGATGCGGCCTGCCGCCATTTCAAGGAGAATTGGGTCACCGGCGCCGCCATCACGGGCGGGGAGCCCACCCTCGAGCCCGGCCTGGCGGAGGTGATTGATTTCTTGAAGGCGCGCGGCCTGGCCGTCAAGGTGGACACCAACGGCACGCATCCCGAGGCGATTCGCGCCATCCTCCCCAAGGTCGACTGCGTGGCCATGGATGTGAAGGCCTCGCTGGCGGCCTATCCGGAGCTGACCGGCTGGAAGGATGTCGAAAAGATCCGCGAATCCATCGATCTTATCAAAGGCATGGGCGAGCGGGGCATCCTGCGCACGACCATCATCGAGCCGTTCCACTCCGACGCCATGATGCGCGAGATCGGCGAGCTGATCGCGGGCGCCTCGCTTTACCAGATGCAGCCGTTTGTGCCGCGCGACGATCTGCCCGGGGAGTCCTACCGCCACCGGCCGCGCACCTCCGCCGCCCGCCTGGAGGAGCTGCGTATCCTGATGCGCCCCTATGCGGAAAAAATCGAAATACGCGGAGCCTGAAATGGCCAAGTTGCACAAGACTGTGGTGGCCGCCGGCTGGGTGAGCCTGTTCACCGATTTCTCGTCCGACATGATCATGCCGCTGCTGCCGTTGTTTCTAAAATCGGTTCTTGGTGGCGGCCTGGCGTTCATCGGCCTGATCGAGGGCGCGGCGGAAACGACGGCCAGCCTGCTGAAGCTGGCCTCGGGCTACGTCTCCGACCGCTGGCGGCGGCGCAAGGTCTTCATGTTCGCGGGCTATACGATCTCGGCGGTGACCCGGCCGTTCATCGCCCTGGCCTTCGCGCCCTGGCACGTGCTGGCGGTCCGGCTGGCCGACCGGGTGGGAAAGGGGATCCGGAGCAGTCCCCGGGACGCCTTGATCGCCGGCTGCACCCCGGCGGCGGAGCGCGGCCGGGCCTTCGGCTTCCAGCGCGCCATGGACCACGCCGGCGCGTTCATCGGCCCGCTCGTGGCGGCGGGGCTGCTCTGGCTGTTCCAGGATCGCTGGGGCCTGCCGGCCGACCGGGCGCTGCGCTGGGTGTTCCTGCTGGCCGCCCTCCCGGGCCTGCTGGTGCCGTTCATCATCTGGCGGTTCATCACCGAGGAGGGCGACGAGGCATTGGCGGCGGCGCACAAGCCCCTCATCAACCTGCGTTCCCTGCGGAAGCTGGATTCCCGGTTCCGCCTGTTCCTGGCTTCGGTAACCGTGTTCACGCTGGGCAATTCGTCGGATGCTTTCCTGGTCCTGAGGGCGGTGGATGCCGGCCTGCCCTCCTGGCAGGTGCCCCTGGTCTGGGCGGCGTTCCACGGCGTCAAGACGCTGCTGTCCACGAAGGGCGGGGAGCTCTCCGACCGTTTCGGCCGCAAGCGGCTGATCGGGATTGGGTGGGGCGTCTACGCGATCAGCTACGTGCTGTTCGGGCTCGCCTCGAACCCTTGGCAGATCTGGGCCGTTTTCCTTTTCTACGGGCTCTTTTCGGCGATCACCGAAGGCACGGAACGGGCCTTTGTGGCCGAGCTGGTGCCGCTGCAGCTGCGGGGCACGGCCTACGGCTTTTATAACGCCGCCATCGGCATAGCCGCGCTGCCCGCGAGCCTCCTGTTCGGCGCCCTGTGGCAGTGGAGCGGCAATCCCCTGGTGCCCTTTGGCACGGGTGCCGCCTTTGCGGTGCTGGCTTTCCTTCTGCTGCTGCCCGTGAAAACGCGGAATGCGGGCGTGGGGTAGTGTAAATTTCTTTCTGTAAATTCCGTTCGAGCTGGTGCGTCTTTTTATCCCGCCCTTACTCTCATTATCCGGTCGTTAGCACAGCCTAGGGCTAGCCTTTCTTACGCTCTTCGCTCTTCAATGAGATTCAGCACCCGGCGGATCTGTTCGGGATCGCCCAGCAGGAAGAGGCGGTCGCCGGCGTGAAGCCGCTCGGCGGGCCCCGGGTTGGTGATTTCAACTCCGCCGCGCTCAATCCCCACCACGGTGGCGCCGGTGCGCGACCGCAGGCGGATGGAGTGGAGCTCCCGGCCCGCGAGGGGGGACTCCGCGCCGATCACGGCGGTTTGCACATTGACTTCAAAAGCCGGCCCCGGTGTTTCCGTCCGGTTATCCGCGTTCAAAATGTTTCTCAGCGAGCCCTGGGCCTGCGCATAGACCTTCACGAGGGCGGGCCAGCGCCAGAATGCGATGATGGCGGCCCCGATCATTAAGGGAATCCGAATTTTCCACGACGGCAGCATGGCGGAGCTGAGCACGAACGTGAGCAGGGCTAGGCCGAATGAACCGGCCGCGAGGATGGCGTTCGCCACAAAGCCTCGCAGATGGCGCGCCCAGGCGCCGGTCAAGGTCATGGGCACGCCCAGTTCGGCCAGGATCATGCCAACGGCCTGGAGTTTCCGGAGCGTGGCCACGTACAGCGGCAGGCACACCAGCATGGCGCCGAGCCACAACACGGCTTCGAAAAGTCCCGGCCGGGCGGCGAGGGACGGGAAGAGGGCCAGGGGTTTTCGGGCCAGGTAACCGGCAGTCGCGATGGCCGCCGCGATGAGGATCGTATTAACGACCATGATGACCACCGACCGCCGCATGGCTTTGCGGATAACGGTATCCGGTTTTTTGTGTGAAATGGTGTCCACCAGCTGACCGTAGAGCCGGAATGATCTCGTCCGCTGGTGCCAGGCGGGATTGTGTTCCACAAAATCCGCGAGGCGGTCGGCGCCCCGCAGCAGGTAGGGGCTGAGGAGTGTTGTCAGAACAGCGGCGGAAACGCCCACGGGATAAAACGCTTCGGACGTCACGCCGAGCGAGACCCCGAGCGAGGCGATGATGAGGGCGAATTCGCCGATTTGGGCCAGGCCCGCCCCGGCCCGGATGGCGGTCGGCATATCGCTTCCCGTCAACAGCGCGGCCACCGTATTGGAGGTGAATTTCCCGGCGATCACGAGAGCGGTGACCGCCAGGATGGGGCCCCAGTAGCGGATCAGCATGGCCGGATCGAGCATCAAACCGATGGCCACGAAAAAGATGGCGCTGAAGACATGGCGAAGCGGGGCGATGAGGAGACTAAGCCGGTCCCCGGCGGTCGACTCGGAGGCGATGGCCCCGACCAGCACGGCGCCGAGGGCGAGGCTGAGTTCGAGGCGCGCGCCCACCAGCGTCACGCCGAAGCAGACGCCCAGAAGCGCCACCACCAGGAGCTCGTCGTTGTCGAAGCGGCGCAGGTAGTTCAGCAGCCGGGGAATGGTCAGGAGCCCCACGACGACGACCGCCATCAGGAACAGGATCAATTCCCACAGCTTCACGGCCACCAGATCCGCCTGCACGGTGCCGGTCATGGCCAGACCGGTCAGGACGGCGATGATGGCGACCGCCAGGATGTCCTCGATCACGGTGACGCCGATGACGAGGCTGGCGAACTTGTCGCGGATGCGGCCCATTTCCTGGAGTGTTTTGGCCAGGATGGTGGTGGAGGAGTCGCAGATCATGCCCCCGAGGAAAAGGCTTTCGACCGCGGGCCAGCCCAGGGCGCGGCCGAGCAGGTAGCCCAGGCCGAGCATGAACGTCACATCCGCAATGGCGGAGAGGCCCGCCGGCGCGCCGACCTTGCGCAGGCGCCGCAGGTTGAATTCCAGGCCCAGCGAGAACATCAGGAAGATGAGGCCCAGATCCGCGAGCAGGCGGATGGTGGCCTGTTCCTGAATCAGTGAAAACGGCGGCGTATGGGGCCCCAGCAACAGGCCGGCCAGGATGTAGCCGATAACGAGCGGCTGGTTCAACTTGTAAAACAGGAGGGCGGCGAATCCCGCCGCCAGCAACACGACGGCGAGATCCTGAAGGAAGTTGGCGCTTTCCATACCGGGGCTACTCCAGGTAGCCCTTGGCCTTCAAGTTGCGCAGCATGCGGTCGGCCACGGGTTCGCCGGTGACCGTGAATTCCAGGCCGGTGACCACTTCGTAAGCCTGGATGTAGCGCCGGGCCGCCTCGATGCGGACTTCGTCGGTGAGCGCGGGGGGCTTGCCGTCGCCGCGGAAGCCCTGGGCGGCCAGCCATTCGCGCACGTATTCCTTGTCCAGTTTGCGCTGGTCCTGGCCGGCCGCGAAGAGCGCGGCGTAGGTGTCGGCGAACCAATAGCGCGAGGAATCGGGCGTGTGGATTTCGTCCGACACGGTGAGCTGGCCGTCCCGCATGCCGATCTCGTATTTCGTATCCACGAGGATGAGGCCGCGGGTGGCGGCGAATTCCTGTCCCCGTTTGAAGAGCTTGAAGCAGAGGTCGGCGGCCTTGTCGAACAGCGCGCCGTCGATCAGGCCTTCCTTGATGGCCTCCTCGCGCGAGATGTTGCGGTCGTGCTCCTCGTGCTTCGTGGTGGGCGTGAGGATGGGGCGGGCGAGAATCTGGTCCTTTTTAAGGCCCTCGGGCAGGGGGTTGCCGCAGAGGTTGCGCACGCCGCGCTCGTAGTTGTACCAGGCCGATGTTTTGGTGACCCCGGTGATGTAGCCGCGCACGATAAACTCGAGGGGCAGCTGTTCGCATTCCTTGACGACCATGACGTTCGGGTCGGGGATGTCGAGCACGTGGTTGGGGGCGAGGTCCCTGGTTTTTTCGAACCAGAAGGCCGCGATCTGGTTGAGCACCTGGCCCTTGAAGGGGATGGTGCCCAGCACGCAGTCGAAGGCGGAGACCCGGTCCGTGGTCACGAGGATGCGCCGGTTGCCCTGGGTGTAGCTGTCGCGCACCTTGCCCTCGTGCCGCTGGCCGGGCAGGGGCAGGCGGGTGGTTTCGAGTGTGCGCGGGAGTTCGGCGCGGATAAGGTTTTCGGGAATCATGCGGGATCCTTTGTTTTTAAGCCAGGTTGGAACGGGATTTACGGGATTTCAACGCCACGACATGCGGGTAGAGGTAACGGCCGGGGCAGGCGCTCGCGCCGATGTCCCGGTGCCCGTAGACGCGGCGGCCGGAGATGTCGAAATGGCGCCGCAGCAAGGCGGTGAGGGTGCCCAGCGTTTCGAGCTGCGCGGAGCTGGGTTTCTGTTTTTCGAAATTGCCCAGCAGCATGACGCCGATGTTGCTCTCGTTTTCGCTGGAGACATGGGCGCCTTCGTAGGACAGGGAGCGGCCCTCCCAGAGGCGGCCGGCATAATCGATGACGAAGTGGTAGCCGATGTCGCCATACCGGATTCGCGCATGGGCTTGCAGCACGCTGTTCAGGTCGTTGATGACGGCCCGGCGTTCGGTATCGCGCACCACGAGCGCCCCGGAGTGGTGGATGGTGAGGCGGCTGAAATAGGAGGCGGTTTTCAGCTTGGATGCCAGGGGCCGCCGTTCGGCCCAGGCGGTTCGCCGGTTGAGGGGGATGGCGGAGGAGATGAAGGAGAGGCTGATTTCGTTGAGCCGGCGGGCGGCCAGGAGGGAGGGAGCGGCGAAAAGCAGAGGGGCGCCCAGACACAGACTTTTCAGGAACTGCCGGCGGCTAAAAGGGGTTGGGGGCTGTTGCTCCATGGCACCTTAGGCGGGGGAAAGGGGTTCGGGATCCGTGAAGAGAACGCGGGGGCGGGCGGTCCAGCCCCGCGCGGCGCCCAGGATATCCAGGCGGATATCGCAGGCGTCGCGCAATTCGTTGCGCAGGGCACAGAGTCGCCCGGCCGAGGTTGCCGGTCCCAGCAGCAGGCGGGCGGCGTCCGCCGAGCGGCGAAGGCCGAGAACGCCCTCTCCGCCGGAGGCGTCCCAGAGCCCCGCGAGGGTGTCCAGGATGAGGTCGAGCCCGCGGAAGAGAGCGAGCTCCAGGTGATCGCCCTCGCGGTGGAGCAGGCGCGGCAGGTCGAGGGTCCAGACCGTGCCCGGGTGGGCGGCCAGCCAGCGGGAGGCGTGGACGAGGCCCGAGCCGAGGACCAGCACGCGCCGGGCGGCTTCGGGACGACCAAGGGAGGAGAGCGCCCGCGCGGTCAGACGAGACAGATCACCCCTTGCGGCCGGCCGGCGGGTCAGTCCGGCGGCATGCCAGGCGACTCCGGCGGCCAATTCCCGAAGCTCAAAGGTGTCCAGTTCCCCGGCGGATACGCAGAGGGAAAGGACCTCCTCAACGAGGGTCTCGCGGCCGGTCGTCGGGTTTTTGGGAGGCGTGATTGCGGCTGTTTCCCAAATCATCCTTGGCATCCTTGGGCGTGAGCGACTTGATTGCGGTCAAAAACTGGCCGACATCGGTGAACTGGCGGTACACGGAGGCGAACCGGACGTAGGCAACCTCGTCGAGATCCTTCAGCTTCTCCATGACCTTGCGTCCGATGACGGAACTGGGAACTTCCCGCTCGAACTCGCTTTCGAGTTCGGCGATGATGGTATCCACCAGGATTTCGATCTGTTCCAGGCTGATGGGCCGCTTTTCGCAGGCTCTTTTGACCCCGTTGCTCAGCTTGACGCGATCCAATTCCTCGTGGCGGCTGTCGTGCTTGATGACCCGGAGGCGGGGCTTGACCACCTCCTCATAGGTCGTGAACCGGTGGCCGCATTGGACGCATTCGCGACGGCGGCGAATCACATCCCCATTCCGGGCGGTGCGGCTGTCGATCACCTTGTCCTCCACAAATGCACATCGCGGACAACGCATGTTTTCGACGCCTCCAATTCTTAAACAGACAAATTATCCCATAAAAGAGGGCAGCGTCAATAGAATTGACCACAATACTTTTGGTGGATTGACAAAGCAAGCGCGCCCCCGGGCGGCGTTGGAGGGCGCGCTTGCTTTGTCAATCCACCAGGGTGATCCGAAGGATGAATCTGGTTGACTCCGATACACGGGGCTTTCATAATCCCTTGATGCTTTGAGAAAGCGAGAAATCGGTTATGAGTTTGGGACGCAAAGCGATTGGATTGTTGGGTCAGGGCTTTGCCACGATTGCTTTTTGGCAGTTTATGGGCTTTCTCCTTCTGATCGGCTTGATCTGGCTCAATGAATTGATCAATTTAACCGCCTTGATTTGGGGCGAAGACCTCAAAATGCAGCCCAATATGTTTCGTGGGGCTTTGCTGACGGCCGCCGTCATGCTGGTGGCCATCATTATTGTCGGGCACACCTACGAACAGCAGAAGCGGGTTATTGGCGGGATGATGACCGTCTGCGCGTATTGCAAACGGGTTCGCCTGAAACACGAATCCTGGGAGCAGATTGAGGAATATGTGGCCCGCAAGTCCGATGCCACTTTTTCGCACGGGATATGTCCGGACTGTTTCGAAAAACACGCCAACATGATCAAGCAGCGGCGGCCCGGCATGGGCGGCCCGGACGAGAACGCTTAGCCTTCGTTCATCGCCTTTTTCAATTCCCGGATAAACGCGCAGACGCGCGGAATCAGGTCCGGTTTTCCGCCGGATTTCTCCGCCAGTTGCACCAGGGCGCTGCCGACCACCAGGCCGTCGGCCATGGGCGCCAGCGCGCGCGCGTCCGCCGGCGTGCGGATGCCGAAGCCCAGGCAGACCGGGAGGCCGCGCGCGGCCTGGCGGATCGCCCCCATTTCGCGGCGGATGGCCTCGGGCTCGAGTCCGCCCATGCCGGTGACGCCGGTGCGCGTGATGGCGTAGAGGAATCCCGAAGCGTTTTGAACGATGACCGGCACGCGTTCGGGCGGCGTGGTGGGCGCGATCAGGCGGATCAGCGGCAGGTCGGCCCCGACGACGGCGGTGAACTCCTCCGATTCCTCGGGCGGCAGGTCCACCACGAGGAAGCCGTCGGCGCCGGCGTCCCGGGCGTCCCGGGCCAGGCGCTCGAGCCCGTGGCTGAGCAGCGGGTTGTAGTAGCTGAACAGGATGATGGGCGTCTGCGTCTGCCGGCGCAGTTCGCGCGTCAGGCGCAGGGCGTTTTCCACCGTCATGCCCGCCTTGAGCGCGCGAAGCGAGGCCGCCTGGATCACGGGGCCGTCGGAGGTGGGATCCGAAAACGGCACGCCCAGCTCCAGCACATCGACGCCGGCCTCGCAGGCCGCCCGCAGGAGGGCCAGGCTTGTTTCGAAATTGGGATCGCCGGCGGTGAGGTAGCCCACCAGCGCCTTGCGGCCGCTTTGGCGGAGCTGTTGAAACGTCAGGTCCAGGCGGTTGCTCATGGCAAAGGTTCTCCCAGGCGGGCCATGGCGCGCATGGCGTGATCCAGATCCTTGTCGCCCCGGCCCGAGAGGCAGACACAGATGGCCTGCTCGGCCGGTCGGCGGCGGGCTTCTTCAATGGCGGCGGCGAGGGCATGGGAGCTTTCGAGGGCGGGGATGATGCCCTCCAGCCGCGCCAGCTTGCGGAAGGCGGCCAGCGCCTGGCGGTCGTCCACCGCCGTGTAGCGCACGCGCCCCAGATCCTTGAGCAGCGAATGCTCCGGTCCCACGCCCGGGTAGTCGAGGCCGGCCGACACCGAATGGGCCTCGCTCACCTGGCCGTCCGCGTCCTGCAGCAGGTACGACTTGGCCCCGTGCAGCACGCCGACGCGCCCCTTGCACAACGTGGCCGCATGGCGGCCCGTCTCCAGGCCGTCGCCGGCCGCCTCCACGCCGAGCATCTCCACGGCGGCGTCGCCGATGAAGGGGTAAAACAGCCCCATCGCATTGCTGCCGCCGCCGACGCAGGCGACGAGCAGCTCGGGCAGCGCGCCGTTCTGCTGGTAGAACTGGGCGCGGGCCTCGTCGCCGATGACGCGCTGGAAATCCCGCACCAGAAGCGGGTAGGGATGGGGGCCGGCCACAGTGCCGATCACGTAGAAGGTGTCCTGCACGCGGCCGATCCAGGCGCGCATGGCCTCGTTCATGGCATCCTTCAGCGTGGCCGTGCCGCTGGAGACGGAGACCACCTCCGCGCCCAGCAGCCGCATGCGCAGCACGTTGGGCGCCTGGCGCCGGATGTCCTCTTCGCCCATGTAGATCGTGCAGGCCATGCCGAAACGGGCCGCCACCGTGGCGGTGGCCACGCCGTGCTGTCCGGCGCCCGTCTCCGCGATGAGGCGCGTCTTGCCCATGCGCCGGGCCAGCAGCCCCTGGCCCACGGTGTTGTTGATCTTGTGCGCGCCGGTATGCGCCAGGTCTTCCCGTTTCAGGTACAGGCGCGCGCCGCCCGTGTCCGCCGTCAGCCGGGCGGCGAAATCGAGCGGCGTGGGCCGGCCCACGTAGGTGCGAAGCATCTCGCGGAATTCCGACTGAAACCGCGGGTCGGCCATGGCGGCGATGCGGGCCCGGTCCAGCTCGATCAGGGCGGGCATGAGGGTTTCGCCGACATAGCGGCCGCCGTAGGGGCCGAAATGGCCCCTGGCGTCGGGATAGGCATAGTCTTTAGTGGCCATGGAAGCGGGTCTCCATGAGTTTGGCGTAACGGTCGTGCAGGTCTGTCAGAAGCGTTTCGGTGGTGGCCCAGTCGATGCAGGCGTCGGTGATCGAGACGCCGTATTTCAGATTGGCCGGATCCTCGGCCATCGGCTGGCTGCCCCACTCGAGGTTGCTTTCCAGCATGATGCCGACGAGCGACTGGTTGCCGGCTTCGATCTGTTCCATCACGTTGCCCAGCACTTCGCCCTGCTTGCCGGGATCCTTGTTCGAGTTGCCGTGGCTGCAGTCCACCATGATCCGGACCGGCAGCCCGGCCGCCTGCAGCGCTTTTTCGCACGCCACCACGCTGGCGGGATCGTAGTTGGGCTGCGCCCCGCCCCGGAGCACCAGGTGCGGGTAGGGGTTGCCGGTGGCCCCGAAAACCGCGGGCCGGCCCAGTTCCGTGATGCCGAAGAAATGATGGGGCTGCAGGGCGGCCTTGATGGCGTTGATGGCGGAGGTGAAGCCGCCGTCCATGCTGTTCTTGAAGCCCACGGGCATGGACAAGCCGCTCGCCAGTTCGCGGTGGGTCTGCGATTCGGCCGTGCGCGCGCCGATGGCGGTCCAGGCGATCAGGTCGCCGATATATTGAGGGGTGATGGGATCGAGCGCCTCGGTGGCCGCGGGCAGCCCCATCTCGGCCAGGGCGAGCAGGAACTTGCGGGCCCGGCGCAACCCCTCGTCCATGCGGAAGGTGTCGTCCATGGTCGGATCGTTGATGAACCCTTTCCAGCCCACCGTGGTGCGCGGCTTTTCGAAGTAGACGCGCATGATCACCACCACGCTGTCCTGGATCTTGTCGGCCAGCTCTTTGAGCCGGGTGGCATATTCCATGGTTGCGTCCAGGTCGTGGATCGAGCAGGGCCCCACGATGGCCAGCATGCGGGGGTCCTCGCGGTCGAGGATGCGTTCGACGGCCTCGCGCGCGCGGGCGACCGTCCGGCGCGTGGCCGCGGTCTGCTGGAACTGCTGCCGGATTTCGCGGGGCGTGGGAAGCAGGGTAATGGACTGGATGTTGACGTTGTTCAGCGATTGTGCGGGCATGGCGGCCTTCCTTCCGGACCGGCGGTCCCGAAAACCGGGGCTGTCGGCCAGGTAATGCTTTGTTGGCGCACATTGTTAACCAATTGGCGCATTTTTTCCAGATTCTTTCGTCCGGGCTCATCCTCGATGCCCGAACTGAGGTCCACGGCCGAGGGCTGGGCCGCCCGGATGGCCTCGGCCACATTCTCCGGCCGCAATCCGCCCGCCAGCGCAAAAGGCCGCACGGCCCCCAGCGGCCGGGCCTCGGCCCAGTTCCAGGCCGCCGCGTTGCCGCCGGGCAGGGGCCCCTTGCCGCATTCGACGAGAATGCCGCAACCGGGGGGCAACGCCAGCGCTGCGCGGGACAAAGCTGGCCCGGCTGTTTTCAGGACTTTGATGACATGAAAGCCGCGCGCGATCAGGAAGGCGATCGTTTCGAGGCTTTCGTTTCCATGTAATTGAAGGATGCGGGCGCCGGCCCGGTCCGCCGTCAGGGCGGCGATGTCCGGGGACAGATCCACGCATACGGCGACGGCGGGGAAGTCGGCCGGCAGGGCTTGGATGATTTCCCGCGCCTGTTCGGGCGTGACATGGCGGGGGCTGGCGGGGTGGAAGATGAGGCCGATGGCGTCGGCGCCCGCCGCCGCGCCGAGGGCGGCGTCGGCCGGCCGGGTCTGGCCGCAGAATTTGATTTCAATCCGGTTGTGCATGGCCGCTTACCGCGCTCCCTTCAGCGAACGGATGGCGGCGATTGGATTGGGCGCGCGCACGAGCGATTCGCCCACCAGGAAACGCGTGAGGCCGGCGCGCAATTGCCGGGAAATATCGGCCCGGTTGGTCACCCCGCTGAGCGAGAGGACCACCCGGCCGGGGGCCGGCGGGGGGGCCAGGCGGGCCGCGCGGTCCGGATCGATCTTGAAGGTTTGCAGGTCGCGCGTATTGATGCCGATGAGGGTGGCGCCGATGTCGCAGGCCTGTTTGACCTCCTCGGGCGAGACGGCCTCCACGAGCGCGGCCAGCCCGAGTTTCAGGGCCAGCGCGTGCAGGCGGGCCAGGTCGGCGGGGGGCAGGATGCGGACGATGAGCAGCACGGCGTCGGCGCCCAGGGCCGCGCTTTCGTAGAGCTGGTAATCGCAGAACAGGAAATCCTTGCGCAGCACGGGCAGGCGGACGGCATTGCGGGCGGCAGTCAGGTCGTCCGGTGAGCCTTTGAAGTAGTGCGGCTCGGTGAGCACGGAGAGGGCGGCCGCGCCACCCTTTTCGAATGCGCGGGCCAGGGTGGCTGGATCGAGTTCGGGGGCGAGGTCGCCCTTTGAGGGAGAGGCGCGTTTGATTTCGGCCACGATGCCGACGGGTTCCGGGGATTGCAGGGCGGCCGAGAAGGAGCGGCGTCCGGCGCGGGCGGCCTCGGCGGCCGCCTGCAGCGCTTTTAGGGGCACGGCGGCCATGGCGGCGGCGACATCGCGGCGGCGCTGGTCCAGAATAGTGTCGAGAAAGGTGCTCATGAATGCCCGCGGGTGAAGGCGATGAGGGATTCCAGTTTGTCGAGCGCGCTGCCCGAGTCGATCGATTCGGCCGCGAGGGTGATTCCCGCCGCAATGTCAGCCGCCTTGCCGGCGGCGGCGAGGGCGGCGGCGGCGTTAAGAAGGACGATGTGGCGGCGGGGGCCGGTTTCGCCCCTCAGCACGCTCTTGAGCAGGGCGGCATTCCGGACGGCGTCGCCGCCCTGGAGCGATTCCGGGTCGGCCCATTCGCCGAAGAAGCGGTCGGCGGAGAGGTCGTAGGTCTTGACCGCCCCATCGCGCAACTCCGAGACGCGGGTGGGGGCGCAGATGCTGATTTCGTCCAGCCCATCGTGGCCGTGGACCACATAGGCCCGCCGGATGCCGAGGCGCTGGAGCACGGAGGCGAACATTTCGGTCAGGGCGGGGGCGTAGACGCCCAAGAGCTGGGCGGTGGCGCCGGCGGGATTGGCCAGCGGGCCCAGCATGTTGAAAAGGGTGCGGACCCCGAGCTGCTTCCGGGCGGGCATGGCGTGCTTCATGGCCCCGTGGTAGAGGGGCGCGAAGAGAAAGGCCGCGCCGATTTCGTTCAGCGCCTGTTCCATGATCTCGGGATGCACCTGCAGGTTGAGCCCGAGCGCCTCGAGCACGTCGGCGCTGCCGCAGGCGCTGGAGACCGAGCGGTTGCCGTGCTTGGCCACGGCCACTCCCGCGCCGGCCACCACGAAGGCCGTGGTGGTGGAGATGTTGAAGGTCCCAAGTCCGTCGCCGCCCGTGCCGCAGGTGTCGACCACGGCGGGGGCCAGACACTGGACCCGCACCGCCTTGCGCCGCATGGCGCGGGCGGCGCCCGCCACCTCGTCGATGGTCTCGCCCTTGGCCGCAAGGGCGGCGAGGAAGGCGCCGATCTGCGCGTCGGTCCACGCGCCGTCAAGAACGGAGTCGATGGAGTCGGCCGCCTCGGTCTCGGTGAGGGGCCGGCGGCGGATGAGGGCGGTCAGGATGTCCTTGAATACGACGCTCATGGGGGCTCCTTACGGTCGGACCATTTTCAGGAAATTGCGCAGCAGCCGCTTGCCCACGGGGGTCATGATGGATTCCGGGTGGAACTGGATGCCCTCGGTCGGGTGGGTCTGGTGGCGCACGCCCATGATCTCGCCATCCTCCGAGGTGGCGGTGATGAGGAGATCGGCCGGAAAGTTTTCGCGGCTGATGACGAGCGAGTGGTAGCGCATGGCCTTGAAGGGGCGCTCGCCGAGGTTGGCGAAGACGCCCTTGTTGTCGCAGGTGATATCCGAGGTTTTCCCGTGCATGAGCCGCTGGGCGTGGGTGATGGCGCCGCCGAAGACGTGGCCGATGGCCTGGTGGCCGAGGCAGACCCCGAGGATGGGGATGCGGCCGCTGAAGCGGCGGATGGCCTCGCAGGAGAGGCCCGCATTTTCCGGGCGGCCGGGTCCGGGGGAGATCACGAGGGCCTGGGGCGCCAGCTTTTCGAGGCCCGCCAGGTCGATGGCATCGTTGCGGTAGACCGCGACGTCGGGGGTCATTTCGCGGAAGTATTGGACGAGGTTGTAGGTGAAGGAGTCGTAGTTGTCGAGCACGAGGATCATGGCCGGCCTCCGGAGGATGCGAGCAATTCGAGGGCGCGCATGACGGCGCGCGCCTTGTTGACGGTTTCGAGGCGTTCGGTTTCGGGAACAGAGTCGGCCACGATGCCGGCGCCGGCGCGGATGGTGAGGCGGCCCGACTCGATGCAGGCGGTGCGGATGCAGATGGCGAAGTCCATGCCGCCGTCGAAGCCGATGTAGCCGACGGCGCCGCCGTAGGCGCCGCGGGGGGTGGATTCGAGTTCGGCGATGAGCTCCATGGCGCGGACCTTGGGGGCCCCCGAGAGGGTGCCGGCGGGGAAAGAGGCGCGGAGCAGGTCGAAGGCGTCCTTGCCGGGCTCGAGCTCGGCCACGATATTGGAGACGAGGTGCATCACGTGGGAGTAGCGCTCGACGACCATGAGGTCGTTGACCTGCACGGTGCCGGGCACGGCCACGCGGCCGAGCTCGTTGCGGCCGAGGTCCACGAGCATGAGGTGTTCGGCGCGCTCCTTTTCGTCTTGGAGAAGACTGTTGGCGTGGTCGCGGTCCTGCTGTTCGTCGGCGCCGCGGGGGCGGGTGCCGGCGATGGGGCGGAGCGTGGCGGTGCGGTGTTCGAGCCGGACCATGGTTTCGGGCGACGAGCCCGCGAGGACGAGGCCGCCGAGTTTGAGGAAGTACATGTAGGGGGAGGGGTTGACGAAGCGCTGGGCGCGGTAGAGTCCGAGGAGGTCGGCGGGCGGTTCGCCCACGAACTCCTGGGAGATGACGGCCTGGATGACGTCGCCCTGGTAGATGTGTTGCTTGACGGTATCGACCATGGCGCGGAAGGTTTCG
>JAWOJA010000079.1:0-15538 GCA_046484345.1 Kiritimatiellia bacterium
TTCCCGCGCGGCGGGGGGGAGGGTGGCCGCCAAATTTTCTATTGCGGGAACAGGGACAAAGCGACGGGCGATCAGAATCGAGACAAAAGCGATATCTTTGTCGCGACCGGCCGCGAGTTTGCTGACGGCGAGATCCGCGGGTGAGAGGCAGTGCCCCACGACATCCCCTGTGGCAGGCGATTGCAAACGCACCAGCCGTTCCCGCCAGCCTTCCGCCAAGGTAGCCGATTCGGGAGTGATTCCGTGAGCATAGTAACCGTGGGTCTCATGAAAAGGGGAAAGTTCGCCGATTGTGCCATCGATCAGGTCGGCCTTTTCGACATTGTGCATCGGAAAGGCATCGGCCTCCATGGATTGGCACAGCTCGGGCGGGGCGTCCGGAAAACTTCCCAGAATGGCCTGACTGCCAAGAACCACAATTTCCCGCTCATCCGTGATGGCCCCCGCCGCCCTCAGGATATGTTCAAGCTGGTGTCTTGTCATGGGTGCGGAATCTCCGGTAAATGCTCCATCGCTCTTTGGGTGAGAGGACGCCGCAGAAGGGATTGCTCTGGCGCAAGCGGCGGCCTTCCTCCGAGGGATCGAGAAGAACTTTCCGCGCAACCGGCCAGGGCTGATCCAGGATGGAGGCCCATTGAGTCAGGTCGGCGCAAGGGGCCTGAAGCAACCAAAGTTGACATCGTTTGCGGGCCTCCTCCAACGCGTGGCGTTGGGGATCGGCGTCGATCCGGTCCACAATCGCGCTAGAGAGCGCAAGGCTGCGCATTTCGATGTCCTGATGTGAAATCATAGTGGCCAGTGTAGAATCATCGGAAAAGGGAAGCAAGACCGTTATCCGACCGTAATCGGCTCAGGGGTTGACGGCTTCTTCCTGCATCAGCGCGCGGATGGCGACGGAGGCGCAGTGCAGGCCAAAGGCGCCGGTGACAAACGGGGCGGTGCCCATGATCACGTTTCGGCGGTCACAGGTGAAGGGGACGTCGTTTTGCTTCGCGCACACGCAGCGGAAGCCCTTGCCGCCGTCGTAGACCAACTCGTGCGGCAGGCTGGGCTGTTCCTTGGAAAAGACGGCGGTGATGCCGAAATGGCCTTCGTCTTCGGAGGGAAAGTCGTAGTCGCGCCGCAGCAGCTTGCGGATCATCTTCGCCAGCGGATCCACATCCGTCTGGCTCAGGTCCTTCACTTCCACGCGGGTGGGATCCAGCCGGCCGCCCGAGCCGGTCGAGGTGACCACCGGAATGCCCCGGGCGCGGCAGGTGGCCAGCAGGTGGGCTTTGGCGGTGACGCAGTCGATGGCGTCGACAACATAGTCGGGGCGGACGGCAAGAATCTCGGCGGCGGAGTCCTTGTTGTAAAAGCGCGGCATCACGCGGATGTCGGCGGCGGGATTCACGCCGAGCAGCCGTGCGGCCATCACCGCGGCCTTGGGCTGGCCCACCAGGCCGTCCAGGGCGTGGAGCTGCCGGTTGAAGTTGGTGATGCAGACATCGTCGAAGTCAACAATCGTCAGGGTGCCCAGCCCCGAGCGGACCAGGCATTCGGCCGCCCAGGAGCCCACGCCGCCCAGTCCCAGGATCATGACGTGTGCGCGGGCCAGGCGCTTCATGGCGGGTTCGCCGACCAGGCGGCCCATGCGGTCGAAACGGCGGTCCAATTCAAAGCTTTGACTGTTTGCATTCATGCCGTATCATTATAGCGCATACCGGGCACGCTTGAAAAGCGGCATGGAGAAGAAACTTTCGTCAATTCGGATAAACAGGGAGCTGGGCATGTCATTTAAAATCGGCGTCATGATTGAGTCTTTTCGGAAGTCCCCCCGGGAGGGGCTGCGCCTGGCCCGCGATTCGGGGGCGGAGGGCTTCCAGTTGTCCGTGGGCTCGGGCGAGATGACCCCTGAGACGATGGACAAGGCGGCGCGGGTCCGCTTTCGGGATTGCAGCATGGCGCTGGGCATGGAGGCGTCCGCCTTGTGCGGCGACCTGGGCGGACACGGTTTCGAGCGGGCCGATGATAACCCGGCCAAGATCGCGCGCTCGAAGAAGATCGTGGACCTGGCCGTGGACCTGGGCACCTCGGTTGTGACCACCCACATCGGGGTTATACCGGACGACAAGCGCTCTGCCGTGTACAAGACGATGCAGCAGGCCTGCCAGGAGCTGGGCGAGTACGCGGCGTCGAAGAAAGTCATTTTTGCCGTTGAGACGGGGCCCGAGACGGCCGTTCTTCTGAAGCAGTTTTTGGACAGCCTGAAGGTCAAGGGGATTGGCGTGAACCTGGATCCCGCGAACCTGGTCATGGTGACGGGTGATGATCCTGTTGATGCCGTGAACACGCTCGCGCCCTACATCGTCCACACCCATGCCAAGGATGGCCGACAGCTGAAGCCGTGCGACCGGTTTGAGGTGTACAACGCCTTTGCGGAGGGAGGGTTTGACGCTCTGGTCGAGCGGATGGGGAAGCTTTTTGAGGAGACCCCGCTGGGCGAGGGCGCGGTCAATTGGAAGGCCTACCTGTCCGCGTTGGAGAAAATCGGATACAAGGGGTATCTGACGATCGAGCGCGAGACGGGGACGAATCCCGCGCAGGACATCCGCAAGGCCGTGGCGTTTTTGCGGGCGATAGGGGTCAAGTCCCGACAAACGGTTCTGCTGAAAAAGTCATAACCGTTTGAAAGTGGCATGAGAAAAGCAAAACTGCAAGCTTTTGCAAAAAGCCATACGAACGAGCCTTTTTTGGTGACTCGGTACAATTATCCTCTGGCCATGCACATAATGGTGGGCCCCAGCGGGGGAAAGCCGCTCATGTCTGGGCGTGTTGTCGATGTTCCCACAATCGGCGCGCAGACCACCGTTTGATATTGCATACGGCTGCGGTGTTGACGGCTTGAAGCGCGTATTTCGCCAAGCCCCGGTATCGACTTCGGTCGAGTCCGAACCCTCGTTTGAGTTCGCTATGCGTGCCCTCGATAGTTGCGCGTTTAAACATCTCTATTCGGAAGGCATCGGTTTTCATCGCACGACGGCGTTCTTGCGTCAGCATATGATGGGGAACCCACCCGGATATTTCGAAACCGCTGTCGCTCCGGCAGGCAATGTGCTCGCATCGAGCACGATTGGCATGCAAACGCCGGCCACTCGAACGCATAAGAAATACGGCCGTAAAATT
The DNA here is from genome assembly GCA_046484345.1 of Kiritimatiellia bacterium. Lineage (GTDB taxonomy): Bacteria > Verrucomicrobiota > Kiritimatiellia > CAIKKV01 > CAIKKV01 > CAIKKV01. The sequence continues at coordinate 3,166 of JAWOJA010000079.1, forward strand.
CCCGGTGCTGAAGCGTCCGCCGCACTTTTGTCACTGAACGTGGCGTCTTGATCGAGAACTGCGGTGATTACGGCCGGAGTCGGTTCATCGGGCTCGCAGAGACGATCGGGGACGGTTTCCGCCACCTGCGTTTTGTACCCGGCCCATTCGCGGTGCGGATTGCCCTTTTTACACCAATGTGCTTCGGGATCATGAGGGTTATGCGCGGCCCGCGGGGGTTGATCTTTTCGTTGAACGGTGGAACCATCGAGAAGTTCAAAGTTTTCCTCGAAAACCTGCATGAGCAAGGCAATCGGTTTTGCCTGGAGCACGTTTGCCCCGAGCGTTTTGCACCACGTGAGAACGTGAGACACATCCCGCCAGGCTTGGTCCATCAACCGGTCTTTACCCTTCAAATAGCCGTTGTGTTCCATTTTCCTCTTCCGCTGGCTGCCGCCATCGGCCTCGAAGCCGGCGACGAGGTGCAGTGGGAGCTGTTGGACCGCAGAGAGCTCCACCTGCTTCGGATCAATCCGTCCAAGCCAAGAACAGCAAAATCAATTCGAGAAAAGACAAAAAAAGGAAAGGTTACAGACTGACTTTTTCAGCAGAACCGGAAGTCGGGACTTGACCCCTATGAGCCCCGCAATGGTGCCCCGTACATGGAGAAAGCGACCCGCAAGACCAGTTGGACTCCCGCCACCGACCTTCCCGAAGGTTTTTACGAGGTTCGTGTTGTCGGCTATAACGGCGCCGCCTACGGAAAGTGGTCGCTTCCTATTCAGTTCCGCCGCGTTTTCTCTCCGTATGTGGCGTCCGTCAACGGGCTCCGCCATGATGGCGGCAACATTGAACTGGTGGCGGGATCGGGCATCACCATTGATGCGGACGTCACCAACCTCGCCGTCGTGATCAGAGCCACCGGCACCGGGGCCACCACGGCGACAAGCGGCAATACGGCCAATGCCATCGTGGCCCGGGATACGTCCGGCAGTTTCGCCGCCGGTACGATCACGGCAGCCTCGTTTTCCGGCAGCGGAGCATCCCTCACCGGGATCAATGCCGCGCAGTTGGCCAGCGGAACGGTGCCGGACGCCCGGCTGCCGGGCAACCTGGCGCGCAGCAACCAGGTCTGGCTGCTGGGCGGCAACGCCGGCACCACGCCCGGCACGCACTACCTCGGCACGTCGGATAACCACCCCTTGGAAATCAAGGTCAATGGGCTGAGGGCGGTCCGGCTGGAAGACAACGGCGACAGCGCCGACTCGGGGACCGTCCGCGATGGAGCGCCCAACATCATTCTGGGTTCCCCGGCCAATTGGATTGAGACGGGGGCCGTTGGATCTGCCATCGGGGGCGGCCTTGGGAATTCGATTCAATCCGGCTCCGACAACGCCACACTGGGGGCGGCTTTTTAAACATGATTCAAGCGACCTCGGACTATGCGACCGTTGGCGGTGGCGTATTTTACATGATTCTAACCAACGCGCCGAGTGCCACTGTTGGCGGCGGGCAGCAGAATGTGATTCAAGCCAGCCATTCCACCATTGCCGGGGGGATAGACAACACAATTCTAGGCTTATACGGCACGATTCCAGGAGGAACTGAAAATAGCGCAACGAATTATGCCTTTGCCGCCGGCCGCCGCGCCAAAGCCAAACATGCCGGCGCCTTTGTCTGGGGGGATTCCACCGATGCCGACGTTGCGTTGCCGCCGCCGAAAGAAGGAAAGGCCTCCCCGAAGACGCGAGCCAGCGCGGCGCGCGAGCAGAGGGCCGGCCAGCAACCCGCCAGCCGGCCCCAGCCGCGCCGCTCGCGGGCATCCGCCGCCGCCCTGAAGCAGGAAGGCCGCGCTGCGGCATCACCGCGGGCCTTGTCCAGACAGGCCCGCTCGGCTGCCCGGAGCCGCTCGCCAGCCGAACTCTCGGCCGCTGCGCGTAAGGCGGCCCGGACGCGCACGAGAGGCTGATCCGAAAGAAAGCGCGGCCATTATTTGGAAATCACGGCCGATTGAACCGTGCATTGGGCGAGCCGCCCGGGGTCGGGGACGGATGCGTTGCCGGGCCGGCTGGGAGCTTGGATGCACGGAATGCCCGCGGCGTTGTGGGTGAGGGTGATGGCGGGCTCGGCGAGATCCTGCTGGTAGAAGGTGCTGGAGGGGAAGATGTCGGCCGGATAGGTGAAGTTGTCGAGCATGGCCAGGGCGGCGCAGAACTGCGCGCCCAAGGCGCTCTCGAGCATGCCGCCGACCCAGCAGGGGATGCGGGCGGAGGCGCACAGATCGTGAATCTGTTTGGCGACGGTGAGCCCGCCCACGCGGCCGGGCTTGATGTTGATGTACCGGGCGCTGCCGAGTTCGATGGCTTGGCGGGCGCGCTCGACCGAGGTGATGCTTTCGTCGAGGCAGAGGGGTGTGCGGATTGTCCGGGCCAGTGCGGCATGATCGTGAAGATCGTCATAGCGCAGCGGCTGTTCGATCATGGCGAGATTGAAGCGGTCGATCTCCTGGAAGAGCGCCGTATCGCGCAGGGTGTAGCCGCTGTTGCAGTCGATGTGGAAGACGGCATCGGGAAACCGGGTTCGGACGGCATCGAGCATGGGAATGTCCCAGCCGGGCCGGAATTTGAGCTTGATGCGCGGGAAGCGCCCCTGAACGGCGGGCTCGATGGCGTCGAGGAGCTGGCCGATGGAGTCCTTGATTCCGAAGTCGGCGCCGACTTCGGACAGGTCGCGGGTGGCGCCGAGCAGGCGATGCAACGGTTGGCCGGTGATCTGGCTTTGTAGCGACCACCAGGCGGTGTCGAAAAGGGCCTTGGCGAACGGGTTCCCCTTGAACATCGAGAGCGTTTGCTGGAGTTGCTCGCCGGATTTCAGGTCGATGCCCAGCAGCGCGGGGGCGAACCACTGGCGGGCGGTCTGGAAAATGCCGCCGGCGTATTCGGGGCTGTAGCAAGGCGCCGCCAGCGGGCAGGATTCCCCCCAGGCCTGAACGCCGTCGCTGGTCACGCGGGCGAGCACGGATTCGATGGCGGCATCTTCGCCGTAGGCCGTGCGCCAGGGAAAAATCAGGGGCATGCGGACATGGAAAAGCTCGATCTTATCGAATCGCATGACAAGTCCTCGTATAGGCCGGTTTGAAGAAGAACGGTCAAGGCTGGCAAGTCTGTCAAACGCGGCTTGACGGTGTCAAGCACTCTTGCCAAAAGGCACCGATCAGGAATATTTAGCCCACTAATACCTTATTTTTACAAAAAGTTCCCGACCGGTAAATAGTCTATTGACTGTGACGCCCTGCCATGCGATATTACCGATCGGGAACCCCATGAAGATGAAAACCACAGAACAGATCGGAACGACGGTCCGAACGCGCCGCAAGCAGCTCAAGCTCACCCAGAAGGAATTGGCCATGACCTGCGGCACGGGGCTGCGGTTCATCGTCGATCTTGAGAAAGGAAAGCCGACTTGCCAGATTGGCAAGGCGCTCCAGGTGTTGCAAGCGCTGGGGCTTGCCATCGAAACGACAATCCTCGGAGGCGAGACGGGAGACAAGATGCCATGAAGCGGCTTATCGTTTACCTGAACGGCGAGCGCGTCGGAACTCTCGACGAGGATGACAGTGGACTGCTCGAGTTCTGTTACGGATCGGAATGGACGGGCAGGCGGGATGCCATGCCGCTTTCCCGCTCGTTGCCGCTGCAAGGCGAGCCCTTCCGCGGAAAGTATGCGCGTTCTTTCTTCGCCGGTATCCTGCCCGATGAGGGGCCGAGGCAACAGATCGCCGCGATCCTTGGGATCAGTGAGCGCAACGATTTTGCCATGCTGGAACGGATAGGCGGCGAATGCGCGGGCGCGGTCAGCCTGTTGCCGGAAGATACGCCGCCTCCCAGCGCGGGCGAGATGCGTGTTCGTGAGCTTAGCGAGAAGCAACTCGAAGACATGGTGGCGGAACTGCCCCGCCGCCCGCTGATGGCGGGCCGGGAAGGACTCCGGCTTTCGCTGGCCGGATCACAGTCGAAATTGCCGGTGCTGATTCGCGATGCTGCCATTTCGCTGCCTCTTGGCAACACACCGAGCACACACATCATCAAGCCGGAGCCCGAGCGATTTCCCGGACTGGCGGCCGTCGAACTTCTCTGCATGACGCTGGCGAAAGAAGTCGGACTGAATGTTCCTCCGGTGGCGATCCGCTCGGTTGGCAACAAGCCGTGCATCATCGTTCAGCGATACGACCGCATCCTCGGCGCGGACGGCGTGGTCTCGCGTGTTCACCAGGAGGATTTCTGTCAGGCGCTGGGGGTTCCCCCGGAGCGGAAGTATCAGCAGGAAGGCGGACCGCTCATCCGGGACTGCATCGGCCTGCTCCGCGAGTGGTCCACCGTTGCGGCGCTGGACATCCGCGATTTTCTCGATGGTCTGGTCTTCAATGTTTTGATCGGAAATGCCGACGCCCACGGCAAGAACTACTCGATCCTCTACCGCAAAGCCGAGCGTCGGCTCGCGCCGTTTTATGATCTGGTCTGCACGCTGGCCTGGCCGGAATTGTCCAAGACCCCAGCCATGAAAATCGGAAAGAGCGAATCCATCGAGACGATCCTGCCCGCTCAATGGCAGAAGATGGCCCAGGAAGCCGGCGTGGGTTGGCCCATGCTGCGTGAACGGATCATGGACCTTTGCGCCAAGACCGTCGATGGACTGCGGACCGAGGCCGTTCTCAGCGCAACCAACCACGCCGTCATGGCAGAACGCGTGGCCGGCATCATCGAAGAACGTGCTTCCTCGCTCCTCCAGAGCCTGAAATGAACACCCTGACGGAACGCCGCACACGGCAGCTTCCGTACGACCGGCCGCTTGCAGCGAAAACACACTCTATAAAGCACGCTAGTAACGTCAAGCGTTGTTAACATCTTATCGCAGCTTGGCCAACGCGGCCCGGAATTGCATCGCCAGGCCTCCAATCTCATCGGGCGGGAGATAGTCTGCCAGGGACTCTCCGATTTCGGCGTCCGTCAGCGTCGAGACCCGAAGGCGGAGAAACTCATAGAATTCACTTGCGGTGGAACCGGTGAAACGGTCCTTTTTGCTTACAAGGCGGGAGTAGTCTGGCGTCATGAGCCGTGACTCCAGCGTCTCATTATCGGGCGCAATCCCCATTTGGAGAAAGAACCATATGTCGTAGAGGTCCCGGATCAACCGGCGTTCGTTCCATGCGGCCAGCTTGTTGGCCAGCGCCACGGAGTGATCCGCAATGCAAACCATCCGTGGCGGCAGGTTAAACTCGCGAGAGAAAGCGCGCGTGGAGGCCATGGATGTTCTGGCAGTCATGGCAGTCTTGGCTTCGATCTGGATGGTTGTTCCGCCCACGGTCAGCACAACCCGAAGGCACTTCGAGTTGAGCGTGTGCCTGATCGAGGCGCCTTCGATACTCTGCAGGCATGCCACGACCTCGGGCACGAGGTCTTTCTTCGATTTATAGGGAACGAAGATATAGTCCAGATCGTTCGTAAACCGGGGAGAACCGAGGATGCGCAGGACCATGCCGCCCCGCAGCACAGCCCGCTTGGCAAAACGCTGCGCAAACAGATCGAGCACGCGCGCAATCAAGGCCTGTTCTTTTTCTACCATTTGTCCCCCCAGATGCGGTTGAAATAGTTGACAAAACGCGGGTCGTACTTCTTCAGATACCCAGACACGATATTGCGTTTGAGGTCCGACGTGTTGACATCGCTCTCCGGATCGAAGGAGAACCGTCTTCCGCGATACGTGAAGTAGCACACATCGAGGAACGCCTTTTCCGGCGTCGCGCATAGAACGCCATCGACTGGGACAAATCCGAAATAGAGCCGCGGGCTGAGGCTGAGGTGCTCAATCGTACCCAGCTTGCACACGTAGGTGCGCGGACGGCCCGTTTTGATAGCCTGGATTTTGCGAACAGGGATCGATCCTATAGCCGCGCATTTGGCGAGTATCGTGCCAGTCGAGATGTAGGCGGCCGGTTCGATGCGGCAGCTGATCGCCGCCAGAGACGCCTCCGGAGTCGCGTAGATTCCGCGCTTCACCTTGATCAGTATTCCGGCCTCGACGAGGCCGGTGAGTCGTTTATAAAGTGCAGCCTCGGTCCGGTCACCCAGCGCAACACGCAGGTCGGACAGGGTGAAAACCCCCTCGAGATCGCCCGCCCACCGCTGAATGGCCCTATACACCTTCGTATTCATGTTCAGATACTATACTATAAGTATAGTTGTCGTCAATATATAAACATCCTCCCCGCTTCCGTTTTTACCCTCTCCGCAAATCGCAACCGGCCATAAAACCGGCATGAACCCCGGAGAATGTCAATTATCAAGGGCTGGCCCTAGGCCTTCTCGGTTGGAGGGATCCTGGCCTGCTTTCCAAGGAGACCTTATAGGGGCAACAATTTTCGACGAAAAGAAGGTGGACAGGCGGACATCAATCGCTTATTTTTAAGAAAGGTGACATAATGGCGCACCTGTCAAGGATTCTAAAATGATCGCCTCGCAAAACCCGCTTGCTCAGGAAACGGTTCTAGCCGAATCGGTGCGCCGACTCCGCGCCATCCTCCCGGCTGAACGCATCTATTTATTCGGCTCGCAAGCACGGGGCGAAGCGACTGATGACAGCGATTATGATTTTATGGTCGTTGTTCGCCAATCCGCCCTGCCCCGATACAAGCGGGATCAGCAAGCCTTTCGGGCATTATGTGGTCTCGGAGTTCCTAAAGACGTGCTGGTATTGACCCGCAAAGAGTTCACGGACTCGCTGCAAGTCCCGTCCTCATTGCCCTCGGCAGTGGTCAGCGAAGGAATCCTGCTTTATGCCGGATAGCAAACAACGGGAAGTCGCCGCTTGGCTGGAAAAGGCCGACAACGATTTGCGCGGTGCAAGAATCGACATGACCGCCGAGCCGCCATTAGTTGACGACGCCTTGTTCCATTGCCAGCAAGCGGCGGAAAAGGCCATGAAGGCGTTTCTCGTCTTGCATGACGTTACGTTCCGCAAAATTCATGATTTGGACGAGCTTGCGACGGCCTGCGAACGCATCGACTCATCCTTGGCGCCGGTCTTTTCACCCGCGCGAGATCTCACGGTATTCGCCTGGAAATTCCGTTATCCTGGCGACAGCAGCCTTCCTCCGATCGCCGAAGTTCATGCCTCAATCGATCTCGCCGACGCGGTCGTTGCCGCCGTACGCCAACGGAGTTAGCCGAGCCATTCCCGAATCATCACCTTCTCCGCGCGTCAATGTTAATGAGAAGACCTGACTCCCAAGCCTTTTTATGACCCCCAAGCCTTTTTAGCGATTTGCCAATGTGAATGAAAAGCCCCTCAGCCTCTCATTCATGCTATTTATTATTCTTAGGACTGACGCTTCAGAAGGACGCTTCGTATTGCGGCCGTCGCCCGTGGGTAAATCGGACAAAGAAATGAGAAAATGCAGCGTCGCTGCATGCGGGTTGCAACGGGGATGCCAGGTTAATCCAGGTTGTGGATAAACAATTCGTGGCGGTCGGCCGCCCGGCTCGCGGCGTCCTTCCCGCAGGAGTATTTCAGGCTCACTTTCTCCTGGGTGAAGCCCTTAAACAGATCCCGTACTTCCGGCACGTCGTTCAGCGTCAACAGGAAGCGCCCCTTGATGCCTTTGAGCGTCTTCTTGAGCTCCTGGTAGTTCTCTTCCCCGTATGGCACAGAATAGCCCGCCGTGGCCCAATAGGGAGGGTCGATAAAGAAGAAGGTCGTGGGGCGGTCGTAGCGCCTGATGCACTCCGGGGCATCCAGACATTCTACCGTCACCCTTTCGAGCCGCCAGTGGACCTCCAGGATGGTCTCTTCGACCATGGAAAGGTTCAGGCCGCTCGGGCGGGTGGTGCCCGTCCCGAAGGTCCGGCCGGTCGTCTTGCCACCGAAGGAAAGGCGCTGCAGATAGTAGTAGCGAACAGCCCTCTGGATGTCGGTCAGCGTCGAGGGATCCCGCTTCTTCTCCAGATCGAAGATGGCGCGGGAAATAATGGCATGCTTGAAGTAGCGCAGGAACTCCTCCAGGTGGTGCTGAATCACCCTCCAAAACGTGACCAGCTCACGGTCGGCATCGTTAATGACCTCGAGCTTGGAACGCTCCTTCATAAAGAACACCCAGGCCGCCCCGCAAAAGGGCTCGCAGTAACAGAGATGATCCTTCGGGATCCGAGCCACGATTTTCTTTGCAAGACGCGATTTCCCACCCAAATAATTCAACGGACTGTTCATCAATTCCTTTCGATCAGCGATACTTGAAATCCCACAACTCGGCACACCAGAAAGGATACCAGCCAACGCCCCACCCGAATCCAAAGCCCCGGCTTTTCATGGTGCCGTTAACGGTGGGCACATCCATCCAGTCATCGGTTATATCGTATGCCCCGAACTCGATGTTGAGGTTTGTTCCGGCGTACCACGCATTCTTGAGGGTAACATCCCCTGAAGAGTAAATTTCAAACGGAACAACCACGGGATTGGTTTGAAGCGGCTTCGTTACCCAGTCATTCGTAAATGTCTTGGAGTCGTAATACATAGCGCCGTAGGGCTTGACAATCCACTCAAAGGGCCGCGATATAAAATAGATCTGTGAAACTCGATCCACAACGGTATCAGGCAAGTTAGTGACGGCCCACGTCCCTGTTATCTTCAGAGCGTAGTACGTTGTTCCAAGGTATGCCCCGGCATGACCAATAGAGTTACCGACCTTCTGTTGCGGCATAAACTGAACCCCGCTCCACCCCGAAACCGACCGTTCCTGATAGTCGGAAAGGGCGGCTGATTTTGCCGATGCCCACGAAACCAAAGAAGTCCCGTGTCCGTAATACAACTTCACCAGTTTCGGTTTGTAGTCGGATGCGGCGGGGTAAGATGTCGGGGAAATAGTAAGGGCATTCAGAACCTGCCATCGCTCGTTCAGATCCTCCGCGCAGAGGCGATATGGCATGTCGCCATATAGTGGAAACGGAACCGTGTAGAGCACAACCACAGAATCTCCGGTTGAAGGTGGTGCCCCGGTGATTCCCGCCCCTGAAATCGTCTTCCAAATTGCTCCCAGCGAGATGTCGTTCGACGTGGCCACCGACACTGTTTCAACCACGCTCGTTGCCGCCTGATCAGAGACCCGCAGCGCTGTCCCCGTCAGTGCCAGGCTGAATGCCGGACTGGACGTGCTCGCAACTGCCGGCAAATACCGCACCACGGGCCTCACGCTCGCGTCATAAAGGCGGGTATCCAGATCGGTCATCCGGGTAAAAATCCACCCATTTGTTCGGTAGGTCAAACTGGCCAGCGTCCACTCGTTTGTGGCCTGCATCGGCCAGCGGGTGAAGTAGGCGGCAGCGGCGGTCACGAGTCCGTGCGCCCCCGTGCTGATTCCAGTCTGATAACCGATGCCGTTGCGAACGAACAAACCACCCATAGTTTCCATGGGGAAAACGGTCGGGTTTGATGTCTTCGCGAACCATTCCCCGTAGTGCCCGTCGCGAAGCTCATTCGTGATGCAGAATTTCGGTATCAACAGCGCGATTTTAGCGTCCAGTGCTGCGATGTCGCCCTGCTTGATAGGCGGAAATGCAAAGCCGGTTCCGGGCGTCCCGTCATAGTTGGTGTATGCATATTCGAAGGGGCCAAACTGGTTGGTTACCGTCACGGATATGTACTTCAAAATCGGGTTGGTCACGGGCAACCCCGTGACCGGATTGTTGGTAATCACGGGCGACGCGTAGCCAGCCGAGCACGTCCATGAATTCACGATCTGCGGGACGGCGACTCCGACAGCCTGGCAACGCTCAACGACTGCGCTGCACAACTGCCCCACGTAACGGTAATCCTCCAGAGCGTACCAGGACGAGTTTGAGGGCACGGGCCATCCGTCCCACTGAGCCGTTGCAGAGAGCCCGGAAAGGGTCAGCAAAGCGATCGCGGCGCTATGTCGGCAAATCGAAATCAAGGTCGCCTCCGGATCTATGCAATTCACTGAACGCCCCGTTCACGAACTTGTAAAAGACAATGTCCAGATCGGTGGTGTTGACTCCTGGCTCCGCTCCGGCAACGGCCCACGCGGCAGATGCGGTCGACCGCACGTGGTGGACGTAGAAATACTGGGTGCCTCCCAGGGGGATGGCCGCCGATTGAGCGATGCTGATGTGCGCCTTTCCGTGCAGCTTCAGCTTTCCGGCTCTCAATGTGATCGATCCTCCAGCAACCGAATAACCGAGTCGGGCGGAAGACAGATCAAGGGCCGCACCCGGCACCGGGCTGTTGACCCATATTCCGAGCGCGGCGTCCCAGCGCAGAACATCCCAGTTTGCAAGGCCTGCGCTGACCAGCACATCGGCCAGCTCTTTAATCCGGATCAGGCCGCCAACGAGCACGTCGCTGTGATACGCATCCGAGGCCATGACCTGGCGGCGACGCATGACGAGTTGATCCTCCGGACCCGCGCTACTGATCTGAGGGATCCACATCTCCCTGGGCTGGATCGTCCGGGCGGACGAGTCGTCCGTGTCCTCGTGATTGACCACCGCGGGATCCATCTGGATCGTATGCTTGACCTCGCCCACCGTAGCCGAAACCCGCAGTTGCCGGCATTCCCCCGGATCCGCCTCGCTGGGCTTCTCCCTGGGCAACTGATACGCGCCCTCGGACTCCGCCCCGCCGCAGAGCGCATCATTGCGCTGTGAGGCCTTGTAGGAGTAACGCCGGGCGTGGCACGCCCGGAACAGCGACACGAGCGCATCGGCCTCCAGGAGGCCGCTGGGGCCCGTTCTGATCTGTGAGATGCCCTTCGCAATGTCGATGCTGACTTCCTGCACGGCCGCATTCATCGTGGCCCAGTCAACCCGCCCGTTGAGAAGGTTCAAACGCGTCCAGGGCCCCGCCTGGAACGTGGCCTCTTGCTCTGCCAGGCTAAGCGAGCCATCCCACTGCAAGCGGCCCCAGGAGGCGTACAGCGCGTCCGCCACGCCCGCTGGGATCGGCTCGGCCGCCGAAAAGGACGCCACCTTTCGATACTCGCGAGTCGAAGCATTACAGGAACGCAGAGTCAGACGCAGTTCCTTCGACTCAACTTTTTCCAGCGACTCGCCATCTCCGTCGCGCCGGATGTACGACACCTTCACCACCCATACTTCATCCTCAAACCCGATAAACGACATCCAGTCCTGGATGCTGCCCTTCGTCAGAAATTTTTCATAGTCTTCCACTCCCGATCTCGTGACCGAGTCGATGGTGAGATCGTCGGTGTCGATGCTGTCGAGGAAGCTGAACTTGCCAACCCAAAACGCTTTATCAGTGAAGGGCGCGGCCGGGTACTCCTCGACCTCGATCTTTTGCTTCATGTAGCTGGTCTGTGATCCGACCAACTCAAAAAGCAGATCGACACACCGCGCGTCGTCCGTGTCTCCGGCCGCGTCCAGGGTGTGCGCCTCATAATCGTTGGCGTCCCAGGTATGAGTCTGTTCGTAGGTGATCCGGATCCCCGGGAGCTGCAGGTCATAGCGAGGGGTCAGATCGATCGATTCCGTCACCGCGTCCACGATGTCGATCGCCGCGGCCGGAAGGTTGTCGATGCAGCGGCAATGGATCGTTGGATAGGGCGTTGTGCTGTGGTCGCAGTAGCACTGGCGATCGGGCATGAGCCGCAGGCACTGCCGGATCACGTCCGCGCATCTCATGTTGGTGTGTTCGCTGTACGGCGCCGTCGGTCCGGCATCAATGACGCCTTTGATGAGCGGCGCGCCCGCGGCGATCGCGAAATCAATGACCGCCTCGATCTCCTGAGCGAGGGTGCGACGGTTGCCCGCATCGTCTTGCCCGATGATGATGCGGGGCTTCGGCACCGAGATGAACTGGTTGTCGGTGCTCCGGAGCATCTGCCACGTCTGCGCATAAACGATCTGTTCGAGCCACCACCAACCGCCCACGGCGCCGTAGCTCACCGATTCGCTCTGCCCCACGGCCTGGCGCGGAATGGTGTTGATGCGGCCGCGGTACCGGATGGCTTCGTCATATTTCAAAACGACGGGCGCGCCAAAGGCGTAAAGCTCGGCCGCCAGGAAGTCGCCTGGCACCGTGAAGCGGAATTCATCGATGCCGTTTGCGCGAAAAGTCGCATTCGCGGCCGCGATCTGCGCGGCCGCCAGCGTCTGCCAGGTGACTCCGTCACTCGATATGTACCACACGCCCATGACGACGCTCCTATTGAATGGGGAGGTTGCGGACTATTGCTTCGAGCTTCTTTTGCCCGGCAATGATCTTGGCTAACGCATTGCCCAATTGTGCCACGTTTTGGTCGGCCAGGGCCACAGCCTCTCGCGCCTCGGCCAACTGGCGTTCGTAGTTGCGTTGCTTCTCCGGATTC
>JAWOJA010000014.1:0-41024 GCA_046484345.1 Kiritimatiellia bacterium
ATGGCTCCGGCGACAGGGCTCGAACCTGTAACATCCTGGTTAACAGCCAAGCGCTCTACCATTGAGCTACGCCGGATCGTCTTAGCAAAATGAAGGTAAAACTCTACAAACAACCGGCCCAATTGTCAAGCTGACACCGCCCGAAATAAATGCCCTCCGTCAGTTCCGCAAAAAAAATCATGGCCTTGCGCCGGCGTTCGGATCCCTTGCCCCTGCCAAGGCCCTTTTGATTTTCAGCAGGACCTCTTCCGGATCGAACGGTTTGGAGATGAAATCCACCGCGCCCGAATCCCGGCACGCTTTTTCGATGTCGGCGTTGGGATGCGCGGTCATGAAGATGACGGGGATCAGGGAGGTTTTGATGTTGTTCTGGAGGTTGTCGAATACGCTGGCCCCGCCGCCCGCCGGCATCCGGATGTCGAGCAGGATCAGGTCGGGCTGATCGTTGAGCGCCGAGCGGAATCCCTGGATGGCGTCATAGGCGACCAGGACGGAATAGCCGTTTGCCCGCAGTCGCGCATTCAGCAACAGCGCTATCTGAGGCTCGTCGTCCACGATTAAGATTTTCCGTGGCATCGATTATCTTTCGGTTGCGGGGCATTCGATGACCTGGACGGCGGTGGTGTGGCCTTTTGAATTGCGAATCGGGCGGAACGTGGTCAGGCCCGTTTCCGCCCGATGTTCCATTTCGTTGCCCGAGTCCATGGCCTGGCGGATGCCCGCGAGGTGCGATTCGGCGATTTCGGGGCAAAGGTCAAAAAGGGTTTTCCCCACGATGGCGTCCGGCGTCTCGCCCCGGATCGCCGCCGCTTCCTGCCGTTCGATCGTCCGGCGTATGAACAGCGGCAGTAGCTCCATGTCCAGGGGGGGGGTTGCGTACAGGTAGGCGCCGAGGCCGCCGGTCTGGATCGCCGCTTGGCGGGACTGGCTGTTCTTCAAAATAATACAAGCCGTGCCGGGGGCGCGCATTTGGATTTTTCGAACCGTTTTGAGGCCGACCTCGGTGTCCTTCGTGAGGCCGATTAGAGTTCCGGCGGGCTCTTCGGCGGCAAGCCGCTCCAAAGCCTGTTCATATCCCGCGACCAGGGGCTGGTAGCCGGCGGCTTTCAGGATGTCGGCCAAAAAACGATCGGGGTTCGCGGCATTGGTCACGACCAGGGTTTTGGCGGATGCGTTTGGCTGAAGCGGAGTTTGCTCCGGTTCTGAAGGTGTGGGGAAAGAGGGCGCTTTATTCATGAGGGGACACGTTTAGCGATTTTTTTGCCAGAACCGGTTTGACTTTTTTGAGCTGATCCGCGGCGTTAAAGGGTTTGGCGATGAAATCGGCGGTGCCCATGGCGAGAACCTTGTCCCGCATGTTCTCCTGGGGATAAGCGGTGAGGAAAATCACAGGAATCGCGGCGGTTGGCTTCGAGAGGGCGAGGCTCTCGAAGAGGGACATTCCGCCTTCGCCGGGCATCCGGATGTCCAAAAGGAGCAAATCGGGCATTTCCTCATGGGCGGCGCGCAAAGCCTGTTCGGCATTGGAGGCCGCAATAACCGCGTAATGGTTGGCTTTCAAGCGCGCCGCGAGAAGCAGAAGAATATGGGGCACATCGTTGACAACTAAAATTTTCTTGGTCATCGGATGCCTTGTTGTTGTTGGCTATATTATCAACAAACGAACCCATTTGCAAAGCGTATCGATTCCGACGGGTTTCGCGAGTGTGGGAATCGCCTCCGGGCCCCCTTGGGCCATGACTCTTTCGGTTTCGACCGCGTAACCGGTCAGGATCAGCAGCGGCACGCGGGCTGTGCGGCTGGTGTGTTTCATCCTGCCCATGAACTCGTAGCCGTTCATGTTTGGCATGTTCATATCCAGGATGATCAGGGCGGGAATGGAAGCCGCCGTTTTCTCCAACGCCTCGCAACCGTCGTTCGCGGAAGTAACATTTCCATATCCCAGCCGGGCCAGGGTGGAGTGCAGCAGCGCGACGATCTGGGGATCGTCGTCCACGATCAGGATGTTTTTTTCGGCCTGCGCCTGTTTGTCGGCGGCGAGGGACTCGCGGGTCTTCTCCAAAAGGGCCTGCGGGGTGGCACCATCCCGGGGGTAGAGGCTCCAGCCGTAGTCCAGCGACGTGTGCAAGCGTTCATCGCGTTCGAAGACGCACTGTTTGGCCGTTTGCCGAAGCAGGGCGTTGATTTCCGCCGCGCGTTCCCCGCCGGCTTCCGCCAGGATGAGGAGACCATCCTTCCCCCGTATAGGGGTGAAGCCCTTGCGGCGGATGGCCTCTTCCAGCTTTTCGACGGTGGCGCGGACGGAATCGCTCGGCTTGCCCTCTGTGGCGGCGGGGGGTGACGAGGAGTCGTCCTCGATCCGCATCAGAACCGCCATGATTTCCTTGTTTTCCTGTTTGGCGCGGGCGACGACGGTTGCCATGCGCTCCGTCAGGACCTCCGTTTCGGTGAGCTTGGGCACGGTGAAGGTGAAGACGGTTCCCTGGTTCAAGGCGCTCTCAACACGGATCTTGCCCCCGTGCAGTTCAACGAGGCTTTTGGCGATGGAAAGTCCCAGGCCGGTGCCGCCGCCCGGACCGGTGTAGGAGGTTCCGAACTGCAGAAAGCGGCCGAAAACCTTCGGCAGATCCGCTTCGGCAATGCCAACTCCGGTGTCGGCCACGGAACATTCGAGTTCGTTGCCCTTGTCGCAGACCGACAGGCGGACATGCCCCCGGTCTGTGAATTTAATGGCATTCCCCACCAGGTTGGTCAGCACTTGGAGCATGCGGCCGCGATCGAGACTCGCCCACACCTCGCATGGGGAATCGACCACCTCGAGGGCCAGGTTTTTGGCGCGGGCCTGGGAAAGGAAAGCCACGCGAATTTCGTTGAGCAACTGGGGCATCGACACGGAGTCCCGCATCAGCACCGTTTTGCCGGCCTCCAGTTTGGAAATGTCCATCAGGTCGTTCACAACGGCCCTCAGGCGTTCGATTCCCTGCATGCACAGGGTGAGGATCTCTTTTTGATCGGGATTGAGTTCTCCGCAGAGCCCATCCAGAACCTGCAGGACCGATTCCTTGATGATGGTGAGGGGCGTCCGGATTTCATGGGACGCCTCGGCCACGAACTTCGCCTGCATCTCGTTCAGCTCGCGCAGATGATTCAGGGCCGTGTTGCGTCCCGTGACGTCCCGGACGTTGCATTGGACAAATTGGGTCGCCCCGGCCTGGTAGGCATGGCTGACGAATTCGACTTCGATAGGCCGGCCGTCACGGGTTTCCAACGGCAAGTCTTCGCAGGCGATGCGTTCTGTTTCCCGCAGTTCGGCAAAAGCGTTTTTGGACAGAGTGACATCCTTGAAGAGGGGGATTTCCCAGAGCACGTGGTTGAGAAAGTAGTCGCGTGGATATCCCAGTAAGGCGATCAGATGGGGGTTGAGGTCCACAATTCGCCCGCTCTCCGCCTCCAGGATCAGGATGCCGTCCCGCGCGGTCTCGAAGAGGCGGCGGTACCGCGACTCGGCTTCGCGCAACGCGCTTTCGTGCTGTTTGCGTTCGGTGATATCAACGAAGGTGAAGACGACCTGCAGGATACTGCCGCCCTCGTCCCGCATGGGATAGGCGTTGCACAACAGCCACCGGAGCGGGGCGGACCCGGCCGGGCGAACGCCCAGCGTCAAGTCTCCGATCGACCGGTTCGAGGACAAGACCCGGTTGACGGGGTGTTCCTCCGGGGGGAGGGGTGTGCCGTCTTCTTGTAGAAAGCGCCAATCGGGATCCGAGGCGACTTGTCCCGGCAACTGGTTCGGGGGCATCCCCAGCATCGTTGCCGCGGTGGCATTGGCATACACGATGGCGGTGTCCAAGCCGTGGAGGACCACGCCGGCGGAGAGACTCTCGAGCAGGGAGCGGTTTTGTTCGCCCGCCTTTCTCAGCTCAAGCGCTTTTTCGCCCAATGCGGCCTGCACGGCCAGCATCCGCTCGCCGACGTTGACGCGGGCGTATAGTTCTCCGGTGTCAAAGGGTTTGGCGAGATAATCGTCCGCCCCGGCCTCCAGCCCGGCGATGAGGTCGGCCTTCGTCCCCTTGGTCGTCAGCATGATGATGTAGGGGGGCTGGCTCTTGTTCAGGGCCCGCGTCCGGCGGCACACATCCAGACCGCTGAGTTCCGGCATCATCCAGTCAAGGATGACCAGCCGGGGCGCGTCGGAATGCTGCAGGGCCTGCCAGGCCTCGGCGCCGTTCACTGTCGCCACCACCTCGTGTCCCTGTTTCTTCAAAACCGCCGTCAGGACGGAACGCGAGGTGACGTCATCTTCCGCGATCAGGATGCGCATGGGCAATCTCCGTTGTCGACTCCGCGTCGGGTGCGTCTGTCAGTCTTGCAGAATTTCCTTTTCCATCGCCGCTTTCAGCCGCTCGAATTGGGATTCCAGTCCGGCCAGGCGGGCGGAGACGGCGGCCAGGTCGCCCGCTCCGGCCGCCTTTTCCATGGCGAAGGCCACCGCGCGAAGAGCCTCCCCGCCCAGGTTTGCGGAGGCGCCCTTGATGGTGTGCGCCTGGCGTTCTGCGCTGGCGGCGTCGTCGGCTTTCAGGTAGCTCTTCAGCGTCTCGATCTGCGCCGGGATGTCCGTCAGGAACTCCTTGACGATCATGCGCGCCAGATCCTTGTCGTCCATCAGGCGGGACATCATGCCCTCCTTGTCAAAAACCTTGGACGAGCGGTGTTCGATGAGGGAGGAGGCATCCCGCCCGTTGGCGCCGTTTTCCGAGCCGGCCTCGTTTTTTTCCACCAGCCATTTGACCAGGACGAGCGCCAACGCCCGGGGGTCGACCGGCTTGGGGACATAATCGTCCATTCCCGCCTCGGTGCAACGTTCGCGGTCGCCCTGCATGGCATGGGCCGTCATGGCAATAATGGGAACCTGATGATTGAGGACGGCGGATAGGGGGCTGCGAATGTGGCGCGTGGCCTCGAACCCGTCCATCTCCGGCATCTGCACATCCATCAGGACCAGGTCGTAGGGGAGGGCCTCCAGCGATTTGACGGCTTCGGCGCCGTTGGCCACGGCGTCCGCGTGGAAGCCCAGTTTTTTCAGGATGCCCAGCGCGACCTGTTGGTTGGTGATGTTGTCCTCGGCCAGCAGGATTCGCGCGCCTCCCCGTCGCTTTTCATTGATCATGGGTTGGATGGAGACGGGCCGCGCCGCCTGCCGGATCCCTTGCCCCGCCAGTACGGCGGCCAGGCTGTCGAACACATCGGACTGTCGCGCCGGCTTGGTCAAGACGGCGGAAAACCCGAGCTCCTTCATTTTGCGGGGCTCGCCTTGCTGCCCCATGGACGTCAGCAACACCAGGTGGGTGTCCTTCAGGGCGCCATCCTCCTTGATGGTGCGGGCCAGGGCTATGCCGTCCATGATGGGCATCTGCATGTCGAGCACGGCCGCCTGGAAGGGATCGCCCGCCTCATGGGCCAGGCGGAGCATACGCAGGGCGGTGGGGCCGTCCGGTGCCTCTTCAGGCCGCGTTCCCCAGGACAGGAGCTGGGCGCGCACCACTTCGCGGTTGGTCGCATTGTCGTCGACCACCAGGATGTGCGTCCCGCTGATGTCGGCGGGGGTTGCGAGGTCCCGCTGCTGATTGGCCTGCTTGGTGAAACGGGCCGTGAACCAGAACTCCGAGCCCTTGCCGGGTTCGCTTTCAACGCCGATCTCGCCGCCCATCATTTCGGCCAGCTGTTTCGAGATGGCCAGCCCCAGGCCGGTGCCGCCGTACTTGCGCGTGGTTGAGGGGTCCACCTGGGAGAATTTCAGGAACAAGACGTCGCGTTTGTCGGCCGTGATGCCAATGCCGGTGTCCCGAACGGAAAAGCGGATCAAAGCTTCGGTTTCGGTTTCAGACAGCAGGGCGGCCCGTACGGCGATTTCGCCTACCTGTGTGAATTTGATCGCGTTGCCGGCCAGGTTGGCGAGCACCTGGCGCAGGCGGCCGGGGTCACCGCTGAGATAGATCGGCACCTCCGGCGCGAGCGCGCAGATGAGCTCGAGCCCCTTTTCGTGGGCGTGCAGCGCCATGAGGGCGGCGAAGTCGTCGAGCAGCAGGCGCAGGTCGAAGTCCAGGGTTTCGAGCATGAGCTTGCCGGCCTCGATCTTCGAAAAGTCCAGGATGTCGTTGATGATCGCCATCAGCGCCTCGCCGCTGGCCCGGACAGTCTCGGCGTACTTGCGCTGCTCCTCGTTGAGCTCGGTGTCCAGCAGCAACCCCGTCATGCCGATCACGCCATTCATCGGGGTGCGGATCTCGTGGCTCATATTGGCCAGGAACTCGCTCTTGGCGGCATTGGCCATTTCGGCCTGGGCCTTGGCGGCTTCGAGTGCGCGGTTGGACTCCTGCAGGCGTTCCTCCGCCTGCTTGCGCAACAAGGCCTCGCCGATGTGGGCGGCGATACTTTCAAGCTGTTCGATTGAGGCGGGAGAAAAACAGCCTTTCCGGTGGTCGTTCAACTGCAACAGTCCGACGATCTGATTCTTTGAGCGAATCGGGATGAGAGCCATGGAGGCGTAACCCTGATGGATGCATTGGTTGCGGGGATTCAGCCGGGGATCCTGATCCTCCGGAATGTCGAGGATGGCGGCGGATTCGCTTGACCAGAAACTGCCCCCCCGCGTGAAGAACGGATTGGAAGGGTCGGTTTTTCCGGAAAGAACCAGGCCGCAGGCGCATTCCATCCGGGGCGTGCCGTCGCTGTTCCGGCTCGGCTGGCCATCCGCACCGCGGGCGGACAGCGTGTTTTCTGTCAGCATAAAATCCGGGGGAAAGCCCTGCTGGGCAAAATAGGGGAAGTCCTCTCCGTCCTGCAGGCGAATGCCCACAGCATCGAACCCGGTTCGTGCCTTCACGGCCGCGACAATGTTCTGGACCAAATAGGGCAAAGGCTTCGGCTCGTTGAGCAGTTGCAGGACCTCGGTGCCCATGACGTAATAGTTCTCGGCCTGTTTGCGCTCGGTGATGTCGGTGTCGCCGCCGCGGTAACCCCTCAAGGTTCCATTGGCATTCAGGAGAGGAATGCCATTGGTGCTGACCCACACGATATGGCCATCTTTGGCCTGTGCCGAATGCACCACGTTCTTGAAGGAGGCCTTCCGCTCGAATCGCGCAAGGGCGTCTTTTTTGAACGTCTCGCGCTCGGATTCGGGCGGCAAGTCGTACACGTGCAACCGCCCAATCAGCATTTCCGGGCGATACCCCAGCACGGGCTCGACCACGTGGCTGACAAAAGTGTAGAGCCCCTGGGCGTCCGCCTCCCAGGCGATGGTGCCGCTTTGCAGGGCCAGTTGGTCGAATCGTTCTCCGCTTTCCCGCAACACCGCCTGCTGGGCTCGAATGCCCGCGTCGGTGCGGCGGAGCAGGATGTAGACAAGGCCGAGCAGGAGCGCCAGCACTATCCCCACCGTCGTTCCGCCCAGGGCCAGCAGGCGTAAAAAGGCCGCCTTTTCGGCCGTGATGTCGCGCAGGACCAACAGATCGCCGACCGTTTTGCCCGAAGCGTCTTCCATCGGTATCTGCGATACCCGCCAATTCTTTCCATCGGAAGCAAGCTCGCGTTCGGTTTCGCCGTGGCTTTGCTCGCCTGTCCCCGGGTCGATCCAGGAAGCAACAGAGTCGGAAAGGCGGCTTTGGGGGGCGTACGTCACGACGCTGCGGGGAAGGCGTTCCCATTCGAGCTCTCTTCCGAGCAGGCGCATGCCCGCTTCCCAGTCCTGTCGGTTCAGATACTTTTTGCGGATGACCAGGGTCAGTTGGATGCCGGAACGGATGCGCATCGATTGGAGCACGTCTTCGATATCTTTGCCCAGCTCCACGTAGCCCACAAGGCGCTCCTCATCGAAAACCGGTTGGACCACCCGCAGGGTGAAGGTGCCCAGCGGTTCCAGTTCGAGGCCGGAAGAGGTCCGGCCGGTTCGCTCGGCCTCCAAGGTCGTGAAGCGATCGATGCGGTCGCCGCGTTTCTCCGGCTTGTGGATGCGGAGGAGGCAGATTCGGTTGGTGTCGAAAAAGCAGAAGTGGGTGAGGCGGGACTCCCGGTGCAGCGTCTCGAACAACGGTTGCCAGGCGGTCAGCAGGCGATCGGCATCGCCCTCGCGCAGGGCTTTGCGCGTGACGGCGTCGGCGGCGATGGGGCGGGCGGCGGCGTTCAGGCCGGAAGCCTGGTGTTTCAGCGCGGCGCGCAGGTCGCTGGAAATCTCCTTGCTGTCGGCGGCGAGTTCTTTTGCCAGGCGTTGCCGGTGTTGCTGAAAAAGCAGTGTCGCCGAACCAACCGTCACAAACAGCATCATGACAACAAGAGGCGGAAGGAGCCGGCGCAGAATGGGTTTGGGGGAGGTGTCGAGGTGATGGTCGGAGACCGCGGTGGCGATCACGCCGATGAGCAGCACGAGCATCAGGCCGGCGGGCAGGGCGGCCCGCGCGGCGATGTCCCAGCGCCAGATGCGGGCGTCGATGTCCACACCCAGCACCGCAATCAAATCGCCGGATTTCGGGTCGATCAGGGGAACCAGTGCCGAGACCCAGGTTCCCCAGCGGTCGGACACCGAGCCCTCCGCCAAGGCCTGCTTGAGGTCGAATGCCCGGCGGTACCCCGGAGGCGCTTCGCTGTAGAGCTGCCCCGGGGTTCTGTAGTTCTTGGATTCCGGCGGCTCGCTGTCCACGAAGAAAAACAGGGATCCGCCTGGCTTTCGGCCCATCAGGTAAATCCACCGGTAATTCGGGTTGGCGGAGCCGATGGCTATGAGCTGCGCCTTGAGCCGGCGATAGACGGGCGAGGTCAGGTCGGCTTTCGAGCCGCTGAGCGCCTTAATGCTTTCGCTGTTCATCGATTGCGCCGCGAGGCGCGCCTGGATCAGGAGGTCGGAGCGCATCTCGCGGTCGGCCCGCATCGCCAGCCACATGGCAAAGAAGGCGCCGAAGGCGAGAATGCCCAGATAGGGGGCCGCTTTCAAAAAAAGAGCTCGCTTGTCGCGAGTCCCGGTCGCCGTCGTGTCGCTTTTCATTTTCATCATACCTTTTGCCCAACAGGGCGACCGGCTGTAGGTGATATTTTGTAAGAGGTTAACTTTTATCCCTTCGCGTGTCAAACGAATGGAGTAATTCAGCCTCGCCGATTGTTACGTAAGGGGCGGCTTATCCTCGGAAGCGGCAGTTTTTACGGGTATGAGAATCTCGTTATTCTTTCCTGTGGCTGTTGTAGCGTTTTTCGCTCCAGGTGCCGGAGTCGTGAATGGCGGTCATGGCCGCTTTGGTGCGCGATTTGTTGTCGCCCGAGATGTGGCGGAAAAACCGCCTGAAGGCCTGGTTGTCGGCTTCTTCAAGGCCGGCGTCCACAAGGGTTCCGGCGAGCACGTGGGGGGCATAATCGCGGAGTTCAAATTGTTTGTCCGACTTCACGACCGTGTACGTCGCTTCTTCGATCGCCATGGCCCACCTCGCTCCCAGGGTGATGACCGTTGCCGCCAGCAGAATTCGAATTGCATGCTTCATGATGACCTCCGCCTAGCCAATCCATTGGCGGGCGTTTTGGAAGAAGCGGAGCCAGGGGCCTTCCTCGCGGCCGGCAAAGGCGGCTGGCGCATAGGAGAGCTGAACGGCGCGGAAGGCGCGCTCGGGGTGGGGCATGAGGATCGTCACGCGGCCGTCGGGGGTCGTCAAACCCGTCATTCCGGCGGCCGAGCCGTTCGGGTTCAAGGGATACTGCTCCGTCGGCCGGCCCCGGTGATCCACGAAACGGATCGATTCCAGACCCTGCTTTTCCACGCTTTTCTGGTCATCCGCCGAGGCGAACACCACACGGCCTTCGCCGTGGGCCACGGGAATGGGCAGGATGGAGCCGGTCATCCCTTTCAGGAACAACGAGGGGCTCTTCCGAATTTCCACATTCACCAGGCGGGCCTCGAACTGTTCGCTGCGGTTCCGCAGGAACCGGGGCCAGGCCGCGGCGCCGGGAATGATCTCCTTGAGCTGCGAAACCATCTGGCAGCCGTTGCACACGCCCAACGCGAAGGAATTCTCCCGCGCAAAAAAGGCGGCAAACATCTCCTTCAGCCGGGGGTTGAAGAGGATCGACCGCGCCCAGCCGGAGCCCGCGCCCAGCACGTCGCCGTAGGAGAAGCCGCCGCAGGCCGTGAAGCCCGCAAAATCCTTCAGATCCGTGTCGCCGCCCAGCAGGTCGGTCATGTGGACGTCCACGGCTTCAAAGCCGGCCTTGTCGAAAGCGGCCGCCATTTCGATTTCGCCGTTCACCCCCTGCTCGCGCATGATCGCCATGCGGGGCCGCGCCGTGCCGATGATGGAGAAGGGCGCCGACGGATCGAATGTGAGCTGCGCCTGCAGGCCCGGATCGGTGTCGTCTTTGATCAGGTTGAATTCTTCCTGCGCCGCGTCGGCATTGTCGCGCCGCGCCTGCATGCGGATGCTGGTTTCCGCCCAATGGCCCTTGAGCACCGATACCCGCTCCTGGTAGAGCACCTGCGCGCCCCAGTTCAGGGTCAGCGTTTTGTCGTCGGTCGGCTTGCCCAGGATGCTGCAGCAGTCGCAAAGCTTGTGGTCGCGGAAAATATCGGTCACCCGCGGCAGGTGCTCGTCGCTCACCTGGATAACCGCGCCCAGCTCCTCCGAGAACAGAACGGCCAGCGGATTGTCACCCGCGTGCTTGAGCCGCACGTTCAGGCCCACATGGCCGGCGAATGCCATTTCGGCCAGCGTCACGAACAGGCCGCCATCGGAGCGGTCGTGGTAGGCCAGCAGCAGGTTCTCGTGGATCATCGTCCGCGTGGCGGCGAAGAACGCGAGCATATCGTCGGGGGAGTCGAGATCGGGCGGCGTCTGGCCGACCTGGTTGAACACCTGGGCCAGGGCGGAGGCGCCGAGGCGGTTGCGTTTGCGGCCCAGGTCCACCAAAATCAGGGACGTATCGAGGCGGGGCTGCAGCACTGGCGTGAGCGTCTTGCGCGCGTCCGAAACGGGCGCGAAGGCGGTGACGACGAGACTGAGCGGGGCGGTCATTTTTTTCGCCTGCCCGTCGGAGGTGTTCCAGAGCGTGCGCATGGAGAGCGAGTCCTTGCCCACGGGGATGGCGATGCCGAGGGCGGGGCAGAGCTCCAGGCCCACGGCCTTGACGGTGTCGAACAGTCCGGCATCTTCGCCCGGTTCGCCGCAGGCGCACATCCAGTTGGCCGAGAGCTTCACGTCGCCCAGCGCGGTCACCGGGGCGGCCGCCAGGTTGGTCAGCGCCTCGCCCACCGCGAGGCGGCCGGAGGCGGCGGGATTCAGCAGGGCCACCGGGGAGCGTTCGCCCATGGCCATGGCTTCGCCGGCGTAGCCGTGGTAGGAGGCGAGGGTCACGGCCACATCCGCCACGGGGGTTTGGTGGGGGCCGCACATCTGGTCGCGGGCCACGAGGCCGGTAATGGTGCGGTCGGCGATGGTGATGAGAAAGGTTTTCGCGGCAATGGTCGGCAGGCACAGGAGGCGGCAGACGGCCTCGGGCACGGTGATGGCGGAGGGATCGAAGGCCGGGAAGGTTTCGCTCAGGTGCGTCACCTCCCGCTTCATGCGGGGCGGCTTGCCGAGGAGCACCTCCAGATTCATGTCGATCGGCCGGGTGTTGAAGTGGGAATCGGCCAGTACGAGCCGGCCGTCGCCTGTTGTTTCGCCGATGACGTGGCCGGGGCAGCGTTCGCGGCGGCAGAGGCCCAGGAAGACGGCGAGCGACTCCTTGGCCACGGCCAGGACATAGCGCTCCTGGGCTTCGCAGCACCAGATCTCGAGGGGGCTCATGGAGCGCTCCTCGTTGGGCACGGCGCGCAAGTGGAAGACCGCGCCGCCGGGCGCCACGAGCTCCGGGCAGCCGTTCGAGAGGCCTCCGGCCCCGATGTCGTGGATGCTGAGAATGGGATTGGCTTCGCCCATGGCGATGCAGCCGTCGATCACTTCCTGGCAACGGCGCTGCATCTCGGCATTGTCGCGCTGGACCGAATTGAAATCGAGATCGAGCGCGTTGGCGCCGCTGTCCATGGACGAGGCGGCTCCGCCGCCGAGTCCGATCCGCAGGGCGGGTCCGCCCAGCTGCAGGATGCAGACCCCTTTGGCGAAGTTCTTTTTCTGGACATGGGGGCGCAGGATGGCGCCCAGGCCGCCGGCGGCCATGATGGGCTTGTGGTAGCCGCGGTAGCGCTCCTGGCAGATATCCTCGAAGGTGCGGAAGATGCCGGTGAGCTGCGGGCGGCCGAATTCGTTGCCGAAGCCGGCCCCGCCGAGGGGCCCCTCGGTCATGATCTGGAGGGGGGTGGCCAGGCGGGCGGGAAATTCGGCATGCTCCTTTTCCCAAGGCTGTTCAAAGCCGGGGATCCGGAGGTTGGAGACGAAGAAGGCGGAGAGGCCGGCTTTCGGCTTGCCGCCGATTCCCGTGGCCCCCTCGTCTCGGATTTCCCCGCCCACGCCCGTGGCCGCGCCCGGGTAGGGCGAGATGGCGGTGGGGTGGTTGTGGGTTTCCACTTTCATCAGGATGTCGAGCTGTTCGGGTTCGTAGCCGTATTGGCGCGTGCCGGCGCGGTCGCACCGGAACCAGTCGGCCTGAAACCCTTCCATCACGGCGGAGTTGTCGGCATAGGCCGACAACGTGCGGCCCGGATGGGTCTTGTGGGTGTGGCGGATCATGGCGAAGAGGCTGGAGTTCTGGGCCGCGCCGTCAATGACCCAATCGGCGTTGAAGATTTTATGGCGGCAGTGTTCGGAATTGACCTGGCCGAACATCATGAGCTCGACGTCGGAGGGATCGCGGTCCTCCTTGCGGTAGGCGGCGAAGAGGTAGGCGATCTCCTCCTCGCTCAGCGCGAGGCCCATCTCGCGGTTGGCCCGGCGCAGGGCTTCGATGCCGCCGTGGCGCACGTCCACGGATTCAAAGGGGCGCGGTTCCGGATGCTGAAACAGGTCGGAGACGTCGGCATAGACTCCTTCGGTCATGCGGTCGTGCAGGAGGCCGAGGGCGGGGCGCGAGGCCTCAAGGTCCAGCACGCGGCCGGTGCCGTCCAGGAGGCGGAAGTGGATGCCGCGCTCCACGCGCTTCACGTCCGCGAGGCCGCAGTTGTGGAAAATGTCGGTGGCCTTGGAGGACCAGGGCGAGACGGTGCCCTTGCGCGGGGTCACGAGAAAGCCCTCTGTCACTCCGGCGGCGATCACGGTTCCGGCGTTCAGGAGCGCGCGGGTCTTCGCGAAGGTATCGGCCGCGAGATCGTTTTCCAGGTCCAGGAAAAAGACATGGCGGGCATCGATGCCGGCGGCGCCGAGTCCGGCGCACCGCGAATCGATGGCGCGGAAGAGGGCGTCGAGGCGGAAGGAGGAGAGAGCGGGCTGGCCTTCGAGGACAAGAAGCTTCACGTTGCGGTTCCCGGGGGGTTATCCTTTGGCTTCCCGCGTTCCCGGATGAGGGGCTGGGGCTGCTGGTTGTAGACTTTGGCGCCGGGCGGGACCGAATGGGTGAGCCAGACGTTGCCGCCGATTTCGGCTCCGGCTCCGATCGTGGTGGTGCCGCCGAGGATGGTGGCCCCGGCGTAGATGGTGACGTCGTCCTCGACGTTCGGGTGGCGTTTGATGCCCTTGATCGGGTTGCCCTTGTCGTCCTTGGGGAAGCTGAGCGCGCCGAGGGTCACGCCCTGGTAGAGCTTGACGCGGCGGCCGATGTTGCAGGTTTCGCCGATGACGACGCCGGTGCCGTGGTCGATGAAGAAGCCCGGCCCGATTTCCGCGCCGGGATGAATGTCGATGCCGGTCTGGGAGTGGGCGTGTTCGGACATGATCCTGGGAATGAGGGGCACCTGCTGGAGGTAGAGCACGTGGGCCAGGCGGTGGGTCATGATGGTCATCACGCCGGGGTAGCTCATGACGACCTCCATGAACGACTTGGCGGCGGGGTCGCCTTCGTAGGCGGCCACGATGTCCTCCTGAAGGACGCATTTGAGGTCCGGCAGGGCCACCATGAGGGCGTGGATGGCCTTTTCGGCCCGCACGCCGCAGTCGCCGCAGTCCTTGCACTCTTCGAATTCGCACTGGTAGCGGTAGGCGAGTTCGATCTGGCGGCGCAGTGAGGCGCGGATGGCGTGGAGCTTTTCCTCCACGAGGCCGCGGATCTGGCCGCTCGGGACGGGTTCGTAGCCGTGGCAGCCGGGGAAGAGGGCGGCGATCAGGTCCTCGAGGACCTTGAAGACGGCCTGGCGGCCGGCGAGGCCGAAGCTTTTGTCGGAAACCAGCGGGGCGGTGCAGCGGTTGCAGGAGGCGAGCTGCCCGGCAATGGCCCCCAGGTCTTCGGTTTCGGGATTCGTGGACATGGCTATTCCCTTTCCAGCATGACGATCACCTCGTCGGCGCCGAGATTTTTAAGTCCCATTTCTAGAAACATCTTGCCGAGCGCGCCGTTCGGCACGCAGTTCAGCCGGCTGCAGCGGATGCCCTCGCGGGCGCAGAGATCGAGGAAATCGGTGAGCGTGGCCAGGTGGATGTTGGGTGTGTCGTGCCATTCGTACGGCAGGGCGTCTGCCTTGGGCATGCGGCCGGAGAGGAGGCGCAGGCGGTGTTTCCAGTTGGCGAAATTGGGAAAGGTGACGATGCCGATGCGGGCCACGCGCATCATTTCGCGCAGCACGGCGGCGGGCTTGCGGATTACCTGGAGGGTGCGGCTGAGGATGGCCACGTCGTACGACTGGTCGGGCAGGATGGCGAGGCCGTCGTCGATGTCGCGGATGAAGACCGGCACGCCGCGGCCGACGGCGGCGATGACGCGATCGGCCTCGATGTCGAAGCCCAGGCCGGGGACGCCGCCGCCGGCCGTGAGGGCGGCGAGCAGTTCTCCGTCGCCGCAGCCCAGGTCCAGGATGCGGGCTCCGGGCTTGACCAGGTCGCGGATGAACGGGTAATCCGCTCCCTCGGGCGGGGGGGGGTGGGGGGTGCCCGCTTTGCTGACCGGCGCCGTATGGAGGTAGTTACGGATGAGGTCCGACAGCTCGGGCAGGTCGAGCAGGAACGCGTCGTGCCCCTGTTCGGCCTCGAGCAGGCAGTAGCTGACCTCGCGGCCGGCCTCGAGAAGGGCCTCGGCCATTTCCAGGGACTGCTCGGGCGGGTAGAGCCAGTCGGTGTTGAGGGCCACGATCAGGTAACGGGCCTTAACGCGCAGGAAGGCGGTGCTGAGGCTGCCGAATTTTTCCTCCAGGTCGTAGGAGTCGAGGGCTTCGGCGATGTGGAGATAGGAGTTGGCGTCGAAGCGCTTTACGAACTGCTCGCCCTGGTAGGCGAGGTAGCTTTCCACCTGGAAGGGCGAGACGAAGCGGGTGGTCGCGGAAACGGGGCGTTTATCGCGTCCGAATTTCTCTTCCAGGTTGGCGGGGGACATGTAGGTGATGTGAGCGAGCATCCGCGCGTGGGAGAGCCCGTGGGCCGGCGCGCGGCCGGTTTCGTAGTAATCGCCGCCCTGCCAGTCGGGGTCGTCCATGATCGTGCGGCGGCCGACGACGTTGAAGGCGAGCGCCTGCGAGGTCAGTTTGGCGGCGGAGGCGATGCAGATGCAGCGGTCCACGAAATCGGCGAACCGGATGGTCCATTCGAGAACCTGCATGCCGCCCATCGAGCCGCCGAGGACGGCCAGCAGGCGGGGCACGCCGAGTTGCTCCAGGAAGAGATGCTGCACCTCCACCATGTCGCCCACGGTGATGCTGGGGAAGCGCGAGCCGTAGGGCTTGCCGGTGCGGGGATCGATGGAAGAGGGGCCGGTGGTGCCCTTGCAGCCGCTCAGGAAGTTGGAGCAGACGACAAAGAAGTGGTTGGTGTCGATGGGTTTGCCGGGCCCGATCATGACATCCCACCAGCCTGGCTTGGGCTTGACGGCGGTCATCTCGGCTTCGCTGTGGAAGCCGGCGGCATGCGAGTCGCCGCTCAGGGCGTGGCAGATGTAGATGGCGTTGTCCCGGGCGGGGGAGAGGGTGCCGTAGCTTTCGTAAGCCACTTCGACCTCGGGCAGTTTCTCTCCGCTTTCGAGGAGAAACCCTTCGGGGGGCAGTTCGAGCTTCAGCCGGCGTGTTTCCACGAGCCCGACGGAGCGGCTGAAATCGTATGGTTTTTCTGGTGCCATGGAGTCCAAAACTATCCCTCGCATGGCCTTAAAAGTCAAGATTCCTTGAAAAGAGGAGAGGAATTTGTCATGGTAGGCCACGAAACATGAAGCCGGAACAGATGATCAGATTGGCGAATCGCACGCGGCCGATATTTCGGAACCGCACGCCAATCCTTTTCCGGGTGATGAAAAGCGTGCTGCGCCTTCTTTGTCCGCCCGATAAACCGGGGCGCGGCCAGCACCTGGTGACGGCCTTTGAAGGCGGCCTGATTCACGTCGACACCGGCTCCTCCATCGAGTACCACATTCTTTTC
Source organism: Kiritimatiellia bacterium (assembly GCA_046484345.1). Taxonomy (GTDB): domain Bacteria; phylum Verrucomicrobiota; class Kiritimatiellia; order CAIKKV01; family CAIKKV01; genus CAIKKV01. The sequence goes on from JAWOJA010000014.1 coordinate 16,452, forward strand.
CGGGGCTGCCACGAGCCTCAGATCGTGGATTTGATCCGCCGTTTGGTGCGGCCCGGCGATGTCTGCATCGACGTCGGCGCGAACGTGGGCGCCCTGACCCTGGTTTTTGCGCAGGCGGCGGGCCCGGCCGGCCGGGTGATTGCCGTTGAGCCGCATCCCGTGATCGGCAAGCGCCTGTTGGAGAATATCGCGTTGAACCGCCTGGACCAGGTGCGGGTGGTGCAGGCGGCTTTGGCGGAGAAGGATGGCGAGGCCGATTTCTTCGGGTTTGCGGAGGATGCGTTTCATCAGGGGATTTCCAGTCTGCTGCCCGATGACGAGGCGACCCGCAAGATGACGGTCCGCACGCTGAGCGGGCCGTCGTTCGTGAAGGAGGCGCGGATTGAGCGCTGCGATTTCCTGAAGATCGATGTGGAGGGCGTGGAGAGCGTGGTGCTGGCGCAGTTGGCGGGGCTGATTGAGGCGCACCGGCCGGTTTTGGTGTGCGAGTACCGGAAAAAGCATTGGGCCAAGTTCGGTCATTCCTGGGAGGATGTCCGCGCGCGCCTGCTCCGGTTGGACTATCTTTTGTACGTCGTGCGCCGCAATGTCGTCCTGCCCCTGGGGGAGACCATTCCCGACAGTTGCGACCTGCTGGCCATTCCCGCGCGTCAAGCGGGCCTGTAGCGGCTACAGCGCCGGGGAAGTCAGGCTCTTGCGGATTGCGACATGCGGGAGGCCCACCTCGATGAAGGGGGTCCCCACAGGCGTGAGCACCAGGCAGGCGACCAGGCGGCCATCGAGAAAGCCGGCCAGGTGGTGATCCCCGCTTTCGGCCTGAAGCTGCTCGTCGGACAAGGAAAGCCCGAGGGGCTTGCGCAGGACCTCGTTGCGCAGCGCGACCGTGGCCGCATATTCAGGCGACCCGTGCTTGATGGGGACGCAGCGCAGTTGGGGATAGGTGTTGCTCATAGCCGGCCACAATAACTGTTACAGTAGAGGCATCTTCCGCTTTGATGAACCGCCTTTTCAGTGACGGAGTCGTTCGTCACGAGTCCGGGCCTTTCCACTGGTAATGAAATCTGTCAAGTGCGCCATATCCTTGTCCTGCGCAAATATCGCCCGGGCCCGGGCAAGAAACTTTAACACTTTGGGGTTGTCCGCGTTGTAGGAAAGGGAACACTTGTGAGACGTCACGGGCGGTTAACTTGCTCTAAGGACTTTAAGTCGGTCAGCAGATTGCGAGTCAGGTCGAACTCCACGTTCCGTGTCCCGTCTGGATTCAGGTAATAGGTGAAGATAAGACAAATGCGCTTGTCGAAGTCAAAGGCGCTATACAAGTCCCCATACATCTTACCGTGCCATGCTTTTTTAACTTGACCCTTGTCATCCAATTCGGTCCGTACGCGAAAGTAGGCGATTTGCCCGAACCGGGGCGTCATGTTGACGCGATCACTCAGTTTGGGACGCATTCGTTGGGAGTATTCGTAGGAAGCCCGATAGCCTTCTGCAGGAGCCGTGTGATCCGAAACCAGTTGGCTGCCTATTGGCATTTCGTTATGAATAGGGACAATGTTCGTGATGATCCCTGCGCCAGGCAATGGGAAATGGAGTACCATTTGAATGTCTCGATTGACGTTGTCCACATACCGACCGCTGGCAGTGACAACTAAATCCGAGACAACTCCCTTGCCGTGCGGCGAAACCCAGTCGCCTTTTTCCAAGTCGTATCCAACCGGTGTATCAAGGGCCGGAACCGGAGCGTTGACCCGCCTCGCATACATCGGAATCGGGTTCAGAATGCGCTTCAGCGTAACCGTCTTAACGGAAGGGCGCGGCAACCACTGGCCTGCATCAAGTTTCATACTGTGTTCTTTCGACAAGTAGAAATCATAGGTGTCACGTGATGTATAATATCCATCTTTTTCAACTGTGCTTTTAACGTCTGAATAAACAATCACATGAACGGTAGCGCATCCATTCGTATCGGTAAGGGCGCGAAAACTTCTGCCTGCCATTACACCGTCCTTTCCCGTTTCTCGTTCGGGCCACCACGCACCGCCCCGCACTGTAGCATTCGTTACCGGCTTTAGATCCTCATCCGCAACAATAAAATGCAGTTCGGCTTCTCCGCGTTCAAACGCAAAAACATTTAGCGTGGCTATCCAAAGCATAGCTGCTACCGTCACAATAGACCGCTCATTCTTCATGATCAAGCCCTCCTTCGACGATCATCTCGTCGAATAACTTATAGGTGTAGACATAGGCCATGTTCCGAATATCGCTATGAAGCCAGTCGAAATCATCTATATTGGGATCGGGATTCCGATCGGGCCAGTAAGACGGCTTAAGCGATGAATTCATGTCTACATTACCGCCAACGGCACTAAGACTCACCCTTCCCGCCGCAAGACTCATAGTGGGAATGGTCCCGGCTATAACACGCCACTTGTTCGTCTCGTTAAGCCAGGCGTTAGCCGTGGCGCCGTTGGTAGCAAACAGATTATTACGAAAGTCTCCGGCACCCATGCCGAAGAAAGGCTTCGTCCCCAGTTGGTTTGTCGTTATGGCTGCCGCCGTCGTTGCATCAACCAGAATGTATTCCTCGCTTTGCGGGTCTGTCTCCGGATCGTATACGGGGTTGTTCGTCGTCCAGCCCATCGGCGGATCCGCGTCATTGAAACTCCACCCCGCGTAACTGCTGAAGGTATAGGCGTCTCCACCCGGTTTGTAGCTGGATCCCTTGCGTTTTTCCTGAAATGCCCAGGAATATCGACCGCTCTTAACATGCGGCATCACTTCGAATACATCCGGTTCCGTTTCTTTTGCGTGAACATCGAAGACTTGGTCGCCGCTCGAATACAGGTTGACGCACTTGGAAGCAATGGAACTGAACCGCCCTTGCCATGTCAGATCGGACCGCTGATCGCCTGATCCGAAAATCGAATGCCATTCGGAAGCGTATAGATCGGTCAGCTCCTCATAAGGAAGCCAGTTGCTGTGCAGCATGTTCTCGTTGAACTGGGAAGCATCGAACGCTTCCGACGCAACAGCCGCATCGAGCATGAAGTATTTCGTGATGACACTGGAATCGATCATCAAGGAGCAGGATGCAACCATGTTCCCCAGGCTGTGCGCCGCGAGGTAAACATCGCCGCTCAAACCAGCAAGGTAGTCTTTAACCGCCGGTGCCGTCTCCCATGCATTTACTATGTTGTTGTGGTAATTGGGACAGACATATCCCCACCACGGCCAATACCATGCCCACGCCTGGCTTTCGTAGCCGTACCAGGTAATGGCGTGGAACCGAGCGTTGTTGCGCGCCCAGTACATGCGCTTGAAAATCTCCGCTTCCCATCCGCGCGCCTGAACACGATTCACGTTGTACCCGTGAATAAAGACGAATTGTTTGCCGTTGCAGAGTTTGTCCGGATAATTCGGCGCGGTGGTCCGATCGGCCTCGCCGCCGCTACCACCTCCCGCTGACCGAAGATTTTTGTGGAAAAACATTTTCTCGACGTCGTCCAGACTCAGCGCGAGTTCGCGCGAACAGATCGGGGTGCCGTCCGACTTCTGTACCTCGATGACGAGTTTGCCGCTTGTTGAAGTGGTCCGACCTTCCAAGAGAATGACGCCTTTACCGTCATTCTTGACGGCGTTTAGAAACGCCGTTGGCAACTCGTAACCCGTCGCCGTAATCTGGCAGACGGTTGCATCGGCGTGGGCGTGAGCATAGGTATAATCCCTCAAATGCTTTGCCGCATCGGCTGGGGCGAGATCGTTAGGGATGTAGGCGTTCACTGCTCCGCCAGTATGTTTCAGGACGTATTTCAAACCGACGGTGCCGATAAGATCGAGGGTGGGTTTAAGGTCCACGAAAACGGGGAAGAAATCAACCCAGTCGCGTTCGCTATCAATTGTGTTGTTTCCGTAGTCAGGATCTCGGCCGTCTAACTCCAGCCATCCGGTCTCCGCTCCTGGAATGTCCATTTTCCCGGCGCCAGTATCGTCCTCAAACCCACTGTCATCGTCATCATTGAGCCAGAAGTAGAACTTGTCCCCAGCATCGGACATTGTCCGGTCGTCGTCATCGATCACGCCGCTCCGATCATAATCGGGAACCAAGTCCACCTTAAGAACATAAACATCAATTGGAACAGAATAACCCATTGTCGGGTCCCAAACGTATACCTGAACATGGCCCGGCGAAAGGGCCGTAAGAACACCTAGCTCATCGATTATCGCAACATCGGCGCCCGAAATGGTTTCCATGTAAAAACAATCAAACATGTTTTGATCCTCAATCAGAGACATTACTCTATTGCCTTTAGCCTTGAATTGAGCAGACTTTCCAATATTCAGAAAAATTGGGCTCCCCCCGCCATTGCCCGTGAATTCGGTAATATAATGGCCAATTGCCAAGCTTAGCGGCAAGCCAACACGGGCTCCTTGTTCGGTAATATCCCGATTTCCATTTTCATCAACAAAATATCCGCCCGATTTGTCCCCAGAATGTATAACTACCGATTCAATGGGCCAATAAAAATACAAACCTCCAGGAAGGCCCCAATCCCCCCACGTTATGCTGGAGGAATACACCTGCGCTTCGTTCAAAAATATATTTACCGTGGCTGTCACGGTTGGGTAGTAATTAGTATCAATTCCTGGAGTAAAAATCGGGGAAACGTGGAAAGAATATATGCCAGCTTCGGCATTAGGAATAATAATACTCCCCCCTGTAATAAAACCCCAAGTATTACAGTCATTTGCTACATATATTTTTAGTATTTGAACTGGGCTACAATTAAAGTCCACTCGAAGAGCCGGTTTATCGACAGTAAATGTTTCCCGCAATGCCTGTTTACCTGTGGGCGTGACGGCTTCGATTTGATTGACTCCGGGAAAGAGCTTAATCACGGAAAAATAGGTCCCGCTATTCACGCTCGCATCGTAATGGCGTTCCGTGCCAGGAAGTGTGTTTTCGGGATGCACATGGATTTTCACTGATGTCTGGCCATCGAGAACGCGTCCGGAAATGGTCTGGCTTCGAGCCTCGTCAATAGGCAAAATGCCTTCTGCGATGACTTTCGTTGGCAACACGGCAATCACCGCGAAAGCGATTCTTATAGCCTGCCATATCCATTTTTTGGCATTTATCATGTTTGCATTTTCCGCATTCTACCCCGTCCGTTTTCTATCGCAACGGATCAACGTCCTCTTATCGTAATTCCATTTTCTGGCTGATCGATAGTGATCGTGCTCGAGATGCTAGGGTCGTCGGGATCCGGATCAGCGTTGTCGCCAACCCCGTCCGCATCGGTGTCGTCCCATTCGGCCGGATCATTGGGGAAACAATCGTTCTGGTTCAGAACGCTGTCGCTATCAGCATCCTCTTCGGGGTAATTTGTCGAAATATCGCATACCGCATACACCATGTTTGTTAATGCCTGCCCACTCTCCACACTTCTGGCGCAGATGAGATTCGTTCCGCCTTCTAACGTTAGCCATGCCGAATAAAGGAAGCCCTGGCTAATCGTGCATTGCTCGTTTATCGTTATCGTTGCATAATTCGAATCGGACTCCACCACGACACGAATGTTTTGGTTCGTAAAGACTTGATGTTCGGTTGGCTGAATGATCTTCACGGAAGGTGGCGTTGCGTTAATTGTGACATAAAACCTCACGAGCGAACCCGAGCCATTGGTGGCCGACGCGGCAACGGTAATCTCGCGTAGCCCCTCTTCAAAGGTCAAGGAATGCGAAAAGCAAACAATTCCGTTGGTTGGCGTTGATTGCTGGCTAACCGGTTCTGAATTGACTCGGATCGCGCTTAACGTCATCTCATTACTCACTGTTCCTGTGACGCTAATGACAGATTGTGTGAGCGTCTGGTTCCCATCAGGATCTGAAACGACGATTACAGGTCCGTGAATAAGAGGATATTGATCTTCTCCATCGGGCACGCCGTCGTTGTCACTGTCCGGGTTCCATGGGTCGGTTCCCGCCTCAAAAAGCTCAGCCCAATCGGAAAGATCATCCATATCGCTGTCTGAATAACGTTCATCAGTTCCATAGATCCATCGTTCGCGCGCATCTGTCAGCCCCTCTTCGTCGCTGTCCAAGTCGGCGTTGCCCACGCAATAGAATCGAGCCGTAGTGTTCGATGAAAAGGATTCATCCACCCACCACTGGCTATTGGTGCCCGCCGTGGAAAGGTTGGTGGACGCTACAAACCAGCCGATGGGGGCTAGATTGGTCCGAGCGAACACCTCCAGCTTGTTGGTGAAATCGTAGGGCCAGCCGATGCCCAGGGCGATGCCGTTAGTCACCCGCTCGATTGCGAAGATCACGAGATTGGTGACCGGCTCCGGAAGCCCCTCGCCCATGCGCATGCTCATGCCGATGTCTTGGTCGAAGGAAGAAGCCGCCAGTTGCGCCTCGGCCATGTCGCCAACATCTTTGGCGGGCAGAAGATAAAAAGTGACGATTACGCGGGCGGGATCGTACAGGGCTTCGGCCTTGGCGCGGGCGGCGGGGACCGCGTTTGAGGCATAAAACTCCGGGCGATGGGCGGCGAGCCAGGCGAAGGGGTTGTAATCCGTTTCGGGGGCTATAACGGAAATAGGTACGGCTTGCTCATTATAGAAAACCGTGTCTCGTGTCTCCGGGTCTTCGGCCACGGTCACGGGATAGACGGTTGCGCCATTCAACGTGGAGGGCTCCATGAGTTCTCTCCAGTCGGAGAAGGCCCTTGGATCGAAGACCACGATGCCGCCCGAGGGATTCAGCTTCAGCTCCGGATCGGGCGGAAGGATGGGCAGTGTCCGCAGCACGTCGGCGCGGAAGCGGGCTTGCAAGTCAGCGGGAGTATCGACTGTCGTGGCCTGCAAAACGGCGATCCGGCGGTCCAGGGCGGCCTGATCGATCCGGTCAAACCGGCCGGCAAAAGCGAGGTAGCCCAAGGGAACGAGGAGCAATCCGGCGACCACCAACCCCAACAGAATGATGGAAGTGCGCCCCTGCTTGCTCATTTCCGGCTCCTTCGAGTGCGCTTAACCGGTTCTGTCGGCGCCAGCGGCATCGTCAGCTTTTCGTAAAGGGCAAACAAGAACTCCACACGTTCGCGATCACTGGTGAAAGGCTGTTTGCGATAGCAGCGGTCCACGGCTCGATCCAATTCCGAGTGCGCCTTCGACAGGTTCGGCGGCATGGAGTGAGGATCGTACAAATCCGCCAATGTGCTCGTCGGATGTTGGTCACGCGCATCAAGAACCGCCTGCGCCGCCACCTCAACCCGTGATTTCTGTTTAGCGTCAACCAGCTCGGGCCAAGGGTAATTGTTGTAGACGATGTTGTTAGAATACTGAATTCGACTTTCCAGCCTGCCCGCAACAGTTCTAATCCATGCATTGTGCATACCGGAAGACAGAATGCCAAAATCGTACTTGGTTGCGCGCGGGATAATCAAGGCGCTGCCGCTGGCAATGATTTGGGGGCTGAGAAAGCCCATCGGAAGATACTGTCGCGTTTCCGAGGAAACCTTCGGAATCAGAAGGTACCGTTCGGAAGGCTGGCGAATCTCGCCAAAGAGTGTGGGCGTGCGCGCTAATTCCTTAGTCTGCGGACGACCACTCGCGAGACGAAATGCTCTCACAGTCTCTATTCGCGCAAGCAGCAGCGGCGATTGGCGCAACAAATCAGGCGGGGCTTCGGCAAGCCAAAGGCACCAGCGCACGGATCCATTCAGAAACTCCTCGCCGCCATAAATTTCACGAACGAACGGCGAAAGGGCAGGGCATTCATTGAGAAGTGCGGCCCGTGCTTCGCTGGTCAAGATCAAGCCGCATTCATCGCCCGCGGCTCGATCCTTATCAATCATCATGCTTCCATAGCTGATTTCAGGCGCGTCGTTAACCGGCTTCGTTCGGGTGCGAACCGTTGTGTCAGAGCCTGCCATGAGATAAGGGTTGATGTTGCTCGCGACGGCGACGGCCGGAGGCGCTTTGGGGTCCTGATACTCAAAAATATATTTCGGCGCTGTGTCAAATGCTGCAAACCCAATAATGACTACATGAACGTGGGCCTTGCCCCGCGCCTCGCTCTCCCAGGGAAACGTGCGATGGGCAAAATGAATTTTGACATGCCTGCTGCCGAAGAGATCGCTCCAAAGAATTCCGACCTGTTCGCCCTGGGTGATGCTGTTGGTGGATACAAAGGCGCATCGGATATGCGTACCCTGAATATAGTCGGCTGCCTTTCGATACCAGCATGTCACATAGTCGAGATTGCCGGTCCCCCTCAAGCTCCCCCAGACTGTCTCCATGTCGGCTTTTTGCCCGGCATCCTGCTCCTTCTTCCCCACAAATGGGGGATTTCCCATCACAAGGACGTCCTCGCCGGCCGGAAGGATAGTTTTCCAATCGAGGCGAAGAGCGTTTCCGCAGACGATATGCGGTGTGTTTTTAAGGGGCAGCCGTTGAAAGTATTTGCCAAAAGCTTCGCCCACCTTCACATTCATTTGATGGTCCAACAGCCAAAGCGCCACTTCGGCAATGCGACACGGCCATTCGCCGATTTCGATGCCGAAAAACTGATCGACATCCACCTTGACCAGCGTGCGGATATCGAAAACCTGGGTTTTACCGTGCAGAACCTCAAGGAGTTCCAATTCCAACTGGCGTATTTCACGGTAAGCAATGACAAGAAAGTTGCCGCAACCACAGGCGGGATCTAGAAAACGCATTCGCCTAAGCTTTTCATGAAAATCTTCCAGCCGGGCGGTTCTGCGCGTTGAGGCGTCCTTGCGGATCGACTCGAACTCTGCCCGCAAGTTCTCGAGGAACAGCGAGCGGATGACCTTCATGATGTCCCGTTCGCCCGTATAGTGCCCGCCTTTCTGGCGGCGTTCATGACGCAGCAGGATACCCTGAAAAAGGGATCCGAACACGGCGGGCGATATACGCGCCCACTGGAAATGGGTACATTCGATCAACGCCTTGCGCATTTCGCCGGTAAAGACTGGGAACCCGAGCCGTTCAGCAAAGAGCGCGCCGTTGACATAGGGGAAAGCGGACAGTTCCTCGCCAAGACTTGGTGAACGTTTCTCCGGCGGCGTGTTGAGAATGTCAAAAAGCTGGTTGAGCCGCGCGCCCAGATCGGAGCCGTCGGAACGGGTGCACTCCACAATAAACGCCTGGAAATCATTGGGTTCGAATATGCCGTTGTCGTCGGCAAAAAGGCAAAACAAGACACGCACCAACAACCGCTCAAGCTCCGGTCCCGCAAAGCCCCCCTTGCTCAACTCGTCATGGAGCCGGCACATCCGGTCGTACGCCTTTTGGTTGGCGGGATCCTCGGGGTCGAGCCGCATCGTCCGCTCGCCCCGCAGAAACGCGAAAGACCGAACGTGCATATGAAGCTCGCCCAGCCCGAAATCCACTCTTGAATAGCGGATTCCACTGAAGAGGGGCAGTTCCCGCTGTTCGTCCGGCTCAAGATCGTACAGGACGAACCGGGCGAAGTCGGAAACGATAACATAGCGAGGCACTTCGTCGCCACGACCGGCGGCATTCAGATTGCCGATGTAGGCGAAGGCCTGGGAGGCGGCGGCGCCGAGATCCTCGCCCAACGATTTGTGTTCCACCAGCACGATGCCGCGCCAGAAAAGATCAATGCGTCCATACGTGCCGCGGATGCTTTGAACCGGCTCTTCGAAAGTAGCAACACTTCGACGCTTGAGCCCGAAAACCTCGAAAAATTCATTCCAAAAGGTCTGCTTTTCCCCGACCTCGGATACCGCCCACGCCCAATCTCTGGAAAAGCGGATTGCTTTATGTCTGACCTCGTCCCATGTAATCGGCATGGTCGATATGTACCTTAATTTCCCTTCTTCCGCTATACATATTTATTGGCTGCTTACCGAATCTTCTACATATAAACCCGCTAGCGGTGATCGTGGGCGGTCATGACGCCGGTGAACAGGGCGCTGCCGGCGGGGAGGTTGAATTTGAATGGATTCGGATAAATCGGATGTTGACGGGACATAGCCTCCTCTGATACCTTTTTTGCTCGTTCTTTTGCACCAGTGGTGAAATGGCAGACACGTAAGGTTCAGGTCCTTATGCCCGCAAGGGTGTGGGGGTTCAAGTCCCTCCTGGTGCACCACCTGAAAGTAAAAGGCCCGCCGAAATTCGGCGGGCCTTTTGCTTTTTAGCGCCTTGACGCCCGACGTGCCAACCTGCCAGAGGCGCACAGCGCCGATAGGCAGCGTGTGGCTTGGGGACATTTTCTTTCTGGTTTTGGACTGCGGTGGCTTGACACCGCTTTCCGTGGCCCGGCTTGACGGGCCACCCTTTCGATTCCCCGGCGCGTCAAGCCCTTCGGCATGCTCAGGGCAGACCGCGCCTTGCCAAAGCGGCATCAAGCTGCCGCACTCCAAATTCCAGGAGGCATGGGACCAATCATCTATAGGCGTCTTTCCGATCATCAATTGTCAGAACGAACACGACCTTTTCGTTCTCATCCACCGAGTAGAAAACACGATAAGAGCCGATTCGGTAGCGCCATGTTGGCGGGGCATAGCCCTGCAACTTTCGGATGTTGGGGCCGAAGTACGGTCCGTGCCGCATTTGCGGATAAACATAGGTATCGAGTTTCTTCCGCAGGAAGCGCGGAGGGCCGAGCCGGGCCAAAGCCTTTCTGAACTCCTCGGTCTCGAATATCCGATATTCAGACGAATGAGCCGCGCCGGCGTTTGGCATCTTGATGTCCCCGCTTCAGGCTTTTGTTGAGTTCGGCATTGCCCCGAATCTCGGCCATCTCAAACTCGTCCACGGTTTCGTGCTCCTGCATGAAGCGGAGCACCGCGGTTTCAATGAAGTTTGAGACTGGACGGTTTTCCCTTTCCGCCTCCTCCTTGAACAACCGATAGACGGGATCGTCAAGCCTTAGAGTGACTGTTTTGGACATGTCCGTGCCTCCTTCACCTGTGCACAAAGAATACAATAGAATACAACAGATGGCAATTTTATTCAATGAGAGGGGTGCGCCTTCGGAACGCCATCCGCATGGAATCCTTCATGGAAAGTAACGGTGCCATGAGGCGTATGCCCATCGAAAGACAGGGCGAAGAACACCTCCGGTGGAACTCCCTCGTGGCCAAGTCCAGGCGTGTTGGTGAAGCCGAATTTCCGGTAGTATTCCGGATGCCCCACAAGACAGCAACCTCGGGCCTTCAGGGCTTTCAACCGGGACAATCCTTCCTGGATCAGCGATTTGCCAATGCCCTTTTTCTGGTACTCCGGCCTCACGGAAACAGGGCCAAGCCCGTACCAGTTCCCCGTGCCATCCGAGAGGGCCACGGGCGAGAACGCGATATGGCCGACCACGCGGCCGTCAACTTCCGCGACCAGCGATACCGTCAAAGCTTTGGCGGCACGCAGCGCCTCGACAATGAAATGTTCGGTGTGATGGCTGATGGCCAAGGTCTTGAACGCGGCGATTGTCACCTCGGTTATCGCGCCAACATCGCCAGCCGTCTCGTCCCGGATCACGATCTTCAGATTCATTTGCAGGCCTACGCGCGCTTCCGGTTCACGGCATGAATCGCCTCGCCGTGCAGCGCATGGGCGGCTTCGACCCAGGCTTCCGACAGGGTCGGATGCGAGTGGATCGTGCGGCCGAACTCCTCGGTGGTCAACTCGGCGCGGATGGCCACGCCCGCTTCGCCCACCAGGTCCGTGGCGCCGTGGCCCACGATGTGTGCGCCGAGCAACCGGTCTGTGGCCGCGTCGGCGATCCACTTGACGAACCCGTCCGGATGGCCCGAGGCCAGCGCCTTGCCGAGCGCCATGAAGGGGAACTTGCCGACCTTCACGGCCAGCCCTTTTTCCTGGGCTTCCATTTCCGTCAGGCCCACGTTGCCCACTTCCGGGGAGGTGAAGATGCAGGAGGGCACCAGCTTTTCGGTCTTCTCGAGCTTGCCGGTCACGGCGTTGTGCGCCGCAGTCAAGCCTTCCGAAGTCGCCCGGTGCGCCAGCTGCACGCCGGGCGTCACATCGCCGATGGCGTAAATGGAGGCCAGGGCGGTCTGCGCAAAATCATCGACCGGAATATGGCCCGTCTTGAGGGTCGCGATGCCGATGCGGTCCAGGTTCAGCCCGTCCGTCACTGGCGCGCGGCCCACGGCAACCAGCATCAGGTCGGATTCAACCGTCTCCGCGCCGACCTTGCCGGTCACGGAAGCGCCGGTATCGACAATATCCGAGATGGCGGCGCCGGTCAGGATCCGGATGTTCAGCTTCTTTTCCATGTGCCGCCGCAGTTCGCGGCGCACATCGGCGTCCAGGATCAGGAGGATATCGGGCAGCATTTCCACCACCGTCACGGCCACGCCCATGTGGGCGGCCATGCAGGCGAACTCGCAGCCGATCACGCCGCCGCCCACGATGGTCATGCTTTTGGGCAGGCGATCCATGTCGAGAAACGCCCGGCTTTCCACGATGCGCGGGGAGGCTGGGAAGAATTTAGGGACAACCGAGCGCGAGCCGGTGGCAATAATCGTCTTGCCGGTTTCCAGCAGCCGCTGGCCCTTGTGGGCCGAGACCACGATGCGATTCCGATCCAGGAACGAGCCGGCGCCCTTGACGGGCGTCACGCCGTTGGCCTTGAGCAGGCCGTTGACGCCCTCCTTGAGCTGGCTCACCACGGCGTTCTTGCGCGCCCAGAGCACGGCATAATCGAAGGCCACGGAGCCGGCCGTCACGCCGAACTGTTCGGCCGCCTTGATGGAGGCGAGCGCATCGCCCCCCGCGATCAGCAGCTTGGTGGGAATGCAGCCCCAGTTGAGGCAGGTCCCGCCCACGGCTTCCCGCTCCACGAGCGCGGTCTTGGCGCCGAGTTGGGCGGCCCGGATGGCGGCGGGATAGCCGCCGGGGCCCCCGCCGATTACGACTACGTCAAACTTTTCCATAATTCCATATCCTCAAGCTTGGACTTGATGGCATTCGCGAAACCGGCCGCCTGCGCGCCGTCGATGATCCGGTGATCCGAGGAGAGCGTGAGCTTCATGATGTCGCGGACAACGACCCGGCCCTCGCGGGCGACCGGGGTGGGGAGGGTGCTGGAGACGGCCAGGATCGCGGACTCGCCCGGGTTGATGATGGCCGTGAAGTTCTCCACGTTCAGCATGCCCATGTTCGAGATCGTGAAGGTGCTGCCCGTCATCTCGTCGGGCTTCAGCTTGCCTTCGCGCGCCTTGACCGCGAGGGCCTGGGCGGCGTCGTGCAACTCCGCCAGCGTGAGTCGGGCGGCGTCGCGGATGACCGGCACCACGAGCCCCTGCTCGAGGCTGACGGCCATGCCGAGGTTCACGGCGCTGTTCCAGCGGACCGTCTTGCCGTCGGTGACGCTGTTGAAGGCCGGCTTCTCGCCGAGGGCGAGGACGACCGCCTCCAGGATGAAGTCCGTGACGGTGTAGGCTTTGCCTGCCGCCTTGAGCCCCTTGCGCAGGCCCAGCAGGTCGGTCATATCCACCGACACGGTCACGTAGAAGTGCGGAATGGAGGTGGTGCTGCGCGTGAGCCGTTCGGCGATGATCTGCCGCATCTTGCTCATGGTCTTCGGCCGTTCCTCGAGGGCGCGGTCGATGTCAGCCGTCACGATCCGTGCGCCCTCGCCGGTGGCGCGCACGGTCAGGATGTCCACGCCTTCCGCGATGGCCTTCTGCTTGGCGGCCGGCGTGATCTTGATGGCGGCCACCTGGTATTTCTCCATGTAGGCGGCCACGTCTTTTTCCACGATCCGTCCGTCCGGGCCGGTGCCCGGGATGCGGGCGATATCCAGCGCCGCGCTTTTCGCCAGGACGCGCGCGCGGGGCGACGCGAAGAGGCGTTTTGGAGCAGCCGACGGGGTGGCGGGCGTTGTGGACGTGGGAATGGACATTGTGGATGGAGTCGACGGCGTAATATCGCCCGGCGCCTTCGGCGACGGCTTCGGGGCTTCGCCCGCGGTTTTCGCGGCGGTGACGGGCCCGGCTTCGCCTGCCGGCTTCGGCGCGGGTGAACTTGCGCCTGCCGGCGGAAGTTCAGGAAGCGGTTCGCCGGGTTTGCCGATGAAGGCGACGGGGGAGGAGACCGGGACGGTCGCGCCCTCGCCGACGAGGATCTTGAGGATGGTGCCCTCGAAGAAGCTCTCAACCTCCATGGCGGCCTTGTCGGTTTCGATTTCGAACAGGATGTCGCCCTTGCGGACGACATCGCCTTCCTTGACGCGCCATTTCACGATCGTCGACTCTTCGACGGTCTGCCCGTATTTGGGCATTACAAGAATCTGGGCCATGGCTGATTCCTTGGGTTAGAGAATTTTCTTCGCCGCGGCCACGATATCCTTCTCATTCGGAAGGAACGCGGCCTCCAGGATATGGGACTGCGGCGCGATGCCGTTCTTGGCGCCGACGCGCATGACGGGGGCGTCGAGGTAGTCGAAGGCCTCCATCATGATGCGGGAGGCGATTTCGCCCGTGAAGCTGCCGATGTCGATGCACTGGCTGGCGACCACGCAGCGGCCGGTTTTCTTGACCGAACGCAGGACGGTTTCCATGTCCAGCGGCACGAGCGAGCGCAGGTCCACGACCTCGGCGCTGACGTTTTCCTTGGCCAGCAGGTCGGCCGCCTTCAGGGCGTCCCACAGGGCGGGGCCCCAGGTCACGATTGTCAGGTCCTTGCCCGCGCGTTTCACGTCGGCCTGCCCGAGCGGGATGAGGTATTCGCCCTCGGGGACGGGCCCTTTCACGCCGTAGAGCAACTGGGACTCCACGAACATGATGGGGTTGTTGTCGCGAATGGCGGTCTTGAGCATGCCCTTGGCGTCGTGCGGCGTGGCCGGGTAGACGACATAGAGGCCCGGCATGTGGGCGAACATGCTTTCCAGCGTCTGCGAGTGCTGCCCGCCGTAGCCCTTGCCGCCGCCCACGGAGGCGCGGATGACGAGGGGCACTTCCACCTTGGCGCCCGACATGTAATGCCACTTGGCGGCCTGGTTGCTGATCTGGTCCGACGCCATGAGCGCGAAGTCCATGTACATGAGTTCGATGACCGGGCGGGCCCCGACCATCGACTCGCCGACCGCCGTGCCGCAGATGGCGGCTTCCGAAATGGGGCTGTTGAAGACCCGGTCCCGGCCGAAGGCTTCGAGCAGGTCCTTGGTGACCTTGAAAGCGCCGCCGTAATCGGAAACATCCTCGCCGTAGATGACGACGCGCGCGTCGCGCTTCATCTCCTCGATGAGGGCCTCCTTGATGGCGTCTTTGTAGGTCAGCTGGCCGTCCTGGCGCTTGATGACCGGCTCCTTCTTGATGATCGGGGCGTTGCGGAAGGCCTCCGGCACCACATCGGCCGACGTGTCGGTGTACATGAACTTGATCACGTCCTCGGCCACGGGGTCGGGCGAGGCGACGGCGCGGGCGGAGGCGCGGGCGTTGCGGTCGGCCACCTTCGTCTCCAGGGCCTCGATCTGCGCGGCGTCCATGACGCCCGCGGCGGTGAGTTCGGCCTTGAAGGTGCGGATGGGGTCGATGAGCTTCCAGGCCTCTTCCTCTTCCTTGACGCGGTACTCGTTGCGCGGATCGCTGAGCGAGTGGCCGTAGAAGCGGTAGCAGGAGAGCTCGACCAGGTAGGGGCCCTTGCCGTCGCGGCAGCCGGCGGCGGCGCGGCGGATCGCGTCGCGCACGGCCAGCACGTTCATGCCGTTGACGACTTCGGCGTGCATGTTGTTGTCGGCGAAGCCGGCGGCGCGGCGGGCCATGGTGTGGATGCCCATGACCTCGTCTTCCGTCCGGTGGGTCATGCCGTAGTGGTTGTTCAGGATGGCGTAGATGACGGGGGGGCCGAATTTGTGACCCTTGGCCAGGTGATTGGTGAACTGGTCCATGGCGGCCCAGTTGAGCGACTCGAGCACCACGCCGTTGGCGTAGGCGCCGTCGCCGGCGAAGCAGAGGACGACCTTGCCGTTCTTCAGGTAGCGGCAAGCCACGGCCGCGCCGGTGGCGATGGGAACGCCGCCGCCCACGATGGCGTTGGAGCCGAGGTGGCCCGCGGTGAAGTCGGCAATGTGCATGCCGCCGCCGCGGCCGAGGCAGTAGCCGGCTTCCTTGCCGAAGAGTTCGGCGGCGGTGCGGAAGACGTGGTCTTCCAGGGCGGCCTCGACGAGTTCCGCGCGGTTGGCGGTCTTGACGCCCGGCACGCGGGCCTTGAGCTTGTCATCCGCCATGGCGCGGATGGCCACGCAGCCCTTGGCGATGCTGTCGCCGTGGCCGCGGTGGGTGGAGGTGATGTAATCATCGCCCGCGATGCCGAAGCAGGCGCCGACGGAGGAGCCTTCCTGGCCGATGGAGACGTGGGTGGGGCCCCGGTAGTTGAAGCCCGCGCAGGCTTCGTAAGCGCCCGAGCGGAGCTTGACGATCATCTCCTCGAACTCGCGGATGATGAGCATGTCCTCGAGCAGGTCGATGGCTTCCTGGGGCGTAATGGTCTTGGCGGCCAGTTCGTCCTTCAGGGTCTTGGCGTATTGGAATTTGGGAATTTTGCCGAGGGCGATGCTCCCCGGGGTGAAATCGGGTCTGAGGTCGCTGAGGTAGTTGGGCATGTCGGGTTTCCTTGTTGGTTGGGTGATCAGACGGTGATGGTGCGGACACCCTTTTTCCGCAGGGCCTGGAGCAGGTCCTTCGGGGTGCGGGCGTCGGTGATGAGAACATGGGCCTCGTCGGGCGAGCCGAAGCGGACGAAAGAGGTCTTGCCGGCCTTGGTGCTGTCGGCGAGCAGCACGATCTGGCGGGACTGGCGCAGGATGAGGCGCTTGGTGAAGGCCTCGCGCGGATCGGTGGTGGTGAGGCCGGCCTTGAAGTCGAGCCCGATGGTGCCGATGAAAGCCGTGTCCACGTGCAGGGTGGCGAGGATGGTTTCGGTGAGCGAGCCGACCATAGTCTGGCTGCGCCGGCGCAGTTCCCCGCCCACGACGATGAGGGTGGGCCCGCCGCCGGCCAGTTCGGCCGCCACGCGCAGCGAGTTGGTCACCACGGTGAGGTCGGTCATATCGCGCAGCAGGGGGACCATGGCCAGGATGGTGCTGCCGCCGTCGAGGAAGATGGAGGAGCCCGGCTTGACGAAAGCGGCGGCGGCCTTGGCGATGCGCAGCTTTTCGGCGGCCGCGATCTGGGTCTTGTCATCGAAGAGCGGCTCGTCGAGGTTGCTCTCCATGGCCACGGCGCCGCCGTGCACGCGGCGCAGGGCGCCGCGCTGCTCGAGCTGCTCGAGGTCGCGCCGGATGGTGGCGGCGGAGACGCCGAGCTCGCGCACGAGCGCGTTCACGCGCACGATGCGGCCCGCCTTGACCAGCGCCTTCAGCTTTTCCTCGCGACCGGCCGCCAGTTCCCGGTTTTCCGGGATGCTCATAGTTGATTGTTTATGATTCAATTCAAGCATATTGAATCATAAACAATCATGTCGTGCAATGAGAAAACGGTAACCTGTATTTACAAGTCGGCCCGGGGGATCCACTTGTTAAAGCTTTTCATGATGAGGAAGCTTTCGGTGGAGGTGATGCCGGTGACGCCGGCCAGCGTTTTGCTGAGGAAGTTGATGAGGCCGCCCTTGGCGTCGACCCACACCTCGACCATGATGTCGTAGCGGCCGGCGGTGATGTAGGCGGACTGGACGTGCTCCAGCTTGGCAATCTCGGCCGCCTTCTTGGTCAACTCCCGGGAGCAGGCGATGTTGACGCCGAGGAGCAGGAGTTGCTTGTCGGAGGAGATGTCGGGATCGATCAACCCGGCGACCCGCAACGCCCCGGCCTCGGAAAGTTTGCGGATGCGGTTACGGACGGTGCCCTCCGAAACGTTGAGAGCGGCGGCGATCTCCTTGTTTGAAGCGCGCCCGTCGCGGTTGAGAAGGCCGAGGATGCGGCGATCCAGCGCATCGGCGTTCATGGTTCCTCCGAATAGGCGAGGCCGTGGGCGGCGGCCACGCCACGGTGGGTCAGGCGGCCGGTGTGGCAGTTGAGACCTAGGCGGAGTGGGCGGCATTCGGCGAGTGCCTTGTCGAGTCCGCGGTCCGCGAGGAGAAGGCCGTACCGGGTGGTGGCGCTGGAAAGCGCCACGGTGGATGTCAGGCTCACGGCGCCGGGCATGTTGGCCACGCAATAGTGAACGATGCCTTCCTCCACGAAGATGGGTTGCGCGTGCGTGGTGGGCCGGGTGGTTTCGAAGCAGCCGCCTTGGTCGACGGCGATGTCCACGATTACGGCGCCGGGTTTCATCAATTTGAGATGACGGCGCGTGATGAGTTTCGGCGCTGCGGCCCCGGGAATGAGCACGGCGCCGATAACGAGATCGGCCTCCTTGATCTCCTGCTCGATGTTGTGCGGCGAGGCATAGAGCGTCTGCACGCGGGAGTCGAAAAGATCGTCCAGTTCGGCCAGCCGCCGGCTGGAGATGTCCAGGATGGTCACCGCCGCCCCAAGCCCCTGCGCCATTTTGGCGGCGTGGGTGCCGGCAACGCCGCCGCCCAGGATCACGACTTTGCCTTTGCGCACTCCGGGCACGCCGCCCAGCAGGATGCCCCGGCCGCCAAAGGGTTTCTCCAGGTACTTGCAGCCTTCCTGAACGGAGAGTCGGCCGGCGATCTGGGACATGGGCACCAGGAGGGGGAGCGAGCCGTCGGCCTCCTGCACGGTTTCGTAGGCGATGCCGATGATCCGGGCTTTGAGCAGGGCTTCCGTGAGCTCCCGGCTGGCCGCCAGATGGAGGTAGGTGTAGAGTATCTGGCCGGGATGAAAAAGGGCATACTCGGCGGGCAGCGGTTCCTTGACCTTCACGATCATGTCGGCGCCGTCGAAAAGGGCGCGCTTGTCAGCCTCGATCCGGCAGCCGGCCGCCCGATAGTCGTTGTCCGAGAATCCCGATCCTGTTCCGGCTCCCGCTTCCACGGCAACTTCATGACCATGAAGAATATATTCGTGGGCCGATTCGGGCGTCAAGGCGACCCGGAACTCTTCGTTTTTGATTTCACGGGGCAGACCGATTTTCATGAAAGAAGCCTCCTGATGATTTATTCGAATTGTTTTTGCAGTATATTGCGGTATTCGTAATGATCAACAAAAAAAATGATCATTAAGTATTTTGCGTGTTAAAGGATGCTGTTCCGTCAGGGGGCATGCGGGGCGAATTGCTCCAGTTCCAGGCGGCCTTCGGCATTGGGACGGATGAGAAAAAACTGCAGGACGTTCATGCCGAGAAGCCCGTCGATGTCCTTTTCGGGTACTTCCGGAAGGACGGCGGCCAGGACGCCGGTCTGCTCAAGCCCGCCCACTTTGAGGCTGGCGAGACGGATCGTGACGCCCTCGACGGAGGCGCCGTTGGCCATGACGAGAGTGGTGGGTCGGCCCTCTTCCAGGTTGAGTCCGGCTTTCTTGGCAAAGCCGCGCGACAGGGCCACCACCTCCGCGCCCGTGTCCAGGATGAAGTTGCCCCAGGTCCGGTTGTTGATCAACACGGCCGCCACCGTGGCGTTGCCGCGCCGGAACGACTGGATTTCAAATTTCTGAAAATCGGTGGAGAAGGTGAGTTGGTCGGCGGACAAACGTTCCAGAAATTCCCGCGTTCCCGCCGGCGTCTTTGCTATTCCCTGCTGTGTGCGGCGGGCGGAAGCGAGGGCATTCGACGCCTGTTCAAGTCCGGCGAGATAGTCCGAAATCATCTTCATGCGCGCCGGCCTGGCGTTCTGTTCCGTTTCGAAATCCTCCTGCCGCAGGAGCAACTGGGCTCGCAGCCGGTTGTTCTCGGCAACCAGCCGGTTGTAGGCCGCCTGGTTAGTCACGGCAGAAGTGTTCTGCAACTCGGTGTTGGCGGCGCGGTACTGCGCCTGCAACCGGTTCCTCTCCTCGTCGTTGGCGCGCAGCACGTCATCGGACTTGAACAGGGATTCCCGGGCTTCGAAGGCCCGCCGCCGAAGGTCACGGAGGGTTCGGAATTGAGCGGCCAGGGGTTCCAGGCCGGGAGGAACATAAGAGGATTGCAGGATGCGCCGGCTTTCCCATCTTTTGTCCAGGGCCTCGTTTTCGGCCGCCGTGTCAAGGGTGACCACCCGGATCGTGGAGCGGGGGACGGTGGCGTTTCCGCCCGGCACCCGCAGGGTTATGGAATCGCCTGTTTCGGCGGCGATGATTCCTTCGATGGTGTTTCCGTTGGTCAGATGAATCGTATCGGCGCCAGCCGGCAGGCCGGAGAAGCAAAAGGCCGCCGCGAAGACCGTGATGGCTAGGAAATGGCGTGCGGCGCTTGCGTGCATGTCCAAAGCATATCTTTTTTGAGGCGGGGCTGGAAGCGTAAAAAAAGCCGCGGGAGGGCCCGCGGCTTTTTTCTGATTTCGGGAATTATTCCTTTACTTCCCCCTCAACAGCCTTCTTTTCCCGGCGGGGGGCTTTGCCCTTGCGGCCCGACTTCATTTCTTCCGGGCTCAGGCTGCCGCTCTTGTCGGTGTCCATTTTGGCGAACACCTCCTCGGCGGTCTTCAGGGTCTTGTCACCTTCAACCTTGCGGGCAGGCCGCTTTTCAAAGTTAACGGTGAATTCTTCCATGGAGAGGCTGCCGTTCTTGTCCGTATCCAGAGCTTCAAAGCGCGAAACCTTGTCGCCCTTTTCGCCTTTGGCGGGCTTATTGGCGTCGCCTTCTTCGGCCCCGACCAAACTCAGCGCTCCGGCGAACAGAACTCCCAACGCAACGATCTGAATCTTCATGCCATCACTCCTTAATTGTTGGAGGCACTATGCCTCTGTCCGATACAACGTGTCAATTCTTGATATTATTGCCTTCAGCCAAAATTAAAAACATTGAACAGCGTAAAAAGATGCGATATTATAGTAATCACGTTTTTAAAAAATGAGAAACAGCCATGAAAATATCTAAATCTTTTACCAAAAGCCGTTTGATTTCTGAAATCGCCAAGGGCAACGGACTGAGCAAAGCCATTGTGGGTCGGATGCTCGACCAATTGACCGCTATAGCCTATCGCGAGGCGGAGAATGGGTTTGTCATACCCGGCATATGCAAATTGAAAGTGGTTGCGAAAAAGGCTTCCCGGCATCGCAATCCCTTTACCGGCAAGCTTCTTCTGATCGGAGAGCGAAAAGCCGTTAAGATTGTTCCCTTGAAAAGGGCGAAAACTGCCATTGCGCCCAACAAGGACGTGACGGTCCAGATCATCGACGATTTAACGCCTTTGGATTTGAATGCGGCGAAGCCCGAGTTTGCCGCACCCGCCCCGGCCGTTTCCGCCGCATCAGGCGATGCTCCGGCTTCTGGAACCCGTTTGCCGGAGGGTGAGGATGGCCAAGTCGTGTTCCCCTGTCCGGAATGCGGTAGCATGATCGCCGCGCCGCCCAAGAGCGCGGGCAAGAAGGGGGATTGCCCCTTCTGCAAGGCGGCCCTGACGGTGCCGCAGCGGAACCCGGACGTGAAGCCGGACAAGCAGGTTCTGGAGGGGCAATCCGAAGCCCAGGTGACGGATTTCATGGCTTTTGTTTGTCAGGCGTGCGGCCAGGAAATTGAAGCGCCGGTGGACATGGTGGGAATGTCGGTGGAGTGCCCCACCTGCGGGACGGGGCTCACGGTGCCGATCGCCAATGCGCCAAAGCCGCCGCCTCAAAAAACGTCGGCCACCCCGAACGCGACCAAGCCGGACGTCTCATCCATGACGATTCGAATCGATTTGTCGGATTTGCAGTAACGGCGACAAGGACTCCCGGTGCTCGAAAAATTCTTCAATTCGTTGACTAAAAAGCCCGTTGCCCCGGGGGCCGAGTCGGTTGACCCGGTGAAGCCGGTAGCCGAAGCAGGACCCCTTGCCCCGGCGAAGTCGGCAGACGAGATAGGACCACTTGTCGCGGCGAAGCCGGCCGGTGTAGCCGGGCCTACGCCCGCCGACACAATGCCGGGTGTGGTGACAACGTCTCCTTTGGGACGCTTCGTGCTGGCCGGTGCTCCGGTTGTACCCGTGAAACCGGTTGTCAAAGTTCCGGAAACGCCGGCGGCGGCGGCCCGTACGTCCGACATTTCGCTCTACAAAAACCTGCTCGCAGGCCTGTATGACGGAGTTCTGATTTTCGACGAAAAAGGCTCGGTCATCGGTAGCAATCCGCGGGCCGAGCAGTACCTGGGCTACGCGTCGCAGGATCTATGGGGGTTGCAGTGCGACGCCCTGGTGGTGGGCATCAACACCCGCATGCTCTATAAGCTCCGGACGAACGCCGAAGCCGGCCGCTTCACGGTGGTCAATGGCAACTGCCGGCGCAAGGACGGCACGACGTTCCCAGCCGAGATTGCCATCAGTCGCATCCGCCTGCTCAATGACGGAGATTTTATCTTTTCCATTCATAATGTCGAACGGCGCGAAAAAGTGCGCGAACAGCGCGAGATGAGCCACGAGGCCATTCGTAGCGCGGGGACGGGTATCGTGGTCTGCAACAAAGAGGGGGCCATCGAGTTCGTGAATCCCGCGTTTCTGAAGATTTTGCACCTGGAAGACGAGCAGGTCGTCTTGAAGCGCCTGATTGCCGATTTCTGCAATTCGTACGAGCTTGTTTACGCCATGTTGCATGCGCCCTCGACCCAGGGCACCTGGTTGGGCACCCTGAAACTGACCAATCCCAAGGGGCAGTCGTGCGAGGTGCTGGTGACCTCCGCGCTCAGCCAGGAACGCCGGGGGGGCGAGCCCCGCCTTGTTTTGACGATGACCCCTCTTCCCAAGACGATGACGCCCGAGGTCGCATAGGCGGGGGCTTTTGTTGTGGCTTTTTGCCCGGGTTATCTATAAATTTATAGGGTTTGAAATTTGGGTTGTATATTAGGGTTAGCACCCCGGAAAGCGGTTCATGTCTTTTTCTCTCTTCTCGTTCAATCCGGCCATCGTGGCCAATCTCGCCACCATGGGCTATTCCGTGCCCACTCCCATTCAACGCGATTCCATTGGCCCCATCCTCTCGGGCCGGGATGTTATGGGCCTGGCCCAGACGGGCACCGGCAAGACGGCGGCCTACGCGCTACCCGTGCTCCAGCGCCTCCTTTCCGGCCCCCGCCGCCGGACCCGCGCGCTCGTTGTGGCCCCGACCCGCGAGCTGGCCGAACAGATTCATGAAGTCTTCGTCAAGCTCGGCCGCGGCACGGGGCTGCGGTTTGCCGCCATTTATGGCGGCGCGAGCATGGGCCCCCAGTTCACCAACCTGCGCGCCGGCGTCGAGGTCGTGATCGCCTGTCCCGGCCGCCTGCTTGACCATGTCAATCGCGGCTCCTGCCGCCTCGACTGCGTGGAGACCGTGGTGCTCGACGAGGCCGACCGCATGTTCGACATGGGGTTCCTGCCCGATATCCGCAAGATTCTCTCCAAGTTGCCCGCCTCGCGCCAGGCGCTGCTCTTCTCGGCCACCATGCCGGCCGACATCCGCAAGCTGGCCAACGAGTCGCTGCATAATCCGCTCACCGTCCAAGTGGAGAACGCCCTCCCGCCCGCCACGGTCTCGCACGCGCTCTATCCCGTTTCGCAGGCCTTGAAGACGGGGCTACTGCTCAAGCTGCTGACCCAGATCGACCGCGAGTCCGTTCTCGTGTTTGCCCGGACCAAGCACCGGGCCGAAAAGTTGTCGAAAGTGCTGGCCGCGGCCGGACACAAGACGACGTCGCTGCAGGGCAATCTTTCCCAGAACCGCCGTCGGGAAGCCATGGAAGGTTTCCGCGGGGGCACCTACCACATCATGGTAGCCACCGACATCGCCTCGCGCGGGATCGACGTTTCCACGATTTCCCACGTCATCAACTACGACGTTCCCGCCACGGTTGACGATTACATTCACCGGATCGGCCGGACGGGTCGCGCCGCGAAGACGGGCGACGCCTTCACGCTTGTGACGCGCGAGGACGAAGGGCTTGTGCGCGCCATTGAAAACCGCCTGCAGACGCGGCTCGTGCGGCACACGATTCCCGATTTCAACTATCGCGGCGCGAATGACCAGGGTGAGACCCCGCGCTTCAAGCCAAAACCGGTTGTACCGCGGCTCGATGGAACGCCCCGCCCGGCCAGCGCGACCTATCGCTCGTCCCGGTTTCACCGCAGCGGCCCGCCCCGCCGCCGTCCGGCGTAGGTTGCGCGGAATTCCGTTTTTTTTTAAGCGAAATTAAAAAGGGGACGCATGAGCAAGCAGACGATGCTAGGGGTCAAGTCCCGACAAACGACAAAAATGATTGACTCACCCTGTTACGGCGCGACGCTGGAAGGGCGAGCGGTTGTGTTATGACAAGGCTGACCGGTTTCATTTTCTCGATCTCCTGGGCGCGATGGTTGAGCGGTACCGCGTTCGGTTGCACGCCTATGCGCTGATGGCGAACCATTTCCACCTGCTGGTGGAGCCCCCGCACGGAAACTTGAGCCGGGCGATGCGGTGGCTGAACGTCAGTTACGGCATGTGGCATAACCGGCGGTGGAAGGAAAGCGGGCCGGTGGTTCAGGGGCGGTGTCACGCGGTGCCGGTTGACGGCGAAGGGGCCTGGGCACT
>JAWOJA010000036.1:0-4577 GCA_046484345.1 Kiritimatiellia bacterium
GTTGCGCTGGGTGCGGCGTTTCGGGCGTTCCCTGCCGCGCGCTTTTGCGCGCTGCCGGTTTCCGGCTGGAGGCTCGCGGGCAAGAGCCCAGCTCACCTCGCCGTCAACCGCCAGCATCGCAAAATCGCATCGCCAGGGTCCGCCTGATCGAAACGCCGCACCCGGTTCCACTCGCGCGCCCCAACCCTGTCCGGTATGGCGGGCGGCGCGCGATCCCGGTTCCCATCGTACGCCCAATCTGTTCATCGAAACAGAGTTTGTCTGCTGGCGGCGTCGTGGGAACTTGACCGGCAGCGTCTCTTCGTCTGCTGCCCGGCTCCGCCCTCCGCCTTCGGACAACCATTCAAGGGCAGTTCTTCGGAAACCGACTCGCGCGCCGCCCGAGCTGATCGACAGATCGCGGGGCGCGCGATGGTTACTCGGGTGAGGCGTTTCGATCAGCGGAAATGCACGAGCCGATTTCGAGCCTCAGCCGGGCGAAGACGGGGCGGCGCGGCCTTGTGGGCCCGACGCCCCCAGTCTGAGCCCGGATCAGGCCGAAAGCGGCCGGGCATTAACGCCGAAACGCAGCACCCAGCTCAACCAACAAGCTTCCGCGGTGTTCTAAAGAACGCATTTGTTGAAAGGGCTTGTTTTTTTTCGGGACTAAAGTAGCATGGCTGGAGTGTGAGCAACTAAGGAGGCCGTATGCAGTGGTGGTATTCCAAGGGCGACCAGAAGAACGGGCCAGTGGAGGATGCGCAGTTCCGGGACATGGTCCGGGACGGCGGCATCGCCACAACGGACCTGGTGTGGAACGAAAGCATGGCCGCCTGGACGCGGGCGGGCGATGTGCCCGGCCTGTTCGGCGGGCCCTCGGCGCCGCCTCCCGGGCACGTTTACGATGAAGAAGGCACGCCTAACGCGCGCTTGATGGAATACGCCCTCGAGTCCCTGGGCGGCCGCTGGGGCATGGCCATCGGGGTCTTTGTCCTGCTGGCCCTTCCGGGCGTGGTCGCAGGCTGGATTCCCTGTCTCGGCCCGATCGCGGCGATCCTGATCTCGGGGGCCTTGAGCCTGGGGGCGGCCCGGTTTTTCCTGGCCTATGCCCGCCGGATGTCGGCCGATGTGGAGCTGGCTTTTTCGGGGTTCAAGCTGTTCGCCAAAACGTTGCTGACCTACATTCTGCTGACGGTGTTCGTCCTTCTCTGGATGCTGCTGCTGATTATTCCGGGCCTGATCAAGTCCTATTCCTATGCCATGACGTGGTACATTCTGGCGGATAATCCGGAAATGGAGCCTCTGGAGGCGATTGACCGCAGCATGAAAATGATGGATGGACGGAAGTGGAAACTCTTCTGCCTGATGTGGCGGTTTTTCGGATGGGCGCTTCTGGCGATTCTGACCTTTGGAATCGGATTCCTGTGGCTGGTCCCCTACATGCAAACCAGCATGGCGCATTTTTATGAGGACGTGAAAAAGAGGGCGTGAAAACGAAAAAGGTCGCCGGAGTTCCGGCGGCCCTTTTTCGTCTCGTCTCCGTCTTCTACTTGCCGAACATTTTCATGAGCGAGGGCAGGCTGGGAGCGGCGCCCTTCTTGTCGGGGGCGTCCTCGTCCCCTTCCTTGGCTTCCATGGTCGCTTCTTTGTAGCCGGCGGGGATTTCGAGCGTGGCGGCATCGACCTTCATCTCCTGGATCTCGGTCACCTCCATGATCTGTTTGGTGACCTGGCTTTTGCCCTTCTTGTCCGTGGTCGTCTGGACGGAGATCATCTTCAGGGGCAGGCCCTGCATCTGGTCGCGCTGCAGGCGGATCAACTTGTCGAGCGACTCGTTCATGGTCTTGGGTGACTGATTGATCCAGCGGCCCAGGGCGGCGGTGTCGATCTTGGTGGTCGTCCAGTTTTCCTCTTCGCGCGCGACGGACGTGGAGTTCTTAAAGCCCATGACGGTCATGGACATGTCGTAATTGATCCGGAATTTGTAGTGGCGCGTCGGGTAGCCGAGAATGGGTTCGCCGGGTTCGTCGAGCAGTTTTTCGACCTTGGGCTCGGAGACTTCCATTTTCATCATGGAGGTCATGGCACCGGCCATGCCCATCATGACGTCCATGTCCCAGTTCATGTAGGTCTTGTCCTTGGTGGAGACCATGGTCATGGACTTGCCGCCGTCGCGGGTGAGGATGTAGCCGTCGGCGTCCATCGGTCCGCCCTCGAGGAAGTCGATGCGGGCCTTGTCGCCTTCGGCGGTCATCTGCACGGTCTGGTTGCCGGGTCCGCCCTTCTGGCCTTCGTGGCGGGTCTGGACTTTGTAACGCAGGCCGGCCTGGGACGAGGCGGCCATGAGGAGGGCGAGGGTGGCGGCGGTGAGAACGTATTTTTGCATGAGTGCTTCCTTTCGTTTGTACCAATGCTGAAGGCACGCTGTCATCATAGCAGAGCCGGCAAGAAGAGACAGGAAAAAATCGGGCGGGCGAGTCGCTCCATTCTGTTGTTGCCACCCGGCATAGGAACGTTCATATTCCGTGAAGGCAAGCGAGGGACAGTGCGCATTAAAAAGGAACACGGAAATGACCATACTTAAAGGGACACCCGCCCATCCGGACTATCCCGGCTTCCTCGCCGAGCTGAAGGACCGCATCCTTCAGGCCCGCACCACTGCCGTGCGCGCGGTTAACCGCGAATTGATTCTGCTCTACTGGGACATCGGCCGCGGCATTGTGGAAAAAAACTTTCTCTCACTGGTTGTGAGAGAAAGTGAGGATGATCGGAAGTCGCCTCTAATTCTGAGACATGCTCTCGCAGAAGTGCCTGCGAAGGCATCCCATTGCCGCAACCCGAAGCCAAACCGACCACAGCCGATGTTGCCGTATTTCTGCCACAACGTGTGGCAGAAATCCCCTGGGGCCAGCATCTGCTGATGCTGAACAAGGTCTCCGACCCCGCCGGCCGACCCTAACCGGAAGGCAGTCGAAAAGATACGGATTCGGGCGAATTCAACTTGTTCGCAAGCGAGGGGAAGAGTAGCATAAGTACCGAATTCGGGCAGGGTTAAGTTATTCCATGAAGGCCTGTCATCGTACTTTGTGGAAACGGAGAATGATATATGGCTGATCGGTTTTTTAGCATCCAATCCTGAATTCTCCGTATAACTACCCTTCACGTCATTGGGAACTCGATTTAAGCGGGCAACCGACGCAGCAAATTGTCGAATCGCGGCGTCGGGCGGAATTTATCACGCCCATTCCAAAGTCAAAGAAACAATCAGGCAAGGGCAAGCAACAAGATCTGGTATTCGATGAGGGGCTCGGCCTTTCGACCCAGGAACAGCGTTACAACCCCATCCCGGTTATCAACGATCTCCGGCGACAGGTCGATGCTTGGCGGGCGTTGCCGAATGCCGCGGACTGGAAAGTCACGCCCGAGACCGCCCGACTGCTTCAATATTGGCGGCATCATAATTTCAGTGGAATCCGCCCGTTTTTTGTCAGATCGAGGCGGTTGAAACGGCGATTTGGCTGACCGAAGTTGCCCCGCAACTGGGCAAGAAGGGGCAGGATTTCCTTGATCACCTGAGGGCCGCCAACCTGGACGCGAATCCGGAGTTGATGCGACTGGCGCTCAAACTGGCCACAGGCGCTGGGAAAACCACGGTCATGGCCATGATAATCGCCTGGCAGACCATCAATGCCGTGCGCCGTCCGGGCAGCAAACGGTTTTCACGCGGATTTCTCATTGTCACGCCCGGCATTACGATCAAAGACCGTTTGCGGGTCCTCTATCCGAATGATCCGGACAGCTATTATCAGAGCCGGGAACTTATTCCCAATGATCTGATTGGGGACCTGGACCGCGCGAAAATTGTCATTACGAACTATCACGCCTTCAAACTGCGGGAGAGGTTGGAAATCTCCGCCGGCGGCCGTGCGCTGCTGAAAGGCCGGGGCGGCGAAGAGCTCAACACGCTTGAGACGGAAGGCCAGATGATCCAGCGGGTTATGCCCGATCTGATGGGTTTGAAAAACATTCTGGTTTTGAATGACGAGGCCCACCACTGTTACCGCGAAAAACCGGGTGAGGGCGACGAACCGGAACTGAAAGGCGACGAGAAGAAAGAGGCCGAAGAGAATAAGGAGGCCGCCCGCCTATGGATTTCGGGGCTGGAAGCCGTCAAACGCAAAATTGGCGTTTCCCTCGTTTTCGACCTGTCCGCCACGCCGTTCTTTCTTCAAGGCTCCGGCTATGCCGAAGGAACCCTTTTCCCCTAGACCATGAGCGACTTCTCCCTCATGGATGCCATCGAGTGCGGAATCGTCAAGCTGCCCCGGGTTCCGGTGGCGGACAACATCCCAGGTGCGGAAGTGCCCGTCTTTCGTAACCTTTGGGAAAATATCCGAAAAGAGATGCCGAAGAAAAGCCGCGGCGTGGGTGGCAGTCTCGACCCGCTCAGTCTTCCGCTAAAATTGCAGACCGCTTTGGAAGCGCTCTACGGGCATTTCGTAAAAACGTTCGAGTTGTGGCGGAAAAGCGGCATCGCGGTGCCGCCCTGCTTCATTGTGGTCTGTCAGAATACCGCCATTTCAAAACTGATTTACGAT
>JAWOJA010000022.1:0-10006 GCA_046484345.1 Kiritimatiellia bacterium
GGCGCAAGGGGGTGGCGGGCAGGGGGAGGGGGGGGAAGCTTTCGCCGCCGGAGATGCGTTTGGGGGAGGCAACGGGGGGGAGGCCGAGGGGAACAAACCAGTCATTTTCGCCGGCGAGGGCGGTTGAGGCGGCGAGCAGAAGGCCGAGCAGGCGCGGAACAGGATTCATGGAACACTCCGGGTTGGGCGGACACTATATAACAGGCGATCGATTTTTGTGAGATAAATCGCCGAGGGGGATGGCCGGTGACTCCCGCCATGAGGATGGCAATGAAATGTTCTTTACCTCCGGCGGGCTTCGGGTAACCTGTTGCGAATACTCCAAATACAGGGGGCCCATGGCAGCTCCGCGAGGGCGAGGATATCGGCGGGTATTGCAACATGGATATCTATTCAACCTTCCATGAAAGGGAATCGCGCGTGAAAGACCGGGTATTGGCGTTCGGGTGTCATCCGGACGATATTGAATTCATGGCCGCCGGCACGCTGGCGCTTCTGGCGAAGCAGGGCTACGAGATCCACATGGCCACCATGACGGGCGGCGAAGTCGGTTCGCCGTCCCTCACCTGCGCCGAGATCAAGAAGATCCGCCTGGCGGAGGCGGCCCGGGGCGCCGCCGTGCTGGCCGCGAAATTCCATTACGCCGAGGGTTGCGACCTGGAGGTGGAGTACAATTCCACGTACCGGAAAAACGTGGCCCGGATTGTTCGGGAAGTCGACCCCCTGATCGTGCTGACGCATGCGCCGATGGATTACATGATCGATCACGAGGAGACCTCGAGGCTGGTCCGCAACGCCTGTTACATCGCCTCTATTCCGCTCTACGACTGCGGCGCCCGCACGCCCCACACCCGCCGTTTTCCGTATCTCTATTATTGGAACGCCATGGGGCTGTGCGACATCTTCGGCCGGCCGTTGCCGGTCGGGTTCGGCGTCGATGTCGGCTCCATGATGGAGACCAAGAAGACGATGCTCGCCTGCCATGTTTCGCAAAGCGACTGGCTGATGGCGCACAACAAGATCTCCTATATCGACATCATGGCGGACCAGACCCGCAAGCAGGGGACGGTCATCGGCCGCGAGTACGGGGAATGTTTCATCCAGCACTTGGGCAACGGCCACCCGAAAGACAACATCCTGAGAAAACTTCTGGGGGATTTGTGCGTGGAGGTCAAAGGAGGGGGCAACAGGTTGGCGCGGGGTGAAGGGGACTAAGGGACTGAAGGGACCCAAGGGACTGGGACCACCCTCTTTGACAAGCGAATGATGCGGGCGAGGGAAAGAAGGGGCGTGCCGGGCTGTTCCACGGCGGCGGCGCCGGCGGCAACCGCGCGCGCGGCGAGGGCCGGCGTCAGCGCGCGGGCGGGAAAGTAGTCCGCGCAAAACTGGCCGAGCAGCGCGTCGCCCGCGCCAGTCGTATCAATTTTAGGTACATCCGGCGATTTGGCAAAGAGGATCCCGCCCCCGGATGCGAACCACGCTCCCCGGGCGCCGTCGGAAAGGACGACCGCCTCGTGCGCGGCCGCCAGCTTGCGCAGCGCCGCGCTCACGGCTTGTTCCGAATCCAGTGTCCGGCCGAGCGCGGTTTCCAATTCGTGGCGGTTGGGCTTGATGACCGCCGGCTTTTCGCGGAGCGCTTCGACCAGGGGGGGGCCGGAGGCATCCAGCACCACCGGGCAGCCGGCCTCGCGGAAGAGGCGGACCAGCCGCGCATAGGTGTCGGCCGGGAAGCGCTCGGGCAGCGAGCCGCTCATGACGACGATCCGGCCCGGCGTCGCCAGGGCGCGGGCGTAGGCCGCTAGGGCCGCCTCGTCGTAAAGCAGGTCGGGAAAGCCGGGCCGGTTGAGCTTCATCTCCCGCCCCTGGCCGTCCGTGATCATGACGTTGGCGCGCGTGGGGAGGGGCACGGCGAGAAAGCGGCAGCCCACGCCCGCGGGCGCCAGGGCCCGCTCGTAGAGGCCGAGCTCATCGCGGCCGAGCAGGCCGCCCGCCACCACGCTCTTGCCGTTGGCCGCGATTATCTTGGCCACGTTGACCCCCTTGCCGCCGGGCGTCTGCGTTTCCGCGACGACCGGGAAAATGCCGCCCGGGGCCAGGTTGCCCCGGACCGTCAGCGTCAGGTCGATCGCCGGGTTGAGCGTGAGGGTGATAAACATGGCCGGACTTTAGCAGATAAGTGTGCGGCTTCCAAGCAAATGGGCGCCGGAAGTCTGGCAGGGGAATAGGACTTATGGGAGGTATAGGACTTATTTTTTCTTCCGCACCACCATGCATACGGCGAGGGCGGCCAGCACGAGGACCAGGGAGCCCGCCTTCCGCCAGGGCGCTTCGGGCAGGGACCGCCAGGTCAGGCGCAGCTCGGCGTTCGGGTGGATCACGATCGGACGGGTGACCTCGATCTTCACGCCCTGCTCGGGCAGGGTGACCCGGATGGCGCGCGCCACGGCCACCGCCGCGCGCTGCTGGCCGATGATCTTGTCCGCCACGGCATACAGGTTGGCGCTTTCGTCCGCCGAAAGGGTCTGCTCGATCTGCCGCTGGTATTCGGGCGTGAAGTTGCCGGCATTGAAACCGTCGGCCTGCTGCTGGGCTGGCGCCGCCGCCTCCTGATCGGTCTGCCGCTCCTGCCGCATCTCCAGCCCGCGCTGGGCGAGCCCCATCACGGCCTGGTTGCGGATCAGCGTGTTATACTGGATCCGGGCGTCCTCGTTCATATCCGCCTGCCCCGAGGAATAGTTCATGGCCGCTTCGAGCGCCTGGCGCGCCTCTTTCTGGCTGCCCTTGCGGATGAGCGATTCCCCCTTCGCCATCACGCTCTTGGCGCGCGAGAGATCGTTGGCCAGCAACAGCCTGTTTTTCATCGAATAGCTCGACTGGTCGAACACCACCGGCCCCTGTTCCCGTTCCGCGAGCGTGAAGTCGCCGCCGATCCCGTAATAGAGCCGGCCGGGCCGCAGGTAGACGCTCCAGGTCACGTTGTTGAGCGGCAGGTCGAACCGGGGGGCCGACAGGCTCCCGGCGGCCGGGACGACGCCCGCATACTGGATGTCCAGCGCCGTGGCCTCGCCCTCCAAAGAGGACTCCAGCGGAATGCGGTAGGCGCGCCCGTCGCGCGAGGCGCGGCCGACCTTGCCGTTGACGAAGACCGACCAGAGGCGGTCGGTTTTCTCCGGCAGCGTGAGGGTGAGAAACCGCAGGTCGCCCGCATCGAGGTCCATCTCCGCGCGCGTCAGCATCTGGTTGTTCCCGGCGAGCACGGAGGTCAGCTTCAGGGAGCGGACCCGGGCCGGGAGCACGGTTTCGGAGCCATGGCGGCGCACGTCGATCGCCAGGCTGTAATCCGGGGAGACCGCCCGGTAACACAGAATGGCGTCGGAGAGGTCTCCCGCCCCGAAGTCGGCCGGCATACCCCGGGCGTCCTCCGGCTTCAGGCCGGCCGGCTCGCCCGCGGGTTTGACCTGCATGCGGCCGGAGGCGGTGACGGTGACATACCCGCGCTGGTTTTCCGTGTCGAGGGTCCGGAACGGCAGGACGGTGACCTGGCGGGCGGCGGGGTCGAAGGGGCTCTGGCAGGTTGCCTTCAGCAGGAGGGTCTGTTCCGCCTTGTTGGCCAGCTCCACCTGCCAGATGCCTTTTTCGCGGTCGGCCTCGAACGCCTTGCTCACCCCGCGCCCCGTGATCGTAAGGGCCGCGCCCGGCCGCGGCGCCTGGAGGCGGAAGATCTTGCAGCCCGCGTTTTCGATCGCATAGCGGATCATTGCGGTTTCGCGCATCACGCCCTCGGCCAGATCCACGCTGTGGAGCAGTTCGGGCTTCAGCGTGGGGGCCAGCACTTCGGCCGAAAGGGTGACCGACCAACCTGGCCGAAGGAGGCTGTAGGCGAGGACCTTCGCGTCGGCCAGTCCCAGCTCGCGCGGGTTGACCTCCACGGCGCCGTCGCGCGATTCGGTGGAGAGCCGGACGCCCCGTTCGCCCGAGACGGTCAGCGTGCCGCCGTGCTTGACGGCTTCGCGCACGTCGAGGCGGGGCAGGAGAATGGTTTTTTCGATTCCCTTTTCCAGGCGGGAGATCACCACGTTCAGCCGGCGCGTGTCGAGCACCTGGCGCTGGAAGTGAACCACCACGGCGCGGTTGGCGCCCTCCTTCACCTCGTCCCAGTGACTCACCTCCTGGCCGGTCAGGGTTTCCACGTCATAACCGGCGGGGATGCCGATGGCCAGCGAAAAGATCCCGGCCCTTGCCACGCTCACGTCGAGTTGGGAGGAAAGCACGATCCGCTCGTCGCCGATGGAAAGCGCGGCCTTTTCAACGGCCTTTATTTCGGGAACAACCTTTTCAGCCGTCACGGCCAGGCTGGCGGGCGGTTGCTGGTAGCGATAGGCGCGTTTCAGCGTGCGGGCGGCGGCCCCGATTCGCGGGGCGGGCGTGGCGGGGGCCGGGAAATCCTCGATGGCCATCGCGCTCACGCCGGTGGTGCGGGAGACGGCGAGCTGGACGGTGTCCGGCACGGCCAGGGCGAAGGCCCCGCGCTGGCGGGCCGCCCCGCGCACGACGGGGGCCGAGAGCGCGGCTTCGTAGGGAAGCCCTTCGCGCGGGACCTGGAGCGTGAGGGCCACATTCAGGCTGCCGCTGACCGGCTTTTCGAACAGGGCCTCGAGCTGGCGGGAATCCGAGTCGTAGCGCCAGGTGCTCAGGCCGGGCGCGGTCACCGCCGTCACGCTCATCCCCGCAGGGATGTCGAAGGCGACGGACTGGACCTGTCCCTGGGCGATCTGCAGGGCGCACAGGGCGCTCAGCTCCACCACGCCCGGCTCGAACGCCGCGTAGGTCAGCACCTCGGCGAAGAAGAGGGTTTCCTCGAGCTGCGTCTTGCGCGCGCGCGGCTTCCAGCGGATTTCGCAGACCGGCTGCGCGGTGGGATTCACGACGACCACGGTCGCGCCGGCTTCCTCGCGCACCGTATGGCGGGCGGCCCCCTCGGTGAAGGTGACATCCACCGGGATCGCCGGAATGCGCAGCTCGGCCTCGGCGGTCCGGGCGGCCGGATGGAAGAGCCGCACGCCCCAGAAGTCGGCGGCAGGCCCCTCGACGAGGGCCGGCAGGACGTAGGCAAGCCGGATTTCGTATGTTCCTTTATTGGAAATTGTCACGACCGTGCCGCGTTCCTGCCGCTCGACCTTATAATCCCGGGACGGTATGGGAACTTCGGTCAGCACCGCGTCGGGCCCGGCCGCCAGGAAGGCGCCGGGCTTGTCGGCCTTGACGGTGAAGACGGCCTGGACGGGAATGGCCGGCTCGGAATGGCGGTTCAGGAGCGGGGCCTGCAGGGTTAGCGCCACGTTTTCCAGGACCAGGTCCGGCGGCGGCGGCGGCGCGGGCGCCTTGTCTTCCGCCCGCAGCAGGCCGGCCAGGAGCGAGGCGCCGACGGTCAGGGCCAAAAAGATTCCGCGCAGGGTGACGGCCCCGGCGTCGGCCGGCAGGGCGGGGGGCGCCGACGGCGGCTCTTCCGTGACGGCCCTGCGGCGTTGCCCGGCGCGCCAGGCGCCCGCCAGAAAGGCCCAGGCCAGCAGCAGGGGCGGACCGGCGGCGAGCGCCACGGTCAAAAGAGCGCGGCCCGTCGCCAGGGCCGAGAGACCGACGGCCATCAGGATCAGGGCCGCGATTAGGAGCGGGCCGCGCTTGCCGCGCAGCAGGCTGATGGCGGCAAGCGCGATGCCCAATGCCAGGGTGGCCAGGAGCAGGAGCCGCGGAAAGCCGGCCCCGAGCGATTTCGGGCTGACATCCAGCGCGAGGAGGGCCGGCTTGCCGTCCTCGAGGTTCAGCACCCGGCTGGCGGAAACGGCGGTTTCGCCGCCCGACCAGGAAACGTGACGCAGGGCGAAGGGCTCGGGGAGACGGAGGATCTGCGAAAGCACGCCGCCCGCCAGCAGGCCGATGACGAGCAGGACGAGGGAGAGGAGGACGGCTATTCCGACGCCGCGGCCGCGGCCGCGGGCAAAGAGGATCAGCGCCAGGGCGGCGAGGAGCGCCAGCCCCACCGTGCCGACCGCAGGTTGGGCCAGCACGGGGGCGAGCCAGAGGATGGCCACGTTGCGCAGCACCTGCCACAGGGCCGCGTCGGGCGAGCGGTCCGCCGGCAGGGATCCGCCGGTCACCTTGAGCACCCGGCCT
The DNA here is from genome assembly GCA_046484345.1 of Kiritimatiellia bacterium. Taxonomy (GTDB): domain Bacteria; phylum Verrucomicrobiota; class Kiritimatiellia; order CAIKKV01; family CAIKKV01; genus CAIKKV01. Next base: position 6,172 of record JAWOJA010000022.1, read on the forward strand.
TCGGGGGCCATCACCGTCCAGCGCGCGAAGGTGGATTGCGTCTCGCGCACGCCGGGGGCTTCGAGAAGCACGGTGCCGCCGAGGCGGCCGAGGGGGGCCACGGCTGAGGCGTAGGCGAGCTCCACCCGCAGGGGGGTGTTCGGATCGCGCAGCCGGCCGATGGGGATAAGCGTGGCGGTCTCGCCCTTGAGAGCTGTAACCTCCTTCATGCTTTTTTCGTCCGTGCCGGTCTGCACCTTCCAGAGCTTGGCGCCGGCGGGCAGGGCGACCGCCAGGTATTGCTGCGAGGCGTTCTTGATGAAATAGACGGCTTTCGTCACCGCCTCGCCGTCGCGCCCGAGGCGGGTTTCGAGGGTCGTGTGATCCACGACCTGATCGATCATCCGTTCGGTGTCGTAGCGGGTGAAGGCGAAGGCGGCGTCCGGCGGTGCGCCGACATATTTATAGGCCGCGGCCACGGGCATGTTCACCAGGAGCGCGTAGGCCGTGGGGATCTCCTCGCGGTCGATCCGGAGCAGGCCGGGGGAAAGCGTTTTTTCGGCCACCGCCAGGTTGCCGTCCCCGGCGATGACCAGATAGCCGACCTCGCCCTCGGCGTCGAGCACGGAGAGGCCGCCGGCGTCGAAATCGGCGGCCGCGTAGTCGAGCCGCTGATCGAAGGTCACCAGCAGGGTGTGGGCGCCGATGACCTTTTCCTGCAGCGTCACGGTCCAGACGTCGCCGCTGTGCGACCAGTTGCGGATGTCGCGGCCCGTGAACTCGATGTTCTGCAGGCGCTGCGGGATTTTGAGTTTCAGGCTGCGGGCGGGCGCGCCGCTGATATGGCAGCTGATCGAGGCGCTGCCGTAGAGCACGCCCTCGCCGATGGAGCAGAGGTTGAAGACTTCGGCATAGAGCGCGGGCTTGGTGCGTTCCACGGCGAGCTCGGCGGACCAGTCGGCGTCCCGGTAGCGGTAGGCGAGCTGCAGGTCGGGCAGGCGGAACGGGAGCGAGCCCACATGGACATCGCGCAGTCCCGCGATGCGGGCCTGCTTGAGGCGCAGGCCCGTTTCGGCGGAGGCGGCCACGTAGCCGCGCTGGTTTTTCGCGCCCGCCAGGCGCAGGCGCGGCACGGCGAAGGATTCCTCCCCGGCGGCCAGGCTGCGCTCGAGGCGCAATTCGAACAGGGCGCGGCCGAGTTGGGCGGACTTGAAGGTCAGGCGGATATGCCGGAGCCCGCCCGCGTCGCGCACATCGTAATCGGCCAGCTGCGAGCCGGTGACGGCGGCCACGGACCAGGCGGGGTCGGTTTCCAGGACGACCTCGCGGGAGGGGGCGTCCCGAAATTCGATTTCGGTGGAAGCGTTCAGGACGAGATCGCGGTCCTCCACCGAGAGGACCAGGCGGTCGTCGGAGGTGTATTCGCTCACGATGTCCTCGGCCTCCAGCGACAGGGTGTAGGGCAGGTTGGCGTATTGCCAGGCGAAGGCGTTGCGCTGGGGTTTGGCGCGGGGGGCGGCGGGGGCGTCTAGCGAGGCGGTCGGAAAGGCGGTCTGGTCGATCTGCGTCAGGCCCGCGGTATGGCGCAGGCTCAGCTTGACGGCCGTGTCGGCCCCGGCCATGAGGAAGCCGCTCGCGCGCATGACGCCGAGGGGCTGGAGCACGGGGAGGTCGAAGCGGCAGGGCATATCGGACAGCGGCCGGTCGCCGATGACCTGCAGGCGGTAGGCGGTTTCCCACGGGCGGCGCAGGATCACGGTAAGGAGGCGGGCGCCGTCGGCGGCCGGGGCGATTTTCCACTCCTGGATTTCCGCGCCGTTGACTTCGGTGATATTGAGCGAATCGGGCACGCGGATTTCGATTTTCCGCAGTGCGCCCTGGGAGACGCGGTAGGTGAAGAGCGTGTCGAGGCGCAGGCCGCCGACCGCGGTGGCGGCCAGCACGTTGGCTTCACAGGTGGCCACCAGTTCGCCGTCCTGCTTGCGCAGTTGCGGCTTCCAGCGCACCACGGTTTCGGGCGCGGGGGCGAGGAAGGCGGTGGCCTCCAGCCGGTCGCCCGCCGGGAGGCGCTCGATCAGGCGGCCGCCGGGGAATTCGACGTCGGTTTCGGCCTTCTCCGCGGTCACGCGGATACGCCGCAGGGTGGAGGGCGGGAGCCGGAAGGCCGCCTCGTTCCAGCCGTCGGGTTTGGCGGTGACGCGGGCGGCGAAGGTGATCTCCACGGGGACGGTCCTGTCCGACCGGAACCAGCCGAAGCGGGCGGGCATTTCCAGCACGAAGGCGTCGCCTTGCGGCCGGATCGTGGCGCCCGGCGGGAGTTTCGCTTTCAGGAACGCCACCGGGCCCGCGACAACCGGCAGCTCGGTTTTTTCGCCGGCCTTCAGGTTGAAGGAGAGGGTGAAGGTGGCGTTTTCGTTTTCGAGCGCGCCGTCGAGGCTCAGCGCGTCGAGCGGTTCGGGGGCGATTTCCAGGGCGGGGGCGGCGAAGGGCAGCAGCGCGGCGGCGAGCAGGGCGAGCAGGCGGTGTTTCATGGCGAGTTCCTTTCGGGGGCGAGGGCGGCGGCTTTTTCGACGAGGCCGAGCAGCTCCCGGACGCGCGGGTCGAGCGCGTATTCCAGGGCCACGGGGCGGAGCAGGCGGGCGACGTCCGCATAGCGGCCGTCGGAGGCGAAGGGGCTTCCGCGCAGGAGTTCGGCGAACTCGGCGGCGCCGGCGGCGAGCTTGAAGGAGGCGTCGGTGTCGGCCAGCCGGGCGCGGATGAGGGAGTCGGGGACGGGCGCGGCGATCTCCTCCGTGCGCCCGGTGAGCAGGTTGCGGAAGCGGACCCGGATGACGGCGAGGGGGCCCCTGCCGGTTTCGGGCGGCGTGGTCAGCTCGTAGAGGGCGGTGACGGACTGGCCCGAGCCGACCTCGCCCGCGTCGACGGCGTCGTTGCGGAAATCTTCCGTGCGGAGGCGGCGGTTTTCGTAGCCCAGTTGGCGGTAGAGGGCCACGCGGCCGGGGTTGAATTCGACCTGGATCTTCACGTCGGCGGCCACGGTGTTCAGGGTGGCGGCCAGTTCGTCCACGAACACGCGGCGCGCCTCCTGTATTGAATCAAGGAACACATAGGAGCCGTCGCCCCTGTTGGCGAGGGTTTCCAGCATGACATCGTTGAACCCGCCGCGGCCGACGCCGTAAACGGAGCAGAGGATGCCCTGGCGGCGCGAGTCGGCGGCCACGGCGAGGATCTCCTCCGCGGTGGAGCCGCCGAGGTTGGCCGAGCCGTCGGAGAGGAGCAGCACGCGGTTGCCGGCGCCGGGCTGGAAGGCGCGGCGGGCGCAGGCGTAGGCCAGGCGCGCGCCCTGCTCGAGATCCGTCGAGCCGGAGGTTTGGAGCGCGTCCACGGCCGCGAGAAAGCGGGCCTTGTCGGAGGCGGGGGTGTAGTCGAGAACCAGGCGCGCGGTGGAGTCGAATTGCACGAGCGCCACGAGGTCGTTGGGAGCGAGGCGTTCCGCCAGCAAGTGGAGGGCCTGCTTGATGAGGCCGAGGCGGTCGGGCGCGCTCATGGAGCCGGAGGTGTCGACGGCGAAGGTCAGCACGGCGCGGCGGTTTTCCTCGCGGCCGAGGCGGCGGGCTTTCACGCCGAGGCGCAGGAGTCGCAAGCCGGGGCCGAACGGCGAGGGGGCGCACTCGGCGTGCACGGCGAAGAGCGCTTCGGCGGGGGGCGTGTAGGAGTAGTCGAAGAAGTTCACAATCTCCTCGGTGCGCACGGCTTCGGGCGGCGGCAATTGTCCCTGATTAAGGTAATTCCGCGCGAGCGTGTAGGAGGCGGTGTCCACGTCGATGGAGAAAGTGGAGAACGGCTGCCGGGCGGC